>NZ_CP048268.1:851666-1175833 GCF_019469265.1 Lactobacillus panisapium | reverse complement strand
AACGACTTGAATCATTGTCAAAATAATATTAATCGGAGTTCCGATTTGTCCTAATAGTAGAAGTGCTATTGTGTTGAAGTTGTAGTAAAGGAAAATTGCCAATGTATGGCCAAACATGATGTTCGAATAATTTGCCATGGATCCTGGTAAAATTTTAAGATCAATCGCACTCACAATTAGGCTCGCTAAAAATGCTATCAGTAAATAAGTACATTCCAAATATGCAAATGACTTCCACCGGCCGATTTTAGACGCAAATTTAGCATATACACCATAAAGAAGTAGTGCTCCCATGAGCGTTCCTAAATTAAGTGTGATGTTGATAAAGAAAGGGGCTAGGGCATTGTTTAAACCCTTCGGAACAGAATTGCGGTGCTGAATAGTAAAAGAAGAAGTTTTACTCTGTTGTGCTAGTGCCTTTTGCTTGCTTTGAGAAATGATTTGCTGCTTTTGCTTCAAAGCCTTCTTTACTACTTGTTTTTGTCTAGAAGCGGTTTGCGTTTTTAGCTTTTTAATTAAAGCTGGCTGCATTTGTTTGGGTGCTTGAGCAATTGAGCGTCGAGCAGTATTTATTTCAATTTCTGCGTTTGCCTTTTGCTTATTTAGCTCTAATTGCAATTTAGCTAGCTGTGGCTTGGCTATTTTAATTGTCTGACTTTGAACTTGTATTTTCTTGTCAATTTCTTGGCCCATTTTATTGGCTACCGCATTCAAAGAACTGCTTACCGACATTTGGTTTGAATCATTAAGATAAAATTTTACTTTAACGTTTTTGCCATGTAAAAGGTTGTGCTTGAAGTGTGCTGGAATTGCTATCAGCAGGTAACTCTTTCGCTGATCTAGATTCTGTTTTCCTTTTTTGAGATCAGAACTAATTTTTACATGTTTGAACGGAGCTTTAGCTTTAATATTTTCAGCCAGGTCCTTGCTGTCAGGGTCTTGATTAATAATTTCGATAGGCAATTCTTTAATCTTGCTTGGCATATTCTTATACCCTGAATCATATATCCAGAATACTAGTCCACCAAAAATAACGGTAATCAACAGTGCAATTACAGTTCCGCGACTGCTGATAAATTTTTTGAAATTCATAATTTTAACCTCACTTTTTATTTTGTGTTTGGTGTAGAATAGCATCTTTAATTTTTTAATGCAAGCAAGTACTTGCTTTTTATTGAACAAAAAGATTTTTTGGGGAAAGCAAAAAAGGGTGAACTAGCTGGTTCAGCCCTTTTGCTTATAAATATTTTTTTCTTTAGCTTTTACATCAAAAAAATCTGAATATCCAAATAATTAAATTCAGTAAGCCATGACAAAAAATAGCCATTTTAATGTCTTTAGTTATTAAATATACTAGTGAGTAACTTAACACAGTAAAAAATATTTGCAAAGTTGCCCATGAGAGCATGTTTCCATGGGCAAAAGCAAAAAGCAGACTAGTGAGAAGAACTGCTAGCCAAGGATTAAGCTTTTTGAAGATCCCACCTTGTAAGCTACCTTGAAATAGCAATGATTCAAATATAGGACCCGATATAACCAAGGTGAAAAAAACAATCGCGCCTAGTTGAGTGTGAAGTAATCTAATTAAGTCATCGTCTGTATTGCCTACATTCACAATATTTCCAATTAACACTTGGATAGAAAGTGACAATATTGCAAAACCGAAGGAAATCAGTAGATTTTTTATGCTTAGTTTGATTGACCAGATCGGCGTGCCGTTAACTTTTTTATAAAGCGGATAAACAGACACAAAACCAACTAGACAGCCAATTATCAGAACCAATACATGGTGCCAAATATTGACATTGTTCCTTGTTTCATTGTCACATATTATATATGCAAGTGTTGGCGCCTCCATAAAAATAAAGGAGAACAGAAACCAGATAAAGAAACCAATGGCTTTTAATAAAGATAAAGTTATTTTTCCTAGTTGCTTCATAATGCCAGATGTTCCTTACTTATATTTAAAGATGCCTAAAAGTTCAGACAACTCGATTAAATCTTCAAAAAGATTTTTAATTATCGCTAATATTTTGACTAAACTCATAGCCACAATGACTACTCACTTGAAATAGGTCAAATATTTCCTAGGTCTTGTTTGTAAAAACCACTTTTTTCCCAAGACATGGGACATATACCTAAATCGGGCTAGCTGTCCAAAGAATGTGCTTTTAAAGTAATTACATTCACTTTTCTTAAAAGACCTAGCTATAAAAATAAAGAGTGTCTACAAACGCTCTTTATTTTCAGTAGTAATCTATCTGACTAATTTATACCAGCCCTTAGCTTTCGGACATTGCCAGAAATATTTACCATGAGCTTTAAAATAGCCGTTAGCCCAACCCTTATGAGTTACCAGCCATTCGTAACTAGCAACATCACGAATATGAACTTTTTGACCTTTTCGCAGTATTTTGGAAGCAACCGCATGGGTCTTATATAATGGATAAGCAATTTTCATTTTATAAATTTTGACTGGCTTAATTACTCTGACCTCGCGCGGCTTAAAGTAATATTCTTTCCAATATTTTGCCTGAACGTTTCGCCCAAAAACATTCAGGGATAACAAAACGCCAAAAATGACTAAAAATGACATTAGTAAAGATTTCCGTTTCATATAGACCTCCTAATTTAATTACTAATATTATCTTGTTATAAACAATAGTTTGCCGATACTTAATCTTAGTTGCAGTCAAACTAAAGCTATATTGATATATTTGCACTATTATCGAATTTAGACAAGAGCAGATTTATTACTCTTTTATCATTTAGCTAGTCCAAGATAAATTTTGATTTTATGTTCAATAAATTTAATATCTTCATTGAGTTGATCCTGTTCTTGATGCAATAAATCCAATTGTTCAAAAAGAAGGACCAACCTTTGTGGAATTGTTTCGTCACCCTGGTAACGCAATTTGGCGTATTCCTGCATTTTTTTAATACTCATGCCGGTTTTCTTCAGTCTAAGAATAAACTTGACCCAGTTGATATCTTTATCTGTATATACACGACGGTTGTTTCTGTCGCGGCTTGAAAATATTAATCCCTGCTTTTCGTAATATCGCAGCGTATCAATCGACAGACCACATAATTTAGAAAATTGACCAATAGAATATTGCATAATATTTATCTCTTCTCATCTGTTTTTTAAGATAATAATTACATTCAACTTTTTTTGTGTCAACCTAAAAAAAGTGGTTGACGTGGAGTATACTCCAGCATTTATTCTATAGCAGTAATTTGAATTAGCGAAAAGGAGAATAACATGGCAGAAAATAATCGTTACGAAACTGGTTTAAAGAATTTAGCTAAAGTTGATCAAGAAGCTGGTCAAGCAGTCATTGATTCATTAGCAGGTTTGCCAGAAGATGTTGGTAAATACATTATTGAATTCGCATTTGGCGATATTTATGATCGTGGTGTTTTAGACTTAAAGCAAAGAGAAATGATTACTATTACTAGTTTGCTTTCACAAGGCGATACTGCACCACAATTAAACGTTCACATCAATGGTGCTTTAAATGTTGGATTAACTAGAGAAGAAGTAATTGAGACTTTCATCCAAGCCATTCCTTATGTTGGCTTTCCTAAAGTTTTAAATGCTGTTAATGTAGCTAAACAAGTATTTAAAGACCGTGACGAACAAGGAAAGTAAAATTTTAATTATCAACTAAAACTAGAACCAAAAAATATACAAGTAAAAAAATCACTTCATTATCAGAAGTGATTTTTCTTTTAGATAGTTCTTAAAACAAGATTTGTAAATAAATTAGTAATAATTATTAATAATAACGGCCTTTGCGATTACATTAGTTTCATTGGAGTAGATATGGGGATTGGTTGGATTAAAGAAGATGGTGTCATCTTTTTTCAACAGATTTTTCTGATTATTGACCGTAATCCATAATGTTCCGGCTATTACCATTACATATTCTTCGGAATTTGATGAATGCCCAACAGATTTATATTGTGAATGTGGATCTAGCTCCATTTGAAAAAGCTCAAAGCGTCGATGAACTGATTGGGGAAAATAATTAAAAATCCGGTAATGACCATCGGCGGAATGTTGCTGCAGAATTTTACTTTTTTGAATAATTGTTGGTTTATTAAGGTCAGAATCTTCTAAAAGAAGAGTATAGGGAATATTAAGTCCAGCACAAATCTTCCAGATTGTGTTGATTGTCGGATTAGTTGTTCCACCTTCTATTTGTGAGAGCATACTTTTACTAATACCCGCAGCTTCCGCTAGCTGACTAATATTTAGTCCGGCTTTAAGCCGGTAAAACTTAACATTGTGGGCAATAATCTGATTAATTTCCAATTAGCTTCTCCTTAAAAAGTAATTGACTTTATCTAAAGTTCGTCGTAAACTTTGTTAAATCTAATATATTGAACATAATTATTATATATTGAACAAAAGATTATTGTAGCAAATTAAACTTGCTTTTGCTTAGGTTCAAATAATTTTGCTAGTTAAACCTAGTTTACACTATTTTATGCAAATAGTTTTTAAGAAAAAGGGAAAGGTAGATGAGTAGATGGATAACTCTTTATCAAGACATGCCGCATTTGTTGAAACAATCCCAACAGTATTTGGCTATTTAGGAATTGCTGCTGCTTTTGGCATCATTGGCCGCGCGAGTGGATTTTCAATCTTAACAGTTTGCTTAATGTCAATTATTATTTATGCCGGATCCGCCCAGTTTACTACAGTAAGTATGCTTGCGGCAGGGAGCCCGATTTTGTCAATCATCCTAGCGACCTTTCTGATTAATTCCAGAATGATTTTAATGAGCACTACATTGGCACCATATTTTAAAAAAGATAGTGTAGGTAAGGGAATAGCCATCGGCACCTTGCTGACTGATGAAAGTTTTGCACTTGGGGTGAACAAATTAAACTATACAGGCGATCGGCTGACTTTTACCTGGCAGAATACGACTAATACTATTTCGTATTTGACTTGGGTAATTGCAACTGCTTTAGGTGCATTTCTCGGGGGCTTAATTACCAATCCGCAAAGATTGGGCTTAGATTTTGCCATTGTAGCAATGTTTATTGGTTTATTGTACCTACAGATAATTAGTGATAAAAAAATGAAACAAGCTTTACAGGTGACAGTAGTCTTGATAACAATGGTTTTAACTTACTTATGCATGATTATTTTACCTGAACAGTTAGTTATTCTTGTGGTGACAATTTTAGGGTGCATATTGGGGATGGTAGTGAAACATGTCTTTTTCTAACTACACAATGTTAACAATTATTGGCTGCGGAATTGCCACTTGGCTATCGCGAATTTTGCCATTTGTTTTATTAAAAAAATTTACTTTACCTAAAATAATAGTTGAATTTCTATCATTTGTACCAATTGTAATCATGGCATCTCTTTGGTTTAGTAGTTTATTTACGCCAAGTCTAGGACATCTTCCCAAAGTTAATGTGGATTATGTTTTGGCATCACTACCCACCTTTATTGTTGCCTTAATTAGTAAATCGTTATTGGTAATCGTTTTGGTGGGCGTAATTTCGTTGGCCTTATTACGTTTAATCTGAGCCACATTGGGAATACTTTTTACTCCTCTTGCATTGGTCTGCACTCCAAGGTTTATAATAACTGCAAAATTATTAAACATAGTTGATTGAGGAATACGCATGGAAACAGTTAAATTAAACAATGGAATTGAAATGCCGCTTTTAGGCTTTGGTGTTTTCCAAATTACTGACAATAAGGAGGCAGAAAAGGCTGTCTTGACAGCATTGGATGCAGGTTACAGGCTAATTGATACAGCTAGCTCATATGGAAATGAAGAAGCAGTAGGACGAGCAATTAAGAAGAGCGGAATAACAAGATCAGATATTTTTGTTACTACTAAATTATGGGTCCAGGACACAGGATATGAAGCCACTAAAAGAGCAATCAATGAATCATTAAAAAAGTTGCAGTTAGATTATCTTGATTTATACTTAATTCATCAACCTTATGGTGATGTTTACGGCTCTTGGCGTGCAATGGAAGAAGCATATGAATCTGGGATGAGTCGTGCAATTGGTGTATCGAATTTTGAACCTGACCGAATTTGGGATTTGGCTTTGTATAATCACGTACGACCAGCCGTTAATCAAATTGAGATTAATCCTTGGATGCAACAACAAGATGCTGTTAAATTCTTGCAAGACAAAGCAATTCAGCCAGAAGCTTGGGCACCATTTGCAGAAGGGAAAAACCAGATTTTTAGTAACCCACTTCTACAAGAAATTGGATTGAGTCACCATAAATCGGTGGGACAGGTGATTTTAAGATGGCTAATTCAGAGAAAAATAGTTGTTATTCCAAAATCTGTTCATCGTGAGCGAATTGTGGAAAATAGTAATATTTTTGATTTTACTTTAACTGATCAAGAAATGACCAAAATCAACGGGTTAGATAAACGACAAAGCCAATTTTTTGATCATCGCGATCCGGCTGCGGTTGAACGTATTTATAATATGATTCGCTGATGTGAGGAGATTTTTTGAATATTAATGAAGTTAGCTCCCAGTTTAATTTATCAAAGGATACACTACGCTATTGGGAGAAATGCGGTTTAATACCAGCAGTTAGGCGGGACACTAACGGCTATCGTGAATATAGCGAATATGATCAAAATTGGATTTTTTACATTAAAGCTTTACGTCAAGCTGGTGTTTCGGTTAAAAGACTGCAAGAATTTGTGGCTAAATATCAGCAAAAACAGCCACCTAAAGAGCGTAAAAAACTACTTGTGTCTCAGCTAAAAGAACTAAAAAAGCAAGCAATGAACTTACAAAAAGCGATTGATTACCTTGATTTTAAAGTCACACATTTTGATGATCAGCTGCTTACTTATGAAAATGAAAAATTGGCTTATGAAGGAAAAGCAAAAAAGGATTTACAAAATTAAGTTTCTTTCGTTATAATAATTAAAAAATTAAAAAATTTTCGGTTGGAGTTCAAGACTTTCAAGAATTGTTCCTAGGTTTGGGTTGCCTAGGTAACTTCTTGGAAGTCTTTTTTGTGTGAAAGTTGAAGGAAAAATGGAACAAATAAAACTAGTAATTTTAATCTTATTATTCGCCCTAATCGGTGGGCAAATTAGCGTAAGGAGTAAGCTGCCTGCCGTGATTGGCCAATTAATTGCAGGTGTCATCCTTGGTCCGGCATTTTTAAATTGGGTCAGACCAACTTCACTAATTAAAAATTTAGCGGAAATTGGCGTTATCTTGCTGATGTTTTTAGCTGGCCTTGAAAGTGATTTGACTATTTTAAAAAAGCTTTGGTACCCCAGTTTGCTTGTGGCACTGATGGGAATGATTGTACCAATAATTGTTGCTTATTTAACAGGATTATTGTTTGCTTTTGCGCCAATTGATTGTCTTTATTTGGGATTAATTTTTGCGGCGACATCAGTCTCAATTTCTGTGGCTGTTTTACAGGAATTAGGTTGTCTTAGAAGTAAGGAAGGGATGACCATTCTCGGCGCGGCTGTAGTTGATGACATACTATCAATCTTGTTGTTAAGCATCGCAAGCAGTTTGTTTAACACGCAAAGGCCAGTAACTACAGCAAAATATGAATTAGCATGGCACATATTTTGTCAGATAGGCTATTTAATAGTACTAATCATTGGTAGTTTTTGGCTAGCACCAAGGTTGGTTAAATTGTGGACTAAGATTACTGTGCCGGCAGCTAACGTCCTTTTGTTATTAGTTATGATTTTAGTAGCATCTTTTGGTGCAGAATTTGTTGGCTTAAGCGATGTGATTGGTGCCTTTTTTGTCGGACTTGCTTTTAGCCAGTTAAATGAAAAAGCGAAACTGCAAGAAAATTTTACGACCATTGGCTATGGCTTTTTTATTCCGCTTTTTTTCATCAGTATTGGACTTGAGATGACGTTAACTGGAATCTGGCAAAATATTGGGTTATTTGTACTACTTTTAATTGGTGCAATTTTATCTAAATGGGGTGGTGCTGGTATTGGTGCTAAACTATCTGGTTTTTCCTTTTTGAGTTCAATTCAAATCGGGGCAGGAATGGTTTCGCGTGGTGAAATGGCCTTGATTGTTGCCCAGATTAGCAGGCAAAAGCACTTTTTAACTTCTACTACTTATTCATTAGTGGTGGGAGTCATTATCTTAACAACTTTGATTGCCCCATTTTTATTAAAGCTAGTTTTTACAGATAAGCAATAAATTGTTCAAGTCAGAATAATTTTGGATTTACGAATTAAATGCTATGATAGATTTCGTGTTTGCACACAAATAAAGACATAGATAGGGCGGTATTAATGAAATTTCAACCTAATAATAATTTATTTAGTATTAAATGGTATGTAAGTCAAATGCGTGGTTGGAGCTTTAAAACTTATATGCTATTGATGCTAGGGATCGGCGTCATTATCGGTACGACAATTTCCTCACCAATTGATTTAATTGCGTTTGTGACGATGATTGCAGCTATCATGGGCTTTACGTGTACGTTGGCTATTACTAATGCAAGACCGATTAACGGTGTATTGGGCTTATTATCATCAATTATTTACATTATTGTTTCGATATATGCTAAAAATTATGCCAATGTTGTTTTGCAGGCAGCCTATATTTTTCTATTAGACTTGCCCGTGCTATTTTTACCAGCTTGGACAAAAGATGCAGAAAAACATATTAGGGGGCTCAATTTATCCAAGTGGGTTTATACAGTTTGCTTTTTTATCGTGGTAACGGGTCTGCTTTACTTAATGGACACAAAAATCTTTATTAGTCCAAGGCCATGGATTGATGCAATCGCCGGTGCAATTGGCATCACTGGCTCAGTCCTTTGCACGTTTCGTTTTCGGGAACAGTACTACTTTTGGTCAATTCAAGGAATCTTTGCGATTATTCTGTGGGGTGTTACTGCTTTTCAGGGTGACGCAAATTTAACGTTATTTTTCACGTATATTCTATATTTAAGTAATGACCTGCTAGCTTTTACTGACAAGCACACTAGTTGGTTCCATTAAAAAAATAAAAGGTGAGATCCTCTAATTAGAAGATTTCACCTTTTATTTTTGCAAATGATCTTTGACAATTTTAATTAGTATCTTAGTAGCCCCTTTACCAGCCTTGTCGTCGTAATATGATTGGTAGCGTTCATCACTTTCATAGCCGTTAACAATTCCTAAATGAATTTCAGTTGAATAGTTTGGCATAATGACTTTCAGCCAATTTTGATGATCTGTGAAAATGGCATCACTCAATTTACTTTCTGTGCTAGGGTCTTTAACAACTTCTTGTAAATTGCGGACTAAATCCGCTTCAATTGTTTTCATTCGGTTAAAATTTTCATCTGAAAAATCTGCAGCACTTTTAGTCATTTCATTTCTCCTCATGCTTGTATACTTTTTACTATTTTACTATAGCATACTGCTAAATCAGGAAAAATAAATTTAGGGTTTTGACAAGCTGTTGCCTAGCTAATTTTTTGCTGTTTTACGTTAATTGGTCGAGTTAAAGGTAAAAGATATAAATAACGAGAATAAAGCTGTATAATAAAACTAGAGGTGCATTAATGATTATTTTTGTGTGGGCTGAGGATGAGAAACATCAAATTGGTCTAGATGGGCATTTACCTTGGTATTTACCTAAGGATTTGGAACATTTTAAAAAGTTAACAGTTGGTCACCCAATCGTTATGGGCCGTAAAACTTTTGCTAGCTTACCTAGACTGCTACCTAATAGACAACATATTGTTTTATCAAGTAGTTGCGAAGTGGCACACAAATTTGATCACAATAACCAAGTTGTCATATTATCTTCGTTAAATAAATTAAAGCATTGGCTTAAGTCACATCAAGATGAAAAGATTTTTGTTATCGGGGGTACATCGGTTTTCCAAGCATTGAAAAAGCAAGTAGATTATTTAGAAAAGACGGAAATAAAAGCTGTTTTTGCTGGTGATACGATTATGCCGACCATTGACTATTCGCAATTTGAGTTAATAAAAAAAGAGACTCATTTACCTGATGATCAAAATAAATATTCATATGAATTTTTAACTTATGCTAGAAAGGAGAAACGAAATGAAGAAGATGATCATAAGCGTAATCGTTTTAGTGATCAGTATCCTGATCCTTGTTAATAGTATTATTCAAGCTGAAATGATCAATCCTAACTTATGGTGGCAAGTAATTGGCATGGCAATCATTACCTTTGTGGTCGCGCGTGATAATTGGGATCAATATCAGAATTTTCACAAGCATCAGCAAAAATAATTTTAAACGTGGTTGACAGAACTAAAACTAGGTGCTAAATTAATAAACAATTAAATAATTAATACATCTTGAAAAGCAGAGTAGTTATTTGCCAAGTTGATAAAGAGAGCTAACATTTTGGTGAGAGTTAGCAGACAAGGAATAATGAACATGGGCTTGAAATGATGACCGTTAGTGATATTTAGCTTTCGGCGGAGTTGCATCCGTTATTTGTGCAAGCTATTGATAGATAGCTATTGAGGTTTATTACGTGAGTAATAAACAAATTAAAGGTGGTATCGCGAAGCACTCGTCCTTATTTTTAGGGATGAGTGCTTTTTTTGTTGAACTTTGGAGGTTCTGTAATGTCGAAGAAGAAGACAAGAAATATTGTTATCGGCGTAATCGTCGCTTTAGTTGTGATTGTGATTGGGTGGTTTAGCTTTGGCCCCAAACCTAATAATAGTCAAAAGGGTGGCAACCATGTGGTTACTGTGGGAATAGTTAGTGAAACTAAGCCAAAGGAAGATATTTGGAATCATGTTGCGGCTACTGCAAAAAAGAAATACGGTGTAACGGTTAAAGTGAAGAACTTTACCGATTACAACCAGCCAAATAAAGCCGTTAAAAATGGTGATATTGACTTAAATGCCTTTCAGCACTATGCCTTTTTGAAAGCGTGGAATAAAGCGAATAAGGGCGGCGTAGTGGCAATTGGCCGCACAGAAATTAATCCGATCAGATTATATTCCAAGAAATATCACAAACTGAGCGACTTACCAAAAGGTGCTACAATTGCAGTTCCAAATGATGCCAGCAACGAATCCCGTGCACTTTTTGTTTTAAAAAATGCCGGTTTAATTGAACTGCGTAAAGGCAAGGAATTAGCTACTGTTGCTGACGTTGTGAAAAATCCTAAAAACCTAAAAATTAAAGAAATAAATGCTGATCAATGTGGTCGGGTAATTGACTCAGTTGATGCCGCAGTTGTTAATAATGACTTTGCTCGTCCCGCTGGTTTAGGTAAGAAACAAACAATCTTTGTTGAGCCGGTTAACAAGGATTCATTAAAATGGGTTAACATCATCTGTGCTCGTAAAGGTGAGGAGAAGAATAAAGATTACCTCGCCGTTGTGAAGGCCTACCAAACCGAAGAAACTAAGCGCTTAGACAAGAAATATTACGGTGACATGCAAAAAACTGCTTGGGACATCAAGTTTTAATTAGTTTTTAAGTGAATGGAGAAAATTTAATGGGTATTATTGAGTTGCAACATGTCAACGTTGATTTCGCTGATAAAAAAAGAAAAATAGTGCATGCAGTCCATGATGTCAGCCTAACCGTTGAAAAAGGTGATATTTACGGTATTGTTGGCTTTTCTGGGGCAGGTAAGTCAACCTTAGTTAGAACAATTAATTTATTACAAAAACCAACGGCTGGGAACATTAAAGTTAATGGCACAGATTTTGTCAAAGACGGTAAGCAGGTGATTTCTAACAAGAATCTGCAATTGGAGCGTAGGAAAATCGGAATGATTTTTCAAAACTTTAACTTGCTTAACGAAATTACCGTAGTTGAAAATGTTGCTTTTGCTTTAAAGCATTCTGGCTTAAAAGATAAGGAAATAGAGGAAAAATCCCTAAAACTGTTAGAATTAGTTGATTTAAAGGAAAAGGCAGATTTTTACCCGGTTCAATTATCCGGTGGGCAGCAGCAAAGGGTTGCAATTGCACGTGCTTTAGCCAATGAACCAGATATTCTCATTTCGGATGAAGCTACTAGTGCACTTGACCCGCAAAATACCCAACAGATTTTAACCCTCCTGAAAAAATTAAAAGAAGAACTCAACCTTACAATTGTCTTGATTACACATGAAATGAGCGCAGTTAAAAAGATTTGTGACAAAGTTGCTTTAATGCAGCAAGGAAAAATCATTGAAAACGGTACGCTACGTGATGTAGTCTTGCATCCGAAAAACAGCTTAACAAAGAGCTTTGTAGGCGGCTCACTAGAAGTAATTAACACATTAGAGTCGCTAAATTTAACTAAGCTAAATGATCATGAAGCAATTTACCAACTTATTTATAGTTTAGCTAACGTAACCAAATCAATTATTATTGACCTTTACCGCCAGATTGGTGTCGAAACTAGCATGCTTTATGGGAACGTCGAGTTACTAGATGATGAACCAATCGGTACGCTTTTAGTTTTGGTCAAAGGTGATAGCGATAAGCAGAAGCAGACTGTTGCCTTTTTAACCGAAGAAGGAGTAGCAGTAACTAGGTTGAATGAAAAGGGGAATTTATATGATTAGTTGGTTTAGTAAAATTTTTCCAAATGTCGTGAACTTAGGCTGGGGCGGCGATACTGGCTGGGGAACTAGTATTTTTCAAACTTTATTTATGACTTTTTGGTCAGCAATCTTTGGTGGCATTTTAGGTATTCTCTTCGGAGTAATTCTAGTTTTAACCAAAGAAGGTGGAATTAGACAAAATAAGTTTTGGTTTAATATTTGTGATAAAATTGTTTCAATTTTTCGGGCAATTCCGTTTATTATTTTGTTAGCCTTCATTGCTCCGTTTACCCAATTAATAGTCGGAACGCAGATCGGTATGAATGCTGCACTGGTTCCATTATCACTTGGAGTTTTTCCCTTCTATGCTCGTCAAGTTCAGGTGGCTTTAGAAAGTGTTGATCACGGAAAAATTGAAGCAGCGCAAAGCTTAGGAGCAACAACCTGGGATATCATTTTTAATGTCTACTTAAACGAAGCTCGTTCAGAATTGGCTAGAGTATCAACAGTGACAATCATTAGCTTAATTGGCTTAACCGCGATGGCTGGTGCTATCGGGTCCGGTGGCTTAGGTAATACGGCCATTTCTTATGGCTACCAGCGTTTCGATAACGATGTGACTTTTGCAGCCACAGTTCTAGTTATTATCTTAATCTTTATTGTGCAAATTACCGGTGACTTTTTAGCTAAAAAATTGAACCACCAAAATAGGTAGAATAGGACAACAAAAAAACAACAAGCAAATTTTGCTTGTTGTTTTTTTCGCTTGTAATTAAATTATTTAACAGCGTCTTTTAAAGCCTTGCCTGGTTTGAAAGCTGGCACTTTGGTTGCAGGAATGGTTAAGGTCTTACCAGTTTGTGGGTTTCTACCTTTTCTTTCAGCACGGTCACGAACTTCGAATGAACCAAAGCCGATAATTTGAACCTTTTCACCTTTAGCCAAGTTGTCCTTGATTGATTCGATTAAAGAATCAATAACTTTTTCTGCGTCTTTTTGCTTAAGACCAGTTTTTGCTGCAACTTCTTTGGTAAGTTCAGATTTATTAATTGAAGCCATATTTTCTTCTCTTTTCTATAAATTTTTTTAAGCAGGACTTATTTGCGATTAACTATACACAAATTACGTAATGCTTTGTGTCGCTTGATATTCGGCAACTTTTTATATTTTAGCACAGTTCTTGGCTCCATCAATAGAAAAAGGCTAAATATCGTATTTATTTTTGCTGCATTAAGATGCGGTTTGTCATTTGCTGATAGTTGAGATAGAGAGCTTTAAATCTCGAGTGTTTCTCTTTTTGCCAAGGTTTAGGCTTGCCACAAAAGTGTAAGATTGAAGTATTTTCCATAACCCACTCGATATTACAATCGCCAGTACTTCTAGCTAAATAAACTGAGTATGCGCGAGCATCATAGTTCCAAAGCGTTTCAGGTATTTTTAAAATATCTTCACCATAAAGGTAGTTGAGAATATCCTGATCCGGCAGAATAAGCGTATCATGATTTTTCTCAATTGCTGCCGTGATGTCTTCGATTTTGACTTTTTTACGCATTTCATCAAGATCCATTAACATGATGCCTGAATTAAAGTAGCCGGTGGTCGTGCCTAACCGAATATTGTTGATTGAACTCATAATATCGGTCAAGCCCTCATGAACAGCAGCAGCAAACATGTTGCCAGCTAGATCCAATTCCCACAGCTTTCTCAGTGAGTTGATTACTAGAATATCAGGATCAAGGTAGAGTACCCGATGCAAACTAGCTGGTAAAACTTGACCAGATAATAACCTAAAATACATTTCTTTTGGGTAATCATGTAAATTTAACAGTGAGTCAGGAAAAATAATATTATTATTCATTGCCACGGTCTTGACCTGCATGCCAATTTGTTCACCGTATTTCGTTAGGTTACGAAGAGCAGAATCCGCAATATTATCATGAATTAACCAAATGCAAAAATTTTGCTCCATATTATTAAGTTTCATTGAATACATCATTACTTCAAGTGGCTTAATGTAGTTTTGGTCAATTGTAACTAAAATTTCAATTGTGTCGCTTTTTTTCTGCTTCATGTCAGCCTTCCTTAATTAAAAAATATTGTTCCCCTAAATAGTATAAAGCAAAACCGTTTTTAATTCCTTATAAGATATTGCAAGATAAGTTTAAACTAAAAATTTCTTATTAATATTCACGTGAATAATCCATTTAAGTTTTAACAGGAAAAATTTGGCATAAAGTAGTAAAATAGAAACAAATAGATATTTTAATGAGGTGTAAATATGAACAAAAAAACAATTTTAGGTTTAGTTGGTGCTGCTTCGTTATCACTTAGTTTAAGTGCAGCAGCTCCAGTATTGGCAGCAGAAACTAATCAACCTGTGCCAACCACTAACAGCGATTCTTCTAAGGGTACGTCTACGACAACCCCGACAACGCCAACAAGTGGTGATCAAACTAAGCCTACAACTGGCCAAGATACTGCCAAGACACCAACAACTGGTGATCAAACCAAGCCTACAACTGGCCAAGACACTGCTAAGACACCAACAACCGGTGATCAAACTAAGCCAGCAGCCGGCAATGATACTTCTAAGAAGCCAAGTAAAAATACGGCAGATTCTTCTAAAGCATTATCATTAATGGGTAAGTATGCTAAATTAACGAGAAATTCATATGTTTATGATAAAGATGGTAAACGTGTGAAAAATTCCAAGTTAAAGAAGGGCACTATAATTCTTGTTTCCGGTCTTGCAAGTCCGAATGGCAAATCTTTAATTGGTTTTAACAATAAGAAGAATCAATATATTAGCGTTAGAAACGTTAAGTTGTTTAAGGCAGTCCAATATAAGGTAAAGAAGAAGTCTTACGTTTATAATAGTAAAGGCGTTCGCAAGGCTAACGTTTATGTTAAAAAAGGTAAGACTGTAATGGTCATTAGTGCCAAGAAGATTCACGGTAAAAAGTATGTTCAAATTACTGATAAATACTACATCAGATGGGAAAATTTGAATCATAAAAGTAGTAAAATTATAGCTCAATAATTAAATCAATTTAGGTCATCATTTTAAAAAGGAGATGCAGCTAATGTCTGATTCTGTTTTTAAAAGAGTAGCAATTAGGAAATACACTGATGAAAAAGTTGATCAAGAAGATATTACTAAGTTGATTGCAGCTTTTCAGGCGGCTCCGTGTGGAATGCACCAAGCAAAAGACATGCGGATGACTGTCGTGAAAGATACTTCTCTTCTTGAGCGAATTGAAACTTTAACCAAGAATGCTTGTTATGAGGCACCACTTCTTTTTGTTATTAACGTAAAGAAAGATAGTATGTTTGGTCAACGTGATGCTTCCGTAGCGGCTGAAAACATTATGATTGAAGCAGCAGATTTAAATTTAGGTTCAGTTTATTTAATGAATGCGGCGAGAATTCTCAATACTGATGACAAATTGCTAGCAGACTTAGGTATTTCTGATGATTACGAGGCAAGTGTCATTGTCGCATGTGGTCATGCAGCTGAACATCCGGATGATGATCGATCTAAACGATACCAAGTATTAATTAAATAAAGCGAAAACGAAGAGCAATCTTCGTTTTTTTGTTTTCAGCAATAGTTTATGAAAGCGCTTATTGCTATAATTGATTTATAACTGATTTAACTAAAAAGGAGGCTTTTGGTAATGAAAAAGATTATTGATAATCCTAACGATGTCGTTGACGAAATGGTTAGCGGGATGAGCAAGGCATATCCGCAATATATTCGGCGAATACCGCAAACTGATGCATTGGTGCGTGCGAATGAAGCATCAATGACGGGTAAAGTAGGCCTAGTTAGTGGAGGTGGATCAGGCCATGAACCGACCCATGCAGGCTTTGTTGGAAAAGGAATGCTAAGTGCAGCTGTATGCGGACAAGTATTTACATCGCCTACACCAGATCAGATTTATGCCGCAATTAAAGCGGCTGACCATGGAAACGGTGTTTTTCTAATCATCAAAAATTATTCGGGCGATGTTATGAACTTTGAAATGGCAATGGATATGGCGGAGATGGAAGATATCAAAGTTAAATCTATTGTTGTCGATGACGATATTGCGGTTGAAAATAGCACCTATACGCAGGGTCGCCGCGGTGTTGCGGGAACAATTTTGATGCACAAAATTTTAGGTGCAGCTGCTCAAAATGGGGCTAGTCTAGCAGAAATTGAAGAACTGGCCA
The DNA here is from genome assembly GCF_019469265.1 of Lactobacillus panisapium. NCBI lineage: Bacteria > Bacillati > Bacillota > Bacilli > Lactobacillales > Lactobacillaceae > Lactobacillus > Lactobacillus panisapium. The sequence continues at coordinate 1,159,075 of NZ_CP048268.1, read as the reverse complement.
AGCAAGTTTTGCCAAATATTAAAACAATTGCTGTGGCTCTTTCGGCTGCTACCAATCCAGAAACGGGTAAACCAGGTTTTACGTTAAAAGATGATGAAATTGAGTATGGGGTTGGAATTCATTCAGAACCAGGCTATCGGGTTGAAAAGATTAAACCTGCTAATGAATTAGTAAAGGAATTGCTAGGAAAACTTGATAACGAACTAAAGTTAGATTCTGCTAAAAAGTATGCTGTGCTGGTGAATGGCATGGGTGCTACTCCGCTAATGGAGCAATACGTTTTTACTAATGACTTATTCAACCAGCTGAATGAGAGAGGCCTTAAGCCTGTGTTTACCAAGGTTGGTAATTATATGACCTCTTTGGACATGGCCGGGATTTCACTTACTATGCTTGAAATTCAAGATGACAAATGGTTCGAGTATTTAAATACTCCGGTTGAAACTATTGCTTGGTAAATTAAGGAGAATAATTAAATGGAATTAACTGTCAATCAAACAATTGAGTGGATGACAAAGTTTGCTGCCAAAATAGCTGCAAATAAGCAACTTTTAAGTGATCTTGATACGCCAATCGGAGATGGTGACCACGGCTTTAATATGGATCGGGGTATGCAAGCGGTAGTTAAAAAACTTTCTACTACTCCTCCAGCTTCAGAGTCAGAGGCTCTAAAGGAGATTGCAATGACCTTAATCTCAACAGTTGGTGGCGCCTCTGGTCCTTTATACGGAACAGCTTTCTTGGAAATGGCTAAAAAAAGTGCTACTACAACAGATTTAGGCGAATTATTAGAAGCTGCGTTAAATGGAATTGAAAAACGCGGTGGCGCACAACCAGGGGATAAAACTATGGTTGATGTCTGGGCACAACTAGTACCAAAAGTTAAAGAAGGCCAGTTAACCGAGTCTAGAATTACTGCTGCAGTTAAAAGTACCGCTCCAATGATTGCCAAAAAAGGTCGAGCATCATATTTGGGTGAACGTTCTAAAGGACATGTTGACCCAGGTTCACAATCAAGTGGCTACTTATTCACAGCATTACTCGAAACGGAAGGATAATGATGACTTTAGGAATAACTATTGTTTCTCATGTGCCAGAAATAACTGTCGGCATTGAAAAACTTATTAAGCAGGTGGCTAAAGATGTGCCGCTCACTCTTGCTGGTGGTACCAATGACAACGATATTGGCACCAGTATGGATAAAATTATTAAGGCTTTTAACGAAAATCAGGCAGATGAAATCTTAGCTTTTTATGATTTAGGCAGTGCCAAAATGAACCTAGACATGGCCGTAGAGTTTTCAGACAAAAAAGTTCATTTATATAACACAGCACTTATTGAAGGGGCTTATACTGCCGCTAGTTTACTTCAAGCTAATGTCCCACTTAATGAAATAGAAAAACAATTACAGCCTTTAGTTGTTAAGCAATGATGTTAAGCCTTTATTCGCGCAATTTTGATATTTACAAAAGAGACAGAAAGTTATATATTTGTTCCCGGGAGTAATTTACTACTGATAATTATTTCACAAGACTACGATTGTAGCACAATAATCGAGGTAGGAGAGGGATATGAATAATAACTTTACAATGCAATTGGTTGGGGAGTTTCTAGGCACGGCGATGCTAGTTTTACTTGGTGATGGCGTGTGTGCCGGGACGAACCTAAACAAGTCTAAATCCAAAGGGAGTGGCTGGATAGTTGTTTCTTTTGGCTGGGGCTTTGCCGTTGCATTCAGCGTGTTCAGTGCACGATGGCTCTGTCCGGGCCATTATAATCCGGCAGTTACGTTGTCGATGGCAATTGCTCATAAATTGCCTTGGTCTGCAGTATTACCATATTTTGCAGTTCAAGTGTTAGGAGCGATTGTCGGGGCAGTTTTAGTTTGGCTAACCTATTATCCGCACTGGGCGGAAACTAAGGACGAAGAAGCAATTTTAACTTCTTTTGCAACAGCTCCAGCTATTAGAAATTATGTTTGGAACTTTTTTACTGAGTTAATTGCAACCTTTATCCTGGTTTATGGTTTGTTAGCCTTAACTAACGGTGATTTAGCCGATGGCTTAAACCCATTATTAGCTGGATTTTTAATTACTTCAGTTTGTTTATCACTTGGTGGACCTACTGGGGTTGCATTGAATCCTGCACGTGACTTTGGACCGCGATTGGTTCATCAATTATTACCAATCGCCAATAAAGGCAATTCTGATTGGGCCTACAGTTGGGTTCCAATCATTGCACCACTTGTAGGTGGTTCACTAGCAGCAGCATTATTTAATATTTTAGCTTAAAAAAAAGAACTCATGACTACAGCAAATCTTTAATTAGATTTAGCTGTATGGTCATGAGTTTTTTTAGTCTACAAAATGTATTAATATATTTCTGATTAAGGCTTAAAGTGCCGCAAGATTTCAATACCTTTCTTTTGGTATTTGTTCGGCACAAAGCTTTTACGCATTGCGATTTGCATATAAGCGTATAATTTTTGACCTGGCTTTAAGCGGATTACGTGAACGCCAGTTTCGTCCTTAAGGCTGCTTTCCATTGCCAACGCAATGCCAACATTCCGTTTTACTAGGTCAATCATCGTTTGCATGGTTTGCGCAGTATAAATCACATTTGGTGAGAAGTTACCCAGTTTACCTACTTCTTCCAAACATTCTCTTGTTAGATAGCCCCGTGAACGGGCGACAAATTTGCGGTTGCGTAAATCAGAAGCACTAATCTCGTGGACATCTTTCCAAGGATCATCCAAACTAGTAATAATAACTAATTCAGTTCTCTTGAGGTTATGGACAAAATATTCAGGATCATTAATTGGCACCATCCAAGAATAAATTGCTACGTCAACATCTCCATTAGTTAAATCTGAAAATGCATCAGCGGATCTTTCAATATTAGTGTCAATTAAATCGGTTAGTCCGGCTTGATAAAACTTCATAATAATATCAGCAATAAATGAATTGCCAGCCTCGCCAGAAAAAGCTAACCTTATTTTCTTATCACTAGCGTGTTTAACATCATAATTAATGCTGGAAATATCTTGTAATAGAATTTTAGCTTTTTCATAAAGAAGCTCCCCAGCATCTGTCAAAGTAATTTTGCTTTTTCTATTTTTTTGCAAAATAAGTGGATCATCGAATTTATCAGCCAGCCGTTTAATTGCCATTGAGATAGTTGGTTGGGTTACTTCGAATAGAGCAGCCGTTGCTGTATAATTACCCGTTTCTACTAATTTACAAAAGTATAGAAGATCTTTTTCGTTCATTTTTATCTCCTAATTAATTAAAAACTTTTATAATCTCATCTTTTTTGATTATATTAAACTTGAGAAGAAATTGCAATTATTCCTTACTTGACAATGCTTTTAGAATTTTTTGTATAGGAAAAATCTGCGCAAAATAAATTGGACTTAATTTTTCTTAAAGGATATATTTCATTAAGTATAAGTAATCTTTTAGGAAAGAGAAGGTAAGATAATGATCTACGATTCAACTCTTAAGTGGGACGCAATCTATGATGTAATCGTGGTTGGCTTCGGTGGAGCTGGTGCAGGTGCGGCGAGATTTGCCGCTGACCAAAAGGCAAAAGTTTTATTGATTGATTCTGCGCCAGAAGGTCAAGAAGGTGGCAATACCCGCTATGCCGGTGGGGCCTTTGCCTGGAGCGATAATTTTGATGATTTGCGTGATTATTATAAACAAACTTACTATCCGTTTAAATACGATCCAAAAGCTTTAGATACTTTTGTAAATAATGTTTTACAAATGAAGGAATATTCACAAAAATATTTTGGAATTGATGCCCAATATACTGGTAGAAGGCCACAAGGTGAATATCCCGAATATGATCATGCGGCTACTATGCGCTCACAAACAATGACGGCTGGCATGTACAATGGTGGCTTTTGGAAATTACTTCGGAAGAAAGTTTACGAACGTTTAGATCAAATTGACGTCTGGTTTTCAAGTCCGGCGGAACATCTTATTCAGGATCCTGCTTCAAAAACAATTCTTGGCGTACAGATTAAACGCCATGGCATCGTGCAAAATGTCGCAGCCAAAAATGGTGTCGTATTGTCTTGTGGCGGTTTCGAAAATAATCAGGATATGGTACAGACTTTTCTCGGCCAAGGGTCATTAGCACCAATTGGTACTTTATACAATAAGGGTAAGGGTATTGATTTAGCTGTCGAAGCTGGTGCTAGGCTATGGCATATGTCTAATTATGATTCTCATGGCTTTTCATTAAATGAGGGCAAGCCAAGAGAGAAGTTTGCTTACATGATCAATTGGCAAAGCCTATTTAACGGCAGTATTTTTGTTGCTGGGGATGACGGAACGCGTTATTACCGAGAAGATGAAGAAGATCGTCACGGTTATAAGTATAACCATGGTAATTGGATTATGTTGCCAAATCAAAATCATCCTCACATAGTTATGGATCAAAAACAATATGATCAACTAGCAAATGATTCTTCAGACAAGGCAGAGCAAATTAAGCAGTTAATTTCATATGCAGTTAAAGCCGATTCGATCGAAGAGTTAGCTGAAAAGATTAGTGCTCCAAAATTAGCTGAAGCAGTTGCTGACTTTAATTTTCAAGTAACAGAAACAAAACGGGATATGGTGTTAAACCGCAAAATTGAAACAATGCGTGCTTTTGGCAATGGGCCTTATTATGCCATTGCGATTAGACATAATATTTTACATACTCATGGTGGCGCTCGCAGAAATGAAAAATGCGAGGTACTTGATATGGAGAATAACGTTATTCCGCACTTATATGAAGCAGGGGAACTTGGCGACATCTTTGCAACAAAATACATTGGCGCAAACAGTATCGCAGACTTGTTAATTTCCGGTAAGATTGCTGGTGAAAATGCAGCTTGGCCAAAAAGAAAAATGGCAGAAGTAGATGTTGTTACGAATGCTTCGGAAAATCCGGACCTTAAGTCGGATGCGCACGCCACTTCAGCTGATTACGAAGCTGGTGCAAATCAAGGCATTGGTATTAGTGAAAACGGAATTAACGATGCTCCAATCGTTGTTCGCGTAACGCTAGATGATAATAAAATTGCTAAAATCGAAACTTTGCAGGAAAAAGAAACACCATCTTTAGGAGGCAAAGCAATACCGGTATTGACCAAAAAGATGCTCTCTGCACAGACAACGGATGTTGATGCAGTCAGTGGCGCCAGCACTACAAGTGCTGCCTTCAAGGAAGCAGTTAACGAAGCAATCAAAAATGCTAAGAAGCAGTAAAGAAGAAGAAAAATGAAAATTGATGCACAAACTAAGTGGGATGGAGAATATGATGTTTTAGTTTTAGGCTTTGGTGGAGCTGGAGCAACTGCTGCTCGTTTTGCCGCAGATAAAGGCTGTCGGGTGCTAATTGTAGACGCTGCCCCTTATGGCCACGAAGGCGGTAATACCCGCTATTCAGCTCAGCATGTGGCAATGGCACATAATAAAGAAAAAATAACTAATTATTATCAGCAATTGGCCGCACCATTCAATGTTGATAAGCCTACTTTAAATGCTTATTTGGACGGCTTTGTTCAAATGCCGAGTTATTTTAAGAAGTATCTGGGGATTGATCCGTTTATTTGGTCAAAAGACTATCAGCCAGGTGATCATTTGGCTAATAAAAATAATTTGTGCGAGTATCCCGAATATAATGGTTCCGAAACCTTTGACTTTGCCTTGGTGCATAATCAGGATTTTGATGCTGGTTTATGGAAAATACTTCGCCAAGAAGTTCTCTCACGTAGTTCGCAAATTAATGTCTGGCTGAAGTCAAAGGCTGAGCATCTTTTGCAGGACCCTGAAAATGATGAAATTGTTGGAGCAGTAATTACTCGTAATCACAAGCACTATTTTATTCGCGCAAAAAAGGGTGTGGTGCTGGCAACTGGTGGTTTTGAAAATAATGCTCAGATGCAGCAAGACTATCTGCATGTTAGCAAGTTGACCCCATTGGGTACCTTATATAATCAAGGCGATGGCATTACAATGGCTGCCGAAGTTGGTGCTAAGATGTGGCATATGGGTAATTACGAGTCTCTTGGCATAGTACCTAGTTACGTAATTGCCGAAAAAGACAATGTTCGCGGAAGACAAATTAGTGGCTGGAAAAATGTTAAAGAAGGTTCCATTATTGCGGTTGCCGATGATGGGACACGGTTCATGCGTGAGGATGCCAAATTTAGGCATGGTCATATTTACCAACACGGTGATTATCTTTTGCCGCATGCATACGATAACGCATGGCTTGTCTTTGATCACAACCAGTACCAAAAGTTTCTGCAGGAAAAAGAAGAAGGAAGATTAAAGTACCAAGACTTTTTTGCTAAGGTCGTTAAGGCTGATACGGTTGAAGCTTTGGCTACCAAAATTAAAGTTCCTGGTAAAAATCTGGTAAATACAATTGCTAGATTTAATCAATTCGTGCAAAAAGGGCAAGATCTTGAATTTAATCGTGCCCCAGAAACAATGGCTCAATTCAACGTTAATGGTGCTTTTTATGCCGTCAAATTAGCTCCAGCAGTTTTAAATACTCAAGGAGGACCTCAACATAACGAATTTGCTCAAGTTCTAAATAATGACGGCAAAGTGATTAGACGTTTGTATAGTGCTGGTGAACTTGGTGGCATGTGTACCAATCGCTACCAAGGCGGTGGCAATTTAGCAGAGTGTTTGATTTTTGGTAAAATTGCTGGCGAAAAAGTTGCACAGTTACCAAGTTTAACGACAAAAGCAGCAAGTGTAGGCACTCTCCCGAACATAAATGACCTACTCGATGGCAATAACGAAAACCAAATTGTTTTGCAAAAGAATCAATATCTTGGTTCTTCTAAAGCAGGCATTGGGGGCAGAATTCTGGTCCGAGTAACTTATGAAGACCAAACAATTAAGAACATTGAAGTTTTGGAAAATCATGAGACTGAAGGTATTGGGGCTGTTGCGATCGCTCGTCTGCCACAAGAAATGGTGGAACAAAACACAACAGCTGTTGATGCCATTTCAGGTGCTTCCACAACAACCCATGCTTTAAAAGAGGCTGTTAGTTCAGCTATTAAAAAGGCGAACAAATAATTTTCTAAGGAGAAAACAAAAATGTTAGATAAATTTGAATGGAAAAAATGGCTCTTGCCAGTGGGGATTGGCCTTATTCTTTGGCTAGTCACACCGATTAGACCAACAGCAATCAATATCACAGCTTGGCACTTGTTCGCGATTTTTATTGCAACCATCGTTGCTTGTGTGACTAAGCCGTTACCAATGATGGCTACAACTATTATTGCTGTTGTAATTGCCACCTTAACCGGTATCTTCAAAATGGACGAAGTTACGGCGGGATTCGGTAATTCGACGGCCTGGATGGTTGCAATGTGCATGTTTATGGCAGCTGGCTTTATCAAATCTGGATTAGGTAAGAGAATTGCTTATTTCTTTGTAAAAACTTTTGGTAAAAGAACTTTAGGCTTAGCTTACGCATTATCCTTAGTTGAGACTGTTTTGGCAATTGGTATTCCAAGTAACAACGCGCGTGTTAATGGCATTATGTACCCGATTATTGATAACTTATCAAAAGAAATGGGTTCTGATCCTAAAAAAGGAACAGAACGGGACATGGGTTCTTTCCTGGTTTTCAATGAGTACGAAGTTAATATTGTCACTTCAACTATGTTTTTAACCGGCTTAGCTGGTAACATGGTAGCTCTTGGAATAGCAAAGACGCAAAACATTTCAATTTCGTGGATGCAATGGTTTTTAGCAGCAATTGTTCCTGGTTTGATTTCATTATTAGTCGTTCCTTTTATTTTATATAAAATTTACCCACCTAAGATTAAGGAAACTCCTAATGCTCATGATTGGGCAGACGATAAATTGAAAAAACTTGGCAAAATGACGGCTGCCGAAAAGATCATGGGAATCGTTTTCTTACTCTCAGTTATTTTATGGTTAGTTGGACCAGAATTTGGAATAGATGCTACCCAGGTTAGTTTTATCGCCGTGGCTCTTTTACTTATTTGTGGTGTTATCAATGTTAAAGATATTCTTGGACAAAGCTTTGCTTGGAATATCTTAACTTGGTTGTCAATCATCATGTTGATGTCGCAAAAACTAATGACGCTTGGCTTTTTCCCATGGTTTTCAAAGACTCTGGGAAGTGCACTGCACGGAATGAATTGGGTTTTAGTATTAGTAATTTTATATTTAGCTTATTTTTACCTACATTATTTATTCCCAAGTGTATCAACTCAAATTTCAGCTCTATATGCAGGTTTTTTATCAATAGCAATTGGTGCTGGAGTACCACCAGTCATGGCCGCTTTAATGCTTGCATTAGATGGTTCACTATACCTGTCAACTTCGAGCTATTCTGCGGGTCCAGCGGCTCTATTATCTTCAACTGGTTATGTTTCCAATAAAGATTGGTGGAAACTCAGTGCCATCATTGGCGTTGTCTTGAACGTAATCTGGCTTGGCGGCGGACTTGTTTGGACAAAAGTAATTGGAATGTGGTAATTACAAAAAGATTCTCAGCCTTTTACATTAGGTTAGAATCTTTTTTGTTGTTACCAATAGTTGTAACTCTTCTATACATAGTTTAAGATTAAAATTATCTAAATTAATAAAAAGAAGGTAAAAACATGACTTGGGCAGCAATTTCGACTTGGAGAATGTCCTTTAAGGGACTTAAAAAGGCCAGTAAATTATTACAAGAGCAGCAATCTGCCGGTGATGCAGTTGAATAACTAATTAATGATGTAGAATCTTTTCCCGATTACCACTCTGTTGGTTACGGCGGGCTACCCAATGAAGAGGGCGTGGTGCAGATGGATGCAGGTTACATGGATGGTGACACTTTTGCTCAAGGATCGGTAGCCGCAATTGAAAATGTCAAAAATGCAGTATCTGTTGCACGAAAATTAAGTGAGCGCAAAACGAATAGCTTTTTAGTTGGTCAAGGAGCTACTAAGTTTGCCATGCAAAATGGTTTTACCATGACAAATATGCTAACTAAAAAAGCAAAAATTCAGTGGGAAGATAGAATTCAAGCTGAAAAGCAGGAAAACTTAGTCCCTTATGATGGGCATGATACGGTTGGTGCGGTTACGCTTGATCAAAAAGGTTCGATGGTTGCAGCAACATCAACTTCCGGATTATTTATGAAAGAAAATGGGCGAATAGGTGACTCACCTTTATCGGGATCAGGCTTTTATGTCGATAGTTCTATTGGTGGAGCAGCTGCGACAGGTCTTGGCGAAGATATTATGAAGGGATGCCTGTCCTATGAAATTGTTAATAAAATGGGTGAGGGAAAAAGTCCGCAACAGGCTTGTGATGAGTCACTTTACCCCTTTATTAATAAGCTAAAGGAAAAGTATGGTAGCGTAGGAGCGATATCACTTATTGCTTTGGATCAAAATGGTAATTTTGGCGTAGCTACTAACGTTCAATTTGCTTTTTGTGTAGCTGGCACTAATCAAACGCCAACAATTTTTGTAGCTGAGCCGGAGGACAACAAAACTCATATTTTTCCATTTACACAAAAATGGCTCGAAAAATTTGAGGCTAAAACTCATATTCCATTAGATTAAGAAAGAGAAACAATCGTGATTAAAGAAGCATGTGTTGAAAATTTTTTGTCTGTCCCTAAGAATATTGCTGCAGGAGCCGGTAGAATTGAATTAAATAATAATTTACAGGCTGGGGGAACAACACCTTCATTTGGTGTAATCAAAAAAACGGTTGACTATGCTCATGGTTTTCAGGTTCCAGTCGTTGTCATGATTAGGCCCAGAGGTGGCAATTTTGTTTACGATAGTACCGAACTGGATATGATGAAAAATGATATCCAAATTGCGGGCTTGTTAAAAGCAGATGCAGTGACATTTGGCTGCTTGACTAAGCAACATTTGCTTAATAAGGTCCAAATGGAAGAGCTAGTTTCGCTAGCTACAGCACTAGGACTTGACGTTGTAATGCATATGGCGTTTGATCATATAACAGAATCTGACCAAAAAAATGCAATAACATCATTGATAAGTATGGGTGTAAAACGTATCTTGACGCACGGAGGAAATTTAAAAGAGCCGGTAGAAGCCAACTTTGATCGTTTGAAAAAGATTATTGCTTGGGCGAATAACCAAATTGAGATTTTACCTGGCGGTGGAATTAATACTAGTAATGCATCTTTGGTTGCTGGTGAACTAAGAGTTAATCAATTGCATGGAACAAAGATTGTGTTGCCATAATGATTATGATAGGCAGAATGAGTTAATTAATCTTTTTTTTAGATTTGACGTTGACAAAAAATAATGTCTTGATTAAAATATTATTAATATTAAGAAAGCAATGAAAAGAAAAGTAACTTTGCACGTAGCGTTTTAGAGAGTTCTGTTGCTGAAAAAGAACCGTGATGGCAGAGTGAAAGTAACTTTGAGCTATATGGTGAATTAAAAGTAGCTAATATTGGGAACACCCATTATCGTGTTAGCGTATCGCATTATTGCCGTACGTGAAGTGACTTATTAACTTGGTTTTTTTTTGACTAGGTTATTAGTAATTTAGGTGGTACCGTGTTAAAAGCACCCTTGATTAATTTCAAGGGTGCTTTTTTTAGTTATAAAACCTAAGCTTAACTTTCTAAAATTACGCAGAAAGTGGTCTTTCATATGGAATATTGATACAAAGAATGTCGGAACCATCAGCGAGTAAAAATTAAAGGAGATTTATTATGGAAAATTTAGAACAAGACTTAAATCGAGAACCCTTAACCTGGAAGCAATATCTTGTTGTTGCCTCTTTGTTATTCGGACTTTTTTTCGGAGCAGGAAATTTAATTTTCCCCATTCATTTAGGTCAAATGGCGGGCGCAAACTGGGGAATGGCGACCTTTGGCTTTTTGGTCACAGCAGTTTTATTACCTTTATTAGCAGTTTTAGCTATTAGTGCCAGCCACGCAAAAGGTGTTTATGATATTGGTCTACCACTTGGGCCTAAATTTGCACTTGCTTTTATGGTTCTAATTCATTTAACTTTGGGACCATTATTTGCAACACCGCGAACAGCGAGTATTTCTTTTTCGGTTGGCCTAGCTCCAATTTTACCGCAAAAATACTCTCAAATTAGTCTATTACTTTTCTCTGCGGTCTTTTTTATATTAGCTTTTATTATTTCATATAAGCAATCATCAATATTAGAAAGTATCGGAAAAATATTAAACCCACTATTCTTAGTGTTGTTATTCTTTATTTTTTTATTGGCAGCAATTTCACCTATGGGGGCTGCTAAACAGCAAAGCGTTACTCCTGCTTATCAAACCATGCCATTTTTTAACGGTTTTTTGCAAGGCTATAACACGATGGATGCATTAGCTGGTTTAGCTTTTGGCTATACGATTGTTTCGGCAGTTAAGCAGCTTGGTAAAACCTCAGCTAAGAGTAACGCAAAAGTGACTGCTAAGGCTGGTGTATTGGCAACAAGCGCTATTGGAATTATTTATATTTGCTTAATTTGGCTCGGAGCAACGACACTTAATCATTTTAAAATCGCCCCAGAAGGAGGCACCACTTTTAACCAAATTGTTACTTACTATTTAGGGGACTTTGGTCATGCGTTGCTGGCAACCTTAGTAACATTGACCTGTTTAACAACAGCAGTTGGCTTATTAGCAGCCTTTGCGCAAGATTTTCACCGCAGTTTCAACAAAATTAGTTATCATACTTGGCTATTGATAATGACAGTGGCTTCTTTTATCACCGCTAATTTTGGGCTTGACACAATCATATCATGGTCAACACCAATGTTAATGTTCCTTTATCCAATTGCAATTGTTCTAATAATCTTGTCAATAACTGGCCCATTATTTAATCATGATGCAATAGTTTATTACTGGGCAGTCGGATTAACTTTCATTCCAGCTATTTTTGACATGATTGCCTCTTTTCCTCCTATAATAAGTCAGCAACCTTGGGCTCTGCAATTACAAGCTATTCAAACTCGTTTTCTACCTTTTGCCAAAATTGGCATGGACTGGGTAATTCCAACAATTATTGGCTTAGTAATCGGCTTTATCCATCATTTATATCAAAATGCTAAGCTCAAAAAGGCTTAAATTTTTTAATTAGCTGTTACTAAATTGTTGAGCCTCTTCTTTGACATCATTCACTTATCAAAGTAGATTAAAGTTAACTGAATGATATGGTTGATGTTTAAAGATGGGACTTGATTAATTTGAATAATATGAATATGAATGATAATAGTCATGGAATGAACCATGATTCATCAATGCATATGGATCATGGCCAGCAAATGAGCATGGGTAGTGGTGACATGATGATGCATGGCAATCACATGATGCACATGGGCAATTTAAAACAAAAATTTTGGATTTCCGTAATTCTTTCACTTCCTATTCTATTTTTAGCACCTGCAATGGGAGTCCATTTGCCATTTCAATTTTCGTTTCCTGGCTCCGAATGGGTGGTTGTTATTTTTGCTACTATTCTTTTTGTTTACGGTGGCGAGCCGTTTCTTAAGGGAGCGTACTACGAATTAAAGTCTAAAAAGCCAGAAATGATGACTTTAATCTCATTGGGAATTACGACTGCATATGTTTATAGTCTATATGCATTTATCCAAAACGATCTGCTGAATAGTAAAAATCATATAATGGATTTCTTTTGGGAATTAGCAACGTTGATTTTAATCATGTTACTTGGGCATTGGATTGAAATGACCTCGGTAATGAACGCAAGCAGTTCAGTTAATGATTTGGCCAAGTTGCTGCCGGATAAAGTTCATGTTCAACGAGACGGTCAAACTAGTGATGTTGCTATCAATGAAGTTCAAAAAGACGCAACGATTATTGTTAAGCCAGGTGAAAGTATTCCCCTTGATGGGATTATTTTGAATGGTACAAGCGATATTAATGAATCATTAGTTACGGGTGAATCGAATGATGTTACACGTAAAAAAGACGATAAAGTAATCGGCGGTTCAGTTAATGGTTCAAATGCATTAACTATTAAGGTAACAAACTCTGCCAATTCTGGTTTTTTGGCTAATGTTAATAAACTTGTTCAATCTTCGCAGATGAATAAATCAAAGCTGCAAACCTTGGCAGACCAAGTTTCTGGTTGGCTTTTCTACGCAGCGTTAATTATTGGTATCATTGCGCTAATCGTGTGGACAAGCATCAATGGCATTGCCGATGGGCTAGAAAGAATGGTTACCGTTTTAGTAATTGCATGTCCTCATGCTTTAGGACTAGCAATTCCATTGGTTAATGCTAAAAGCACTTCTATTGGTGCCAAAAATGGTTTATTAATTAGAAATCGAAATGTGATAAGTGTCAGCTCTAAGATTAACTACCTTTTAATGGATAAAACGGGCACACTGACTGAGGGTAAATTTCAAGTACGTAAGTGCGATTCTTTGAATGAATCAGTGTCTCCGATTGAAGCATTGAAATTAATTGCTTCGATTGAGCAAGATTCAACTCACCCAATCGCAAAAAGTATTTTGCAATATGCGCATGAAAAGCAGATTGAGTTGTTGCCGTTATCTGAGAGTAAAAATATTTCTGGTAAAGGTGTTTCGGGTGTTTTAAGTGGTAAAGAATATTTACTAGTAAATGAAAAAGCGGCCCGCGAAATCATAACTAATTTTCCGACTATTGATGTTGCCGATTATACTACTAGTTACCTGATTCAAGATAAAACTCTAATTGGTTATGTTGCTGTGGGTGACCAAGTTAAATCATCTGCAAGTTCGTTGATTAAGCAAATAAAACAATTAAATATTACCCCAGTAATGTTAACTGGTGATAATAAAAAAGTTGCTGACAGTATTGCTAAGAAACTCGGAATAACAGAAGTTTATTCAGAATTGATGCCTGAAGACAAACAAAAAATTGTTGCTAAATTACAAAGTGAAGGCAACAAAGTCATGATGGTTGGTGATGGAATCAATGATGCTCCAAGTTTGGCTAAAGCTGATATTGGGGTCGCAATTGGAGCAGGGACTGATGTAGCTGTTGATTCAGCCGATGTCGTTCTAGTAAACAGTGAACCAACAGATATTATTAGCTTTTTGAAACTGGCACAGAATACGCAAAAGAAAACTGTTCAAAATCTATGGTGGGGAGCAGGTTATAATATTATTGCACTACCACTAGCAGCAGGTATTTTGGCTCCATGGGGCATTATTTTAGCACCGGCTGTCGGAGCAATTTTAATGTCCTTGTCGACAGTTATTGTAGCAATTAATGCTGAAACTCTTCATATTTAATAAATGAATTCAAAGCATCTCCTGTGTGGGGTGCTTTTTGTTTACAAAATATTGGTCGTGGGGTTGATTTCAAAAAATAAAACTTCTTTTTAAAAATTTAAAAAGATAGCCCTTTCTTTTGAAAAATATTGAAATAAAATTTAAGAACAGGTATGATGAGTATTGAAGTCGTAAATCGGCAATTTTTCAGATAAAATATAGTAAAAACCAAAAGGAGAACTAAAATGAGCGAAGAAGAATACCGTGTTGAAAGTGACACGATCGGTCCAGTTAAAATTCCTAAGGATGCGCTGTGGGGTCCGCAAACTGAAAGGAGCCGGAATAATTTTCCAAGCGGTGAATTAATGCCATTAGCAATTATTCGGGCCTTTCTTAACTTGAAAAAGGCAGCTGCTGAATCAAATGTCGAGGTTGGAGATGAACCTGAAGAAAAAGGAGCAGCCATTGAAGATGCGGTTGATCACTTACTTCAATTAAAAGACGAAGAATTACAAAAAGACTTTCCACTTCATGTTTTGCAAACTGGTTCAGGAACGCAAAGCAATATGAATGTTAATGAAGTTGTTGCTAATTTAGCTAATAAATTGCACCCAGGCTTGAATATTTTGCCTAACGATGATGTTAATCGTGGTCAATCTTCAAATGATACATATCCAACAGCAATGAATATTGTTGCCGTTGAAGCACTTGATAAACTGGAGCCTGCCATTAAGCATTTAATTGAAAAACTCAAAGTTAAACAAGACAAGTATTGGAAGACGGTAAAAGTTGGTCGTACTCACTTGCAAGATGCCACGCCAATTACTTTTGGTCAAGAAGTTTCCGGCTATATTTCAGCTTTAAAGCATGATTTAGAATACATTCAAGAGCTTAAACCAACATTGTATGAATTAGCAATAGGTGGAACTGCTGTTGGAACTGGCCTAAATGCTGCTCCTGGAATGACCGAAAAAATTGCGGCTAAATTGTCAAAAGTATATGGACATGAATTTAAGGTTAAAACGAATAAGTTCTGGGGTCTGGCACATCACTCAGGAATCGATGTTGTTCATGGCGCACTAAAGACATTAGCCGCTGATATGTTTAAGATTGCCCAAGATATTCGTTTCTTAGCTTCTGGTCCTAGAGCTGCTTACCATGAATTGAACATTCCTGCTAATGAACCAGGTTCATCAATCATGCCAGGTAAAGTAAACCCAACTCAGGCTGAAGCTGTAACAATGGCAGCCGCAAAAGTTTTCGGCAATGATACCACTATTACTTTTGCTGCGTCACAAGGTAATTTCGAAATGAATGTTTTCAAGACAGTTATGATTGCTGCATTCCTTGATTCTTGTGATATTTTAACTGGAACAATTGAGGGCTTTGCTGATAAGATGATTGATGGCTTAACTGTTAACTCAGAAAAGATGGATGAACTTCTAGAAAATTCATTGATGACAGTTACTGCCTTGTCACCTCATATTGGTTACCATGCTGCCGCTAAAATTGCTCAAGCTGCTGACAAAGAAGGTACAACTTTGAAAGAAGCGGCTTTGAAGAGTGGTGAAGTTACAGAAGAGCAATACGATGAATGGATGGACTACATGGAAATGACTAATATTGATCGTACTGAACCTGAAAAATAATATTATAGGTATAGGAGAAGATTAGATTAATGGCTAAATTTGTCTTTACACCAAGCAAATGTTCCGAAATAAAAGATAGTTACGATGCAATAATCGTCGGTGCTGGCGGTGCCGGGTTAACAGCCGCAATTCAGGCAAATGAATTGGGCTTAAAAGTAGCTGTTTTTGAAAAAAATGCTGAACTAGGTGGAAACACTAATCGGGCTTCATCCGGTATGAATGCATCAGAAAGCTTGGTTCAAATTAACGAAGGAATTATTGATAACAAAGAAGATTTTTACCAAGAAACAATGCAAGGCGGAGGTCGATTAAATGACCCTGAATTGCTGCGTTACTTCGTGGATCATTCAGCTATTGCAATTGACTGGTTGAGTAATCATGGAATTGAATTAACCAATTTAACTATTACTGGTGGAATGAGTAAAAAGCGTGCCCACCGTCCTGCTTCAATGGCACCTGTCGGAAATTACCTTGTTACCGGTGCGTTAAAGCAAATCCAAAAAGAAAATATTCCTGTTTTTAACAATTCTAAGGTAATTAAGTTAGTTCAAGATGACAATAAGAATGTTACTGGTGTCGAACTTGAAACTGAAGCAGGGAACAAGACCGTTAGTGCCAAGGCAGTATTACTTGCCAGTGGTGGTTTCGGCTCATCAAAAGAATTGATCAAGAAATATCGACCAGACTTAGTCGACTTTAAAACAACTAATCAACCAGGTGCAACTGGTGACGGACTTAAGTTAGCTGATCAAATTGATGCTCAACTTGAGCAAATGGACTTTATCCAGGTACATCCGACCGCTCAAACAGACACAGACCATGTTTACTTGATTGGTGAAGGACTTCGTGGTGAGGGAGCAATCTTAGTTAATAAGGCTGGTAAACGCTTTGTTAATGAAATGAATACCCGTAAAATTGTTTCTAATTCAATTAATGACTTGCACGAAAATGGGGCTTACCTCATTTTTGATCAGGGTATTCGTGACAATTTCACTGCCGTTGAATTTTATGATCACATCGGTTTAGTAAGCCACGGTGACACGTTAAGCCAAATTGCGGAAGCAAACGGTATTAATGGTCAGAACTTAGAAAATACGGTTAAAACTTGGAATGAAGCCGTTTCGTCAGGCAATGACCAAGAATTTAACCGGACAACTGGGATGGACCGTGCAATTGACCGCGGACCTTTCTTTGCTATCCACATTAATCCGGCTATTCACTACACTATGGGTGGTATTCACATTACACCTAAGACAGAAGTCTTAGATACTAATGGAAATGTCATCTCTGGCCTTTACGCAGCTGGCGAAGTTTCTGGTGGATTGCATGGTAATAACCGAATTGGTGGTAACTCAATTGCTGAAACAGTTATCTTTGGTCGTCAAGCAGGTATGCAAATGGCTGAATTTGTTCGTTCAGCAAAATAGTAATTGAATTTTAAAGTTTTAAAAGCACTTAGTAAACTGAGTGCTTTTTTAATTTTGCAAATTTACTTGTATTTTTTAAAATTGAAAAATAAAAATCACTTTTTATATTTAAAAAAGTAAAAAATAATTTATTTCTTTAAAATATTGCAAAATCTTCGATTCACATATATAATGACAGATGAAAAGGATTTCATTTTTTTAGAGATTGGAAGGATTAAATTATGTCTAGAAAAGTTTTACTTGTTGGTGATGGAGCTGTTGGATCAACTTTTGCCAATGACCTACTGCAACATACAAATGTTGATGAGCTAGTCATCACTGATGTTGTTAAAAAAAGGCCAATAGGAGATTCAATGGATCTTGAAGACATCATCCCATTTGCTGGTGAATGTAATATTCATGCCGGCGAATATTCAGATGCCAAGGATGCTGATGTGGTAGTAATCACTGCAGGCGTTCCACGTAAACCCGGAGAAACTAGATTAGATTTAGTAAACAAAAATGTCAAAATTTTGAAGAGTATTATTCAACCAGTTGTAGATTCTGGCTTTGATGGAGTGTTTGTAGTTTCAGCAAACCCAGTTGATATTTTGACCACTTTAACCCAAAAATTATCTGGTTTTCCTAAGAATAAGGTCATTGGTACAGGTACTTCTCTTGACTCAGCTCGTTTACAAGTTGAACTTGCAAGAAAACTGAATGTACCTGTAGCTGAAGTAAATTCAATGGTTCTTGGCGAACATGGGGATACTTCATTTGAAAACTTTGATGAATCAGTTGTTGCTAAAAAAGCCTTAAAAGATTATGACGCAATTACTGCTGATGTCTTAAATGATATTGAAGCAGATATTCGCCAAAAGGGTGGCAAGATTATTGAAAACAAAGGTGCCACATTCTATGGCATCGCAATGATGCTGACTCAAATTGTTAGTGCCGTTCTGGATAATCGTGCAATTGTTTTGCCACTTTCAGCACCAATTAATGGTGAATACGGTATTAAGCATGACCTTTACTTAGGAACTCCTACAGCAATTGATGGAACTGGTATTAGTCATGTTATTGAAGCTAAATTATCTGATTCTGAAATTAAGAAAATGCTCAATTCTGCAGATAAGATGCAAGAAGTTCTTGCTGGAATTAGCTTAGATTAGTGAAGAAAAGAGATAAACATGCAAGTTGGTAAACGGATTTTCCTGAAAAGAGAACTTCCTGATAAAGAAATTGTTGAAGGCTATAAAGATTTGCCGACATCTAATATAGCGGACTGTATGAATCGCAGAGGGGCAATGGCTACTCGCATTAAGTTGATGTCTAGTCCTACAAAAGAGATGTGTGGCCCAGCATTTACAGTTCATAATCGTCCTGGTGATAACTTAACTATTTATGCGGCTTTAAAATACTGTCATGAAGGTGATGTCATTGTAATTGATAATGAGGGTGACAATACTAGGGCCGTTATCGGTGAAGTTATGATGACATGGCTTCGTGATCAAAGACACGTAGCTGGTGTTGTTGTAGATGGTCCGATGCGTGACATTGATAGCTTACGCAATTGGGATCTACCCATTTATGCTGTAAGCACTTCGCCAAATGGTCCATATAAGGAAGGTCCAGGAGAAATTAATGTTCCAGTTTCTTGTGGTGAGGTTAGCGTAAATCCTGGTGATTTAATTGTTGGCGATGCTGATGGCGTGGTTAAAGTAGCTCGTGAAAAGACGACTGAATTACTTCCTAAAGTCCAGGCCTTTCACCAAGAAGATGATCGTAAAGCTGAGAGTTTTCATAATGGAACTGGAAATATTGACTGGCTTGATGAAGAACTGAAAAACAAGGATTATAAAATTATCGACGATATTTACCGCCCATAAATAAAAGAGGATAATTATGAAAACTTTAGAGAAAGTAAACTATAAAGGATTTGTTTTACCAGTAATAATTGGTATTGCTTTATGGTGTTTTACTCCAATTCGACCGTATGGCTTATCAGCACAAGCATGGGAAATGTTTGCAATATTTGTAGCTACCATTGTTGGCTGTATTACTAAACCCTTACCAATTGGTGGTACCACATTAATTGGTTTGATTGTAACTGTTTTGGTTGGTTTAGCACCAATTCAAAATGAAGTAAATCCAAAAACCGGTGCTGTTAATGCCGGGATCCTGAGTGCTTTCAGTAACTCCGCTTCTTGGTTGATTGCAATGGCTTTTATCATGGCCTATGGTATTAGTAAAACCGGTTTAGGAAATAGAATCGCTTATTGGATGATTCGTCGTTTTGGTAAACGCTCGATTGGAATTGGCTATGCCATTACTGGTCTTGAATTGATTCTCGGAGCTTTAATTCCTTCTAATAGTGCACGTACAGGTGGGGTCGTATGGCCAGTCACAGAATCAATCTCAAAAGACTATGATTCTTTACCAAATGATCCATCTCGGAAAAAAATCGGTGCCTATCTAAGTTTTATTGCCTTTCATGCTAACGTCATTTCGACAGCTCTGTTTATTACAGGTGCTGCTCCTAATATGGTTGCTTCCCAAATGGCAATTCAAAAGGGCTATCAAATGAGCTGGATAAGCTGGTTTACTGCAGCAATTGTGCCAGCAATAATTGCAACAATTGTCATTCCATTAATCATTTATAAAATTTTCCCACCTGAGATTAAGGAAACTCCTAATGCTAAAAAATGGGCAGATGACCGTTTAGCAGATATGGGTCCTGTTACTAAGCCTGAAAAAATAATGTCTGCAGTCTTCTTGTTGGCGATTGTTTTATGGGTTTTATCAGGTATTTATAAAATTCCACAATTAGATTCAACTTTCGTTGCATTCTTAGCTGTTGGCCTACTCTTGTTAACTGGGGTTTTGACCATGCAGGATGCTTTGAAGCAGACTGGAGCTTGGAACATTTTAATCTGGCTATCAATTTTGGTATTTATGGCTAGCAAGCTAATCTCATTTGGTTTTATTGATTGGTTCTCAAAGACTATCCAATCTGGACTTCACGGAATTAGCTGGGAAATTGTTTTAGCAGTATTAGTAATTCTAATGTTCTACACCCACTACTTCTTTGCCAGTGGAACAGCTCATATGACGGCATTGTATCTACCATTTTTATCAGTAGCAGTCGCTACCGGAGCACCACTTGCCCTGTCAGCAATGCTTTTAGCATTCACTGGTGCAATTAACGCTTCAACCACACACTATGCCAACGGACCAGCTTCCATTTTAGCTACTACCGGTTATATCAAACAAAGCGAATGGTGGAAGATGAACTTTATCCTTGGTATCGTATATCTTTTGATTTTCGGGGTAATCGGTACTTTCTGGATGAAAATTATTGGCATGTGGTAAATGATTAGTCAAGCAGACTTTATAACTAATGATGGAGTAAGAATCCATTATTATGATACAAAAACTACGCAACCACCAATTCTTGCTATCCCGGGAATCGGTGGCTCTGCCGCATTATGGCAAAAGGCAATAGAGCTTTTTAGCTCAGATTATCGTTTTATTATTATCGATCCAAGAAACCAGGGCAGATCTGCGCGAACATTTAAAGGCCAAAGAATTAGTCGACATGCCGCTGATTTAAACCAGTTGATTGAAAAGCTAGATTTAGTTGATATTATTGGCATTGGCAATTCGATGGGTGCTGCGAATTTGTGGGCTTATATTTCACTTTATGGTGAAAAGCGCCTAAAGGCGATCGTGGATTTGGATCAACCTCCCAAAATGATAAAAGATAAAACTTGGCAATACGGATACCAAGACCTTACTTGGAATAATTATCCGAGCTATCTAAAGGCCGATTTTGGTACCGGGATAGCCACCCATGTTGACGATGCAATGTTTGCACTCGCAAAAAAGGAAGCTCAAAGTTTTCCATATCATCCTGAAGAAAACCTATTGTGTCGCATTAATCATGCTGAACAAGATTGGCGTGATGTGCTGATTGAATTAAAGAAGCCAATGCTAGTTTTGGCTGGTAAAAAGTCACCCTTTTTTGACTATCACTTTGCTGAAGCAACAGCAAAATTAAATCCATTAATTAAGGCAAAAGTGATTCCTAACTGTGGGCACTTAATTCAGGCTGAACAGCCAAATTTGATGTACAAAGAAATAATAAATTTCTTGCATAATTGAATGCAGAAGTTGATATTGAAGAGGAAGTTACTTAATGGATAAGATCGTAGATCTTTATTTAAAAACACCAGAGACATACAAAAAATGGCAAAATTTTTTGCTTCATCATGGTCTATCAAATTTTAATTCCCGTGAAGTCAACGTGATTGATCATACTTTAGGTTTGATTAATGAAGACGGGGAATTAGTTGGTACCGGAAGTACAGCGAACAATGTCTTAAAGTACATCGCGGTTTCAAATGATGATGAAACAACTCCAGGTGCTCGTTTCAACCAGATAATTACTGCTTTGCAGCAATATCTCTTTAGTCAACAGATTTTTCATAGCTTTGTTTTCACCAAAGAAAAGTATTCTACAAGTTTTGCTCATTTAGGATTTCAAGAACTCGCTCATAATGAGTCAGCCGCTTTTTTAGAAAATGGGACGCCAGATATTAATGATTTTTTAGCACAAATTCCTCGGGTTAAAGACCAAAAAAAACTGCAAGTGGCAGCAATTGTCATGAATGCAAACCCTTTTACGCTTGGTCATCGTCAACTCGTTGAATTAGCAAGTAAAGAAAATGATTTGGTTTATGTTTTTGTTGTGGCTACAGATGCTTCGCTCTTTAAAACCAATGAAAGAATGCAGCTGGTAAAAGAGGGGACAAGGGATTTAAAAAATGTCCTTGTCGTCAGTGGTGGAGACTATATGGTTTCCCAGTCGACATTTCCAGCTTATTTCCTAAAATCGGCCGATGATTTAATTACTGTTCAGACTGAAATTGATGCCTTAGTTTTTAAAAACTATGTTGCTCCCGCTCTAACAATTAACAGAAGATATTTAGGAACAGAACCATTTTCGCGAACAACTAATTTCTATAATCAAAGCCTGATAAAGACTTTAAGTCCTGATATCGAAGTTAAAATTGTTGAACGTTTCCAAGCAGATAGTCAGGTAATAACAGCAACAAAAGTGCGGCAGCTAATTAAGCAAGACCACTTAGCAGAAATAAAACCTTTGGTTCCAGTTAGCACAATGCAATTTATTATTAACAACAAGAAAGATTTACAAATGCGAATAAAGAAAGGAATGAATATCAATGGAAATTAAGACTGTTGGTGTTGCAGGAACATTAGAGTCCTCAGACATCCAAATCATGATTTCAGAGGGCAACGAAGGAATTCAAATTGATTTAGACTCAGAAGTTATCAAGGCTTATGGTGATCAAATCAAAAAGGTAATTACTACGACCTTACAAAAATATGGCATTGAAAATGCAAAAGTAAAGGCCACTGATAAGGGAGCTCTTGATTGTGTGATCGCAGCGCGGACACTTGCCGCTGCCCAAAGAGCAACTGAGACCTCGGATAAACCAGAATTGGAGGTATTGCAATAAATGACTTATGTAAAAAACCGTTTGCGTCGAACCATGATGTTTGTACCAGGTAATAATCCTGCCATGGTTAAAGATGCTGGAATTTATGGTGCCGATTCAATTATGCTGGATCTAGAAGATGCTGTTTCTCTAACCGAAAAAGACGCTGCACGGATGCTTGTATATAATGCCATCAAAACTGTTGATTTCGGCGGAGCAGAAATAGTCGTTAGAATAAATGGCCAGGATACACCATTTTATGATGAAGACGTAAAAGCCATGGTTAAAGCTGGCGTTGATGTTATTCGGTTGCCAAAAACTGAATCTGCTGCAATGATTAAAAAATTGGTCAGTGATATGGAAAAAGCTGAACAAGAATATGGCGTCGAGAAAGGTTCAATCGGTGTAATGGCAGCTATTGAAAGTGCTAAGGGAGTTCTAAACGCTCCTGAAATTGCCACTTCTACGCCGTTAATGATGGGCTTGGCCGTTTCGGGTGAAGACTATACTGCTGATATGCATACTCATCGTTATCCTGATGGTCGTGAACTCGAATTTGCTCGGAATATGGTTTTGCAAGCAGCTCGTGCAGCTGACGTTTACGCGTTTGATACTGTCTTTTCGAATATGAATGATACGGAAGGCTTTTACCGCGAAACAAACTATATATATGAACTAGGTTATGATGGAAAATCACTGGTTAATCCAAGACAAATTCCAATGGTTAACAAAGTCTTCAACCCAACCAAAGATGAAATTGAAAATGCTCAAGCAGTTCAAAATGCAATTCGCGAAGCTAAAGCTAAGGGCTCTGGTGTAATTTCAATGAATGGCAAGATGGTTGATAAACCTGTTGTTGAAAAGGCTAATCGCGTAATCGAAACAGCCAAAGCGTCAAACTTAATTGATGAGGAGGGCAATTACATTGGAGAATAAAGTAAAACGCAATTTACCGGATGATTTAATGACAAAAATGAGTTTAAAACCATTTGAGGGTGTTAATATCGGTAACCCTGACGTTCAAAGAGTGGCTCCTAAAGTTAGTGTAACCACTGGCGAAAACAAAGTAGTTGAATCTTTAGAAGAAGTTATTAAGAAAACACTCAAGGATGGGATGACTATTTCTTTCCACCACCATTTTAGAAACGGTGATTTTGCCTTCAACAAGGTAATGGATTTAATTATTAAACTCGGTTATAAGGACTTAACCCTAGCACCATCTTCTTTAACCGGCGTTATGAATGATAAAGTAATTGAGGCAATTAAAAAGGGTGTCATTACGAATATTACTTCTTCAGGTATGCGTGGCAGTCTTGGTGACTTTGTTTCTCATGGTGGCCTGAAAAATCCAGTTATTTTTCGCTCACACGGTAATCGTGCACGTTCAATTGAAGAAGGCGAAATTAAGATTGATGTTGCCTTTTTAGGTGTTCCTGTATCAGACCCAGCTGGAAATGCTAACGGGCAAGAAGGTGATGCAGTCTTTGGTTCATTAGGCTATGCTTTAGTTGACGCACAATACGCAGATAAAGTTGTTTTACTTACTGATAATATTGTTGACTATCCTAATACGCCTGCATCAATTAAACAAACTCAAGTTGACTATATAGTAAAAGTTGATCAAATTGGTGATGCCGATAAAATTGGTTCTGGCGCTACCCGTTTTACCAAGGATCCTAAGGAATTAAAAATTGCGCAGATGGTTAACCAAGTGATTGTTAATTCTCCATATTATAAGCAAGGTTTTTCATTCCAAACTGGTTCTGGTGGTGCCGCTCTTGCTGTAACTAGGTATTTACGGCAATCGATGCTTGATGATAATATTACAGCTTCATTTGCATTAGGTGGAATTACCAAGCCAACCACTGATTTACTCGAAGAGGGACTAGTTAACAAGGTAATGGATGTGCAGGACTTTGATAAAGGTGCTGCTGCATCAATGGCTAAAAATAAAAACCAACAAGAAATTGATGCTTCTTGGTACGCTGATCCCCATAATAAGGGAGCAGTAGTTAATAATTTAGATGTTGCTATTCTGTCGGCCTTACAAATTGATACTGACTTCAACGTTAATGTAATGACTGGTTCGGATGGGGTAATTCGTGGTGCAATTGGTGGCCACCAAGATGCTGCCTCTGCCAAAATGACAATTATTACTGCGCCACTTGTACGTGGACGTAACGCAACGATTGTACCTTCGGTTGAAACTGTTGTTACTCCAAGTGACTCAATTGATGTTTTAGTTACTGAACGGGGAATTGCAATCAATCCAAAACGGCAAGATTTAATTGCTGCATTTAGCAAAGTACCAGAGCTTAAGATTGTTGATATTAAAGATTTGCAAAAGATGGCTGAAAAACAAGTAGGAACTCCAAAGCCATTAGAATATACTGATAGAACAGTAGCATTGATTCAATATCGTGATGGTACAATTATTGACACAATCAAAGAAGTAAAAGACTAATAGTCTAGCAATTTTTTGGATAAATCATAAAAGCTTCAAAAGTTATGACTTTTGAAGCTTTTTATATCTAGCTAAATTAACACCAAATGATTTAAGCTATAATTACTAAAGATTAGATTTCTATTTTTTAGAACAAAAAACCTACCTCTGAACAAATCGAAGTAGATTTCTAACTCTTATATTTAAAAAGGAGTTTTTAAATGACTAAAACTATATTTGCATCTGGAACAAAACAATCAATAGAACAAGTTCTTGCGGACAAAGATCAACGCGTTAATTTACAGAAAAAACTTTTTCGAGAGTTTCCGCATAGTGTTTTACTGGACGTTAAGCTTAACATACCTGGGCCAATTAAAAATAACCAGTACCTAAAGCAGCTCTTCTTAACAGGTATAAAAACTTTGGAAGAGTCACTCAAGAAAGAACACTTATCCTTTAAATTAATGGAAAAATGGGATAAGCCAACCGGATGCGAAAATTTTTATTTAGTAAATGGCAATAGGCGAGCCGTCAAAAAAACTGCAGTTGGCTTTGAAAACCAATCACAATTAACGCGACTTTTCGACGCTGATGTTTTAGTTAAAAACCAACAGGCAGCACTATCACGCACTGATTTGGATATGCCCGCTCGTAAATGCTTTTTATGCGATCGTCCAGCTAAAGACTGTGCTCGCTCACGACGTCATTCGGTACAAGAACTGCAAGAATATATTAGTCGGATTTACTATCAGCAAGTTAAATAAAACTCTTGTTTTTACGTAGAACGCGTTCGGCAATACCGCTATTTGTGACCAAATGAGTAATTACGCCGCTTCGTAATGCTCCTAACAATGCATCTTCTTTAAAGCGATTTTTAACGACAACAAAACGAGTAGGTATTTTCATAATGTCTGCCATACTGATACCACAAATGTGTGAGTCAATTGGTTTATAAAAGTTACCGTTAATATCATATGGTCGACCGAAGATGACGCCCGCAATTTGAAGGCTATCGACATTTTTCAATAGATTCTCAGCATAGTAATCCATGAAGAATTGGTCAGATTCTAATGATTGAACTGTACCAATGCTGGCAAAAAGCAAATCTATTTCAGAAAATTTCTTAGCAAAATATTCATAATAAGGTTCAGTTTTAAGCTCTTTTACGACTTGCGGATTAATTGAATAAAGTGGGGCAGGAAAAGTTAAGCTCTTAGCATTAAATTTATCTGCAGCCTCTTGTGTCAGCTGATTTTTTCGTCTACTGGTATTGACAGCTTGACCAACAAGCTGAATAAAAGTTAAATCATCCCTAGTTTCTTCAGTAAAATTATCAATAATATCCTTGAGAAGCGTACCCCAAGTTAAACCGATTAAATGGGCAGATTTAGTGTAGTTTTGAATTTGTTTTGCCGCGTAGTTGACAATTACTTCGTTGTCCTGATTTTTCGTTTCTAAATCTTCAAGAATATAAACTTCTTTGAGATTAAAAATGCGCTGAAATTCATTTTCTAACTTTTGTGACCTTTTTGGGCTTTGGGAAATGCTGATTTTGACAATTCCTTTATCCTTAGCTTCTTCAATCGCTTTCGTGATTAAGTAACGTGAAATGTTGTATTTATTAGATATATCAGCAATATTTAGTTGACTTAAAAAATAATCTTGTGCAATATTAGCTAATTGTTCATCTGTTAATAGTGTCATATGGGTATCCCTTTTCTTTAATATTATTTTAAATTATATTACAAAAACGGCTCTTTATTCTATAAAAATATAAACAAAAATTTATTTAAAACAATAATTTTAAAAAGTTAATAAAATATATTTATTATTATTCAAAAAAACACCATAAATTGTAAACTTATTCAAGCAAATCACAAAAAGTACCATGGGTCACTAATTGCAAGTCATTTGGTTTTAAGTAGACGCTTCTTCCGACTTTTCCACTAGAAACCGCTATTTCAGTTTCTTTTTTCATGTCTTGGTCTAGGTAAATTGGAAAATGATGATTGAAGTAGATGCCAATTGGCGTGTTTGCTCCGTGAACATAACCAGTTGTTTTTTCAAGGTCCTTCAATGGAAGGAGTTCACATTTTTTATTACCAGAAGCTTTTGCTAGCTTTTTCATGCTTAAATGTTCGGTAACAGGAATGACTCCAACTAACACTCCAGTTTTATTACCAGAACAGACAAGTGTTTTGTAGACCAAATGTTCATTCTCGTTTAGAATAGAAGTATCCATTTGCGCAACGCCACCTGAGTCTTTGTGTGTAGCAAATTCAGCTTGATGATATGGAATTTTATTTCTATCTAAAATTTTTTCAACTAACGTTTTTTCAATTTTATTTTTCTTTTTTGCCATAATTATCACCTTTTTAATCATAGCATTGATAAAGAGAAATAAAAAAGGGAGTTTATTCATGAAATTATTAATTATTAAAATTGAGACTAGTCACGAAATAGAAGATGCACTCAGTGTATACAGCCAGGACGTCCTTCACTGCTTGGGAACAGAAACACGCAAGCGGTCTGATTTTGAACATGCCGGTTGGGAAAATGATTCTACCATTGTTAATCTGGAAGAAATCAACGATCTTCCTCAAGACTTAGAATTTTATGCGTATTTTAGAGAAGATTCAGACCGGGATAAATTACTCGCAGATTTTCGCCAAAAGTTACAGGAATTGAAGGGATACGGACTTGATATTGGTCAAGCCAAAATTAGTGCATCTTATATCGAAGATAAAGACTGGAATACAGTATGGCAAAAATTTTATCACGTTATTAATTTTTCCAGGCACCTGGCAATTGTTCCAGAATGGGAAAATTACCAACCCCAGTTTTCTGATCAAAAGCTAATTAATTTGGATCCAGGATTAGCTTTTGGTACTGGCGGCCATAAGACTACACAACTTGCTATGATGGGTTTGGAACGAACACTGACTGCTCCTAAAAGCGTAATTGATGTTGGAACTGGATCAGGAATTTTGGCTATTGCCGCTTCACTTTTAGGAGCTAACGAGGTAATTGGCACCGATGTTTCTGACGAAGCTGTCACGGCAGCTCAAGAAAATGTTGCCTTAAATCATTTAGATAATATTCAGATTAAAAAAGCAAATTTATTAGAGAATATTGACGGTAAATTTGATATTATTGTTGCTAATATTTTAGCGGAAATTTTACTCGACTTGATACCTCAGCTAAATGATCATTTGCAAAAAGGCGGAAAAGTTATTTTCTCCGGAATCGATTATTTACAGTTAACAAAGGTAGAAAAAGCCCTAGATAATTATGACTTTAAGGTTGAATTAACGATGAAACAGGATCGTTGGGTAAGTTTAGTAATTGCGCGAAAAGAACAATAAAAAGAGTTATAATAGAAAATTAAGTTAAGTAAGGAAAAAGTGAATTGATTGATAAATTAAAACACATACCATTTATTAAAAAGTTAAATCATTATCAAGCAATGCCTATTATCTGGTGGACAATATTGGTTTTATTATTACCATTTATTTTTAGCTTGTGCCGGATTCCAACCGTTTGGCGTGTTGGATTACTTTTTATCGTTTTTAACTGTCTGGTCAGTTACCACTTAGGAATATTGGTTAAAAAAATTGCCTTGAAATGGTATTGGCTGTTATTGCTGCCAGTTTGTTTTTGTTTAATCGTTTTAATCAAATATGCTAACTATAATTTATTATTTGGTTTAATTTATTTAATCTTTGAAATCTTTGGCTTAATGGATAGACAATTTTATAAATAAGAAGGGTCGGGTTCTATGTCAAAATATGCGGAAATGACGCATGATCAAGTAATTGACACCTGTAAAAAATACATGAATGATGAGCAAATTGCTTTTGTTGAAAAGGCATATGAATTTGCTGAAAATGCGCATAAAGAGCAAAAACGCGCGTCTGGTCAGCCTTACATTGTGCATCCCACGCAAGTGGCAGGGACCTTGGCCACTCTTGGACTTGACCCAGATACAATAGCTGCCGGCTTTTTACATGACACAGTCGAAGATACGGAAGTAACTAATGACGATATTAAAAATATCTTTGGTAAAGATGTTGCTTTCATTGTTGATGGCGTTACTAAGCTAAATAAATATGAATACAAATCGCACCAAGAGTTCTTAGCTGAAAATCACCGTAAAATGCTCATAGCAATGGCTAAGGATATCCGTGTCATTATGGTCAAGTTAGCTGATAGATTGCATAACATGCACACGCTAGAGCATCTACGGCCAGATAAACAACGACGTATTGCTTCAGAAACAATGGATATTTATGCTCCGTTAGCTGATCGATTAGGTATTGGTACTATTAAGTGGGAACTGGAGGATCTCAGTTTTCATTATCTTAATCCGAAAGCTTATTACCGGATCGTGAACTTAATGAGCCTAAAAAGAAGCGAGCGGGAAAAATATATTCAAGATGCAATTAATACATTAAAAGAAAGTTTAGATGGTTTAGGAATTACTTATGATATTCATGGTCGACCTAAGCATATCTATTCCATTTATAAAAAAATGGTTAATAAGCATAAGGATTTTAATGAAATCTACGATCTCTTAGCGGTTAGGGTAATTGTTAAGACTGTCAAGGATTGTTATGCAGTTTTAGGTGCCGTCCATACTAAGTGGAAGCCGATGCCCGGAAGATTTAAAGATTATATTGCCGTTCCTAAAGTAAACGGGTATCAATCACTTCACACTACAATTATTGGTCCCGGTGGCCGTCCACTTGAAATTCAAATTAGAACAGAACAAATGCATGAAGTGGCGGAATACGGTGTAGCTGCCCACTGGGCATATAAGCGCGGCAATTTCTCAGGAGTTGAGCAAACTTCCTCTAACGAAAAACTTGACATGGTACGAGAAATTCTTGAATTAAAGGATGAAACACAGGACGCTGGCGAGTTTATGAAGAGCGTCAAAAGTGAGATCTTCTCTGACCGTGTTTACGTGTTTACGCCAAAAGGTGAGGTCTACGAACTGCCCAAGGGCTCAGTTACGTTGGACTTTGCCTACGAGATTCATACTCAAGTAGGAAGTCACGCGGTTGGCGCTAAAGTGAATGGCAAATTAGTGCCACTAGACTACAAGTTAAAAAATGGTGATGTCATTGATATTATGACGCAATCCAATGCTAGTCCATCGCGGGACTGGGTGGACATGGTCAAAACTTCACGCGCTCGGAATAAAATCAGGCGCTAT
This sequence comes from Lactobacillus panisapium, assembly GCF_019469265.1. Taxonomy (NCBI): domain Bacteria; kingdom Bacillati; phylum Bacillota; class Bacilli; order Lactobacillales; family Lactobacillaceae; genus Lactobacillus; species Lactobacillus panisapium. The sequence goes on along the minus strand of NZ_CP048268.1, from coordinate 1,128,552 downwards.
TTTAGGAACTTAGACCGAGAGCATAGCATTGAGCAAGGTGAGCAGATGATCGCGGATAATTTACGCGAGCAAAATTTCTCACCTAAGGAATTCATGGACAAAGACCATATCGAGCAACTATTGCAACAATTAAATTATCATACAGCAGATGAAATGTTTGCATCAGTTGGTTTTGGTGATCTTTCGGCTATCAGCGTGGTTAATCGCTTGACTGCCGACATTCGTCATGAAGATGAAAAAAAGCGCCAAAAGCAGCTTGAAGAAGAAATTTTAAATTCAGGCCAAAAGGCAGTTTCTGAAACAAATAATAGTAATTCCTCGGCTATGAAAATCAAGCATAAGAACGGTGTGATGATTCAAGGCATCAGCGACTTAATGCTGCATTTAGCCAAATGCTGTAATCCGGTTCCTGGTGATAAGATTGTCGGTTACGTTACAAAGGGCCGTGGGGTTACAATTCACCGTAGCGATTGTCGTAATATTGTTCATAATGATGCCAGTCAGGGACGTTTAATTGAAGTAGAATGGGAAAATGTTGAAGAAAATAGCGCACAAGCCTTTAACGCAAATATTGAGGTTTTTGGCTATAATCGCAGTCGTCTATTAAGCGATGTTCTAACTAAATTAAACTCACTAACGCCCAACATTAACAATCTTTCAGGTAAAGTTAATGACGAAAATATTGCTCATATTTATGCAACAGTTGCTGTCAATAATTCTGGTCAACTTGATAGTATCTTAACCAAGTTACGTGATATTCCTGATGTTTATGAAACTAGAAGGGCTGATAATTAATGCGAGTAGTAATTCAAAGAGTAAATTATGCTAACGTTAAAATTGCAAACGAAAATGTTGGTGAAATCAAAAAGGGCCTTCTATTATTAGTTGGCTTAAAAGAAGGCGACGATAGCCAAACGGTGAAAAAAGCTGCTTCTAAGATAGCTAAAATGCGGATTTTCGAAGATCAAGACGGAAAGACTAATTTGGCAATTAAAGATGTTGGCGGCAAAATCTTGAGTGTTAGTCAATTCACTTTACTTGCCGATACTAAGAAAGGTAATCGTCCTAGCTTTATTCAGGCAATGAGACCACCAAAGTCGGATGAGTTATGGCAGGCTTTTAATCATGAACTTGAAAATAATGGCTTGGATGTTGCTACTGGCAAATTTGGTGCCGACATGCAAGTTACTTTAGAAAATGATGGACCTTTTACGATTGTACTTGACTTATAAAAAATTTAAGCTGAAATAACAGTACAGGTTGACTTTTTAAGGTTAAAACTATAAGCTAAAAAAAGAAATTATCAATGACAAAGACTGAAGATTAGCACTTTTTATTAACAGAGAACGTTCATCTTGCTGAAAGAACGGATAAAAAGCTAAACTGTGACCCCTTTACCAGATAATAACCGCATCGCGAGCGTTATTCGCAGCAGGCAAAAGGTGGTACCGTGCTAATTCAGAGCGCCCTTGATTTTATTCAAGGGCGTCTTTTTATTAAAAAGGATGATTAAATGAGAGTTCAAAAACCTAAGGGAACAGTTGATATTCTCCCTGATCAATCAGGGTCTTGGGAAAAAGTAGAACAAATTTTACGTGATTTCTTCAAAAGAGCAAATTACCGTGAAATTAGAACCCCTAGTTTTGAAAACTATGAAGTATTTTCACGTTCTAGCGGTGAAACGTCTGATGTAGTTGAAAAAGAAATGTATGATTTCAATGATAAGGGTGGCAGACATATTGCTCTAAGACCTGAAGGAACTGCGGGTGTGGTTCGTGCATATGTTGAAGATAAATTATATGCACCCGAAATGGTCAAGCCACTCAATGTTTATTATCTTGAATCAACATTCCGTTATGAACGGCCACAAGCGGGCCGTCAACGTGAATTTCACCAAATTGGAATTGAAAGTTTTGGTTCCAAAAATCCATTGGCTGATGTTGAAACAATTGTTTTGGCTCATGATTTACTGGCAGAACTTGGGGTTAAAAATTACGAATTACACATTAATACCCTGGGTAACGCTCAGGTTCGAAAAGATTATCATGATGCATTAGTTAACTACTTTAGACCATTAAAAGAGCAATTATCGGATGACTCTAAGCGTCGTTTGGAAAAGAATCCATTGCGGATTTTAGACTCTAAAGATGAACAAGATAAACAATTTTTACCAAATGCCCCTAAAATAATTGATTATCTTAATGATGATGCAAGAAAGAATTTTGACCAAATTACCCAAATGCTTGATCAGCTCGGCATTTCATATACAATCGATAATGATTTGGTTCGCGGGTTAGACTATTATTCAGGAATTATCTTTGAATTCATGGTTGAAGATCCTAGTTTATGGGAATCTGCTACTACAATCTTAGGTGGGGGACGCTATGATAATCTAGTTGAAGAATTTGATGGTCCAGCAACTCCAGCTGTAGGATTTGGTATTGGTGAAGAGCGTTTGATGCTAGTTTTACAAAAGCAGAATCCAACTCTTTTTGCCGACCAAGGAATCGACTTTTTCATTACCAATATTGGTGAAGGAACGGAAATTAAAGCGGTTGAAATAGCGCGCTCTTTACGTAATCAAGGATTTAAGGCCCAATATGATGTTGACCAAAAGAAACTTAAGGCACAGTTTAAAAAGGCCGACCGTGTGCACGCCAAGTTTGTAATCACGTTAGGTGCCAAGGAACTTGCTAACGGAATTTTGAATGTTAAAAGATTAAGTGATGGTAAAACATTAGAATTAAACTTGACCGATGTCGACAATATCAAAGAAGTCATAAAGAAATTAAAGGATTAAACAAAATGGAAAAAAGAACGAATTACTGTGGCAACATTACTGCCGAATATATTGATCAAGAGGTTAACCTATATGGTTGGGTTCAACGTGTTCGTAACTTGGGAAACCTAGTTTTTATTGATCTGCGCGATCGTGAAGGCATTGTCCAAGTTGTGATTAACCATGACTCAGGAAAAGAATTGATGGCAATTGCTGATTCACTGGGTAATGAATACGTTATTCAAGTAAAAGGCAAGGTTGTTAAGCGTTCAAGTGTTAACCCCGAAATGAAGACTGGTGAAGTTGAAGTTGACGCTAGCGAAATTAATATTTTAAACAAGTCTCAAAACCCTCCATTTGAAATTAAAGACAATATTGAGGTTGGGGAACAGACTCGGCTGAAATACCGTTATCTGGATTTGCGTCGGCCTAATTTGCAAAAAGCAATAATTTTGCGGTCTAAAATTTTGCAAGCTACTCATGAGTATTTTGACGAAAACGGCTTTATTAATATTGAGACACCAGTTTTAGGTAAATCCTCACCTGAGGGAGCTCGTGACTATCTAGTACCTTCACGTATTTACCCTGGTAGTTTTTATGCTTTACCGCAATCACCACAATTGTTCAAACAATTATTGATGGGAGCAGGCTTTGATAAGTATTATCAATTAGCAAGATGTTTCAGAGACGAAGATTTGCGTGGAGATCGTCAACCCGAATTTACGCAAATTGATATGGAAACATCTTTCACTGATGAACAGCAAGTACAAGACTATACTGAAGGACTTCTTAAAAAGATTATGAAGGATGTAATGGGCATTGACTTGAAGACGCCGATTGCACGAATTTCTTGGACGGATTCAATGAATAATTACGGAACAGATAAGCCTGATACCCGTTTTGAAATGCTTATTCATGATTTAAGTCCTATTTTCAAGGATAGCGACTTTAAAGTGTTCTCAGGTGCAATTGCTGATGGTGGTTTTGTAAAGGGAATTGCTGTTAAGGATGGTGCTAAGGCATATTCACGCAAGCAAATTGAAAAGAAGCAAGAATATATCAAACGTTTCCATGCAAAAGGTCTTGCCTGGGTTAAATATGAAAATAATGAATTTTCAGGTCCAGTTGCACGCTTTTTAACTACTACAAACCAAGAACAACTTATTAATGAGTTCCAACTCGAAGGTGGCGAGTTATTAGTCTTTGTGGCTGATAAATGGAAAGTTTGTTGTGACTCACTTGACCATTTACGGCGTGAATTTGCTAAGGAAACTGGAATTATTCCTAAACATGAATTTGATTTTGTTTGGGTAGTTGATTGGCCACTATTTGAATACGATGAAGGTATTGGTAGATGGATCGCTGCTCACCACCCATTTACGATGCCCGATGATGAGGGAATTAAGCTACTTGATACCGATCCACATAAAGCGCATGCTCGCAGTTATGATATCGTTATGAATGGTGATGAACTTGGTGGCGGCTCAATCCGTATTCATAAACGTTCAATTCAAGAAAAAATGTTCAAAGCTTTAGGATTTACCAAGAAACGTGCCTATGAACAATTCGGCTACTTACTCGAAGCTTTAGATATGGGATTCCCTCCACATGCAGGTTTGGCGATTGGCTTAGATCGGTTTGCAATGCTTTTAGCTGAAAAAGACAATATTCGAGATGTACTGGCCTTTCCAAAGAATGCCAATGCTTCCGAGCCAATGATGCATGCTCCAGCTCCAGTAGCCGATCAGCAATTAGCTGATTTAGGAATTGAAGTTGAGGAACAATACCAAGAAAGTGTAGCGAAAACTGACGCCAATTTGCAAGAGCAGGCCGTTAAGGATTATGCTGCCCATTCAACTTGGGAAGAAGATTAAATGAAAAAAGATGGAGCAAAAAAGCTTCATCTTTTTATTTTTTAGAAAACATTGTAATTTTAATTGAGGAAAAATTATGTCGCAGAAATATCATCGTGCCTTTGGCTGTTATGGAATAATTGGTAATTCAAATGAATTAGTTGTTATCAGAAAAAATGCCGGACCTTACATTAATCGCTATGACTTACCAGGAGGCAGCTTAGAAGATGGGGAAGAATTAGCTAAAGCCGTTGTTCGTGAAGTTAAGGAAGAAACTGGGCTTGAGGCTCTTCATTTTGACCAAATCGGAGTCACCTCCTTTAGGTATCCGTGGGATTATCAGGAGTGGCATTATAACCAACATATTTGCGTGTTTTATCGGATTACGTCTTTTACAGGAAAACTGCAGCAAAACGTAGAGCAATTTGCTGGGCAAGATTCACTTGGCGCAGTCAAAGTTCCTTTGGCTAAAATTAATATTCAAAATTCTTCGCCACTTGTTTTAAAGGCAAAAGAATACTTACTTAGACCAAATGAATTTAGTTTACAGGATCAAACTTATACTGATTGGCAAATACTGCAAAAACCGCTATTTTAATAAAAAGGGCAGCTAGTAAAACTAGCCGCCCTTTTTTTTGGTTATTATTTACTTAAATTATTTAAGAAATCTAATGCTGCATCATAATTAGGTTCATTAGTCATTTCATGAATTAGTTCTTGGTAAAGAACTTTGTTGTCAGCATCAACGATCCAAATACTTCTTGCATCAATTCCAGCAGATTCAACAAAAAGTCCCATTTTCTCACCGAAATCATGACTTTCATCTGACAAAAGTTCCATGTTCTCAACATCTTCGGCTGCACACCAATCTTTTTGTTCAGCTGGCGTGTTTGTTGAAACAGTGTAGAAATTAATGTTTTGATACTTGTCAACTTCACCATTGAAGCGTTTAGTAGAAATGCTGCAAACGCTAGTGTTGATATTAGGCACAACACTAATCAAAGTAGGTTGGTTGATTAGCTCACTCATTTTAACAATTGTGCCATCAGCTTTTTTAACTTCAAAGTCAGGTAAATTAGCGCCGACAACAGGTGGTTGACCATTAGTTGTTAAAGGTTCATTTTTCATTGTAATTTTCATTCTTTTTAACCCTTTTCTGATATAAAATAACAATAATACCTTTCTAGTTTAAACTAGAAAGCCTTAAAACCCCAAACAATACGCACTTTAATTATTTTAAAGTATCTTTGACGTATTCACTGATCCTAGAAACAGCTAATTTTAGATTTTCATCTGAAGAGGCATAAGAAAGACGAACAAAGCCTTGTCCACCTTTACCAAAGTAGCTTCCTGGAACAACACCAACTTTAGCTTTAACAGCTAAATCTTTAGCAAAAGCAACATCATCTTGGCCAAATTTGTCTGGTATTTGCGCAAAAACATAAAAAGCACCTTCGGGAGTAGCCATTTTGAACCCATTTTTCTCAAGTCCAGTTTGAACAATATGCAATCTTCTTTCATAAATTGCCCGAGCTTCTACATAATCTTGCTCGCCATTTTCTAACGCTTCAGCTGCTCCAATTTGAACATTATCGGTTACGGAAGTAATCATAAACGAATTTACTTTAATAATTGTTTTCATAATTTCGCTAGGAGCGGCAATGTAGCCAATTCGCCAACCTGTCATGGCAAAGTTCTTTGATAGACCCGATAACAAAATAGTCCGTTCAGGAATAATTTGTGCTAAGGAATAATGCTTTTTATGGCCATATATTAACTCTGCGTAAATTTCATCACTTAAAGCGAATAAGTTATAGTCACAAATGACTTCAGCTAAAGCTGTTAGTTCTTCTTTAGAATAAACTCGACCAGTAGGATTGGACGGATCCGTCATAATGATGGCCTTGGCACCTTTGCCCTCATTCTCCAACGTGTCACGCAACATTTCTGGAGAAAGAATAAAATTATTAGCGGAGGTATCGACTTGAACTGCAATTCCACCAGCCATTTCAATAATGCCAAAATAAACGCCCCATACGGGAGTAGGGACAATAATTTTATCACCCGGATTAATAATCGACATTATTGAAACATTTAGTGCTTCTGAAACACCAACAGTCGCACAGATTTCCCCTTTTGGATCGTAGGAAACACCTAAACTATCATTTAAATATTTGCTAACCGCATTTAAATATTCTTCTTTTCCTGCTTCTGGTGCGTAATGAGAATCATCCCGGGCAATATCATCCATTGCCGCTTTCTTAATATGTTCCGGGGTTTTTAAATCAGGTTCACCGACAGTAAGCTTGATGATTCCTGGAATTTGCGAGATATCTTGGCTAAATGCACGAATTTCGGATTTTGGTAATTTACTAATTTTCTGATTAATCGTTTTAGATAAACTTTTTGCTAAAGTTGGCATAAAAAAAACCTTTCTAGAATTTTTGTACAGGTACAATTATAACCCAGTATTTGCTTGGCGGATATTTAAATTAATGTTAATTTATTGAGCTCTTGATGAGGTTATTAAAAGAAACTTTGGTATAGTTAAGTAAAGAAGGTGAAAATATGGACGAAACAAAGAAAAACGCAAGGTTAAAAGATTTAACCAAAGATCAATATGAAGTAACGCAGCATGCTGCTACCGACTATCCTTTTAAAGGTAAATATGATGATTTTTACCAAAAGGGGATATACGTTGATATTGTGTCAGGTGAGCCACTATTTTCAAGTGAGGATAAATACGACGCGGGTTGTGGCTGGCCTAGTTTTACCAAGCCAATTGAAAAACTGGTATATCATCGTGATCAGTCAATGGGCATGGAAAGGACCGAAGTTAAAAGTCCTGATGCCGATTCTCATCTAGGACATGTTTTTAATGACGGACCAGCCGATCAAGGCGGATTAAGATATTGCATTAATTCGTCGGCTTTAGATTTTATTCCTTATGACCAACTTGATGAAAAGGGTTATGGCGAATTTAAAAAAATCTTTAAATAATAAAAATTATGTAAAATAAAAGCACACCTCGTTTGAGGTGTGCTTTTTGGTTAGACAATTTCCTGCTCTTTAAAACTGCCATATACGCGTTCAACTTCGGTAACACTCATGAAAGCGTATGGATCACTCTTTTTGACGATTTGTAAAATATCATACATATCGTAACGATCGATAACAGTTATTAAAACCTTTTTTTCGCTGTGACTGTATGCACCTTCAACATCATGAAAAATGGTAATCCCACGATGCATTTTTTCTTGAATACCATCAATGATTGCTTGTGGTTGATCCGTCACAATAGTAACTTGCAATTTTTGGTGCTGCGTATAGATTGCATCAATCACGCGCCCATTAATAAAAATGGTTAAAGCCGAATAGAGTGCTCGATTCCAGCCAAAAGCAAAACCAGCAGCGGCAATAATAACTAGGTTAATTAAAATGCTGACTTTACCATAGCTTGCACCAGTTTTTCTTCTAATAACAATACCAATAATATCCAAGCCACCAGTTGAAATACCGTTTTTTAAAGCAAAGCCGGTTCCTAAGCCGTTAATCATGCCACCAAATATTGCACAAACTAACGGGTCAACGTGCATGTTAACGGGTTGAATGACGTGCATCATAATTGAGCCCAAAATAACGGTAACCACAGTGAAGAAGGTAAATTTATGCCCGATTTTAAACCATGCCAATAATAGAATAGGAAGATTTAAGGCAAAGTACATTTCAGAAGTAGAAAGCGTAACCGGTAAAAACCGCTCACTTAACGTATTAATCAATTGAGCAAAACCGGTAATTCCAGACGAATACATATGCCCAGGTCCCCAAAAAAAGTTAAGGGCAACGGCAACCGTTAAAGAATAAAAAAATGAGGCGGAAATCTTTGATAACAAACTATAACGCCGATTAAATTTATCGAGTTGATCCATTTATATTTTTCCTTTTTGCAAAATAGGTGTGAGTAAATTTTCTAGCTCTGCATTATACCAAAAAAGCAATCAGTCGTTAAACTGATTGCCTTTGGATTCAAATAAAATGTTTACAATACAATATCAAAACAAAAGTATCAATATTATATAAGATTTTTAAATATAAAAAGATAATAATAAAACATAATACATGGTTAAGATAACTTGTCAACATAGAGTTATCTCAACCACAATAATATTAACATTAAACTAAACAAAATAACAAGTGTTTTGGCAATAAAATTAATTGTTTTGCCAATGTTTTTTGATAAATTCTTCGCGACCGCCAGATTCTTCTAATTGATATCTTAACGGGTTCTTTTTATAAAAATCTTGATGATAATCTTCAGCAGGGTAGAAAGGCTTTGCCGGCTCAATTGCTGTAACAATTGGAGCACCAAATCTACCGCTATTTTGTAATTCTTGTTTGGATTTTTCAGCAGCAGCTTTTTGACTTGAAGAATTATAAAAAATTACTGGACGATAATTAGCCCCGCGATCCTGAAATTGACCAGAAGCATCGGTTGGATCCGTTACTTGCCAATAGTAGTCTAATAGCTTTTCATAAGGCATTACTTGGGGATCAAAAGTAATTTCAACAGCTTCTGTGTGTCCAGTCGTTCCACTGACTACTTGTTCATAGGTTGGATTTTCTACTGTGCCACCTGTGTAACCAGAAACCACTTTTTTAATTCCAGGTAAAGAATCAAATGGCTTAACCATACACCAAAAACATCCACCTGCAAAAATTGCAGTATCTAAATTTGACTTATCAGAATTTATTTCTGTCATCTTTTGTCCACCTTCTCGTAAAATTTAACACATATTAATTAAGTGCTTTAAAGTAAGTCTAATTCAGACCTGAGATAACTGCAATTAATCGAACTCTTCCAAGGTTATCTGCTAGATAATATAATTACTAATCTTCAATCCCTAAGTGTTTTAAAATTAGTGCTGCCGTTTCCTCAATTGAGCGGTGAGCCACGTTAATGACATAGCATCCCAACTTATCATATAGCTTTTTAGCAGAATCAAGCTCAGCTTTGATAGCATCGGTATTCGAATAAGTAGTATCTGGGTTTAATCCGTATGAAATCATTCGTTGGCGCCGAATTTCATTTAAAACCGACAGGTCATTAGTTAAACCAATTATTTTCTTAGGATCAACTTTATATATTTCCTTTGGAATATGCGTGTCGGGAACTAGAGGCAAGTTTGCGACTTTTAAGTTCTTGTTAGCTAAAAACAATGATAATGGGGTTTTAGAGGTTCGTGAGACTCCTAGTAAGACCACATCAGCTTCAAGAAAGCCTTTTGGATCTTTGCCATCATCGTACATTACTGCAAATTCCATCGCCGAAATACGGTCAAAATATTTTTGGTTCATTTTATGCTGGGCACCAATTTTCATTTGCGGCCGCATACCGGTAGTTTTTTGAATTGCTTCCATTGCAGGGGAGAGAACGTCAACGCTCTCAATATGATGCTCACGCACGAACCGTATTACTGGAATTTGCATTTCATCCTTAGCCAAACTGTAGATAATAATTAAATTAGGGTAATTTTCTACCTCTTGGAAAGTTTCCTCTAATTTTTCTTTATTAATGATAAATGGGTAACGCCGATAATTAATTTGTGCATCGGGAAACTGTGCAGCTGCAGCAACAGCATTGTTAAAAGCAGTATCACCAGCCGAATCCGAAATAATTACTATGTTAACTTCTTTTTTTGGTGTTTCTTCAACCATTATTAGCTCCTTTTTTTCTCTAATTATACAATTTAAGCACCCTCATTAACAGATTTGAAATAAAAAATAGTCCGACGCACAAATTTTTTTGAAAAATATTGTACGTATGTATTGACCGATTAATATGGTTTGATATAATTTATATAAATGCATGACGGTTACGTCAAGAAATGGAAGGAGGGATCACATATGGCCAAGACAGTCGTTCACGAAAACGAGTCTATTGATGATGCTCTTCGTCGTTTTAAACGTTCCGTTTCAAGAAGTGGTACTTTGCAAGAATATCGTAAGCGCGAATTCTATGAAAAACCTAGTGTCCGCAGAAAGCTGAAATCAGAAGCAGCTCGGAAGCGTAGACATTATTAATGGATTTGAAAAGACACCTATCAATTGTGGTAGGTGTCTTTTTTAACATTAGTTATTTTTTTGCCAATCTAGTTCAGGAATTTGGTATAATTTATCTAGGTTTTAATTAGAAAGAGGGAGTTACTTTGAGTTTATCTGAACAAATAATGTCTGATATGAAAGAAGCAATGAAGGCACGTGATAAAGTGAAGCTTAACACTGTGCGAATGATTAAGTCTGCTTTAATGAATGAAAAGATTAAAGTAGGACATGAATTGAATTCCGATGAGGAACTAACCGTTCTTAACCGCGAAAAAAAGCAGCGTGAAGAATCAATTGCCGAATTTGCCAAAGCTAATCGTGATGACTTAGCTGATGAAACTAAAAAAGAACTGGCTGTTGTTGAGAGTTACTTGCCAAAGCAGCTTTCCGATGATGAATTAAGCGAAATAGTTACTTCAACAATTAAAGAAATTGGTGCTACTGGAAAAGCAGATTTTGGTAAAGTAATGAAAGCAGTGATGCCAAAAATCAAGGGTAGAGCCGACGGTAAAGCAGCTTCTGACGCAGTACGCAGCCAGCTTGGTTAATTAAGAAAAGGAGCATGGATATTTGGTTCAAACCACTTTTATTCCAAAAAATCCAGAAAACATTCAAAAGCTTGTTGGGGTTAATGATAGCAACCTAACTCTTTTAGCCGAAGGCTATGATGTTAATGTTACGGATACTGGCAATGAAATTATTATTGAAGGTGCTAATCAAGATGCTAATACTAAGAAAGTATTGGCTGTTTTAAAGGCACTTGATAATGTTGTCAGTGCCAATATTAATATCGGAGCTCCCGATGTCGTCAGTGCGATGAAAATGGCTGACAAAGGAACAACAGAGTATTTTCCTGACCTGTATAAAAAGATTTTAATTCGTGATGCTAAAGGCAAACCGATTAGAGTCAAAAATATGGGACAAAAGAAGTACGTTGAAGCAATCGCCAAAAATGATGTTGTATTTGGTATCGGACCTGCTGGTACTGGTAAAACATTTTTGGCTGTTGTTTGTGCAATAGCAGCTTTTAAAAAAGGTGAGGTTTCTAGGATAGTTCTTACTAGGCCTGCTGTCGAAGCTGGCGAGTCACTGGGATTTTTGCCTGGCGATTTAAAAGAAAAAGTTGATCCGTATTTGCGACCAATCTATGATTCTCTATATTCCATATTGGGAACAAACACAACTGATCATTTGATGGAGCGCGGAGTAATTGAAGTTGCCCCCTTAGCCTATATGCGAGGACGGACTCTGGATGATGCTTTTGTAATTCTAGACGAAGCACAAAACACCACCGATGCGCAGATGAAAATGTTTCTAACTCGGTTAGGCTTTAATTCCAAAATGATAGTTAATGGTGATATGACCCAGGTAGATTTACCTGGACGTCAACGTAGCGGATTAATTGACGCGCAACACATTTTGAAGGGAATTGAACAGATTAAATTTATTCAGTTTTCCGCTAATGATGTTGTTCGTCACCCGGTAGTAGCCAAAATTATCAATGCTTATGAAAAGGAAGATGAACGAAATTAATGACACCAATCGAAATCACTTACAATGATGAAGTCGGTTTTTTAGAAAATAACGACCAAAATTGGCAAGATTGGATTGCTAAACTGCTTTTACTTGCTAAAAATGAAATTGGCAAGAAAAATAATTTGGAAATGAGCATTAATTTCGTTGACGAAGAACATAGTCAAAAAATTAATGCCGAGTATCGTGAAAAAGATCGGCCAACGGATGTCATTTCTTTTGCAATTGAAGATGGCGATGACATGCTTGATTTTGCTGCCTTTGCAGCTGATCCAACTTTTCAAGAGGATATTGGCGATTTATTTATGTGTCCAAGTGTCATAAAGCGTCATAGTGAAGAATATGGTACTGGTTGGGAACGTGAATTTGGCTACACACTAGTCCATGGCTTTTTACATTTAAACGGCTACGATCATATTGATCCAAAAGAGGCTAAAGAAATGTTTGGGATTCAAGGTAAAGTTTTGGAAGACTATGGTTTACCGCTTTATCCTGATCAATTAGATAAAGGCAGAGGAAAATAATGTCTGAAGAAAAGAAAAATAAATCTGGTTTTGTTGCGTTACTTGGTCGTCCCAATGTTGGTAAATCGACTCTAATGAATTTTTTAGTTGGACAAAAAGTAGCAATTACTTCTAATAAGCCGCAAACTACGCGAAATAAAATATCCGGCATATATACTACCAACGATATGCAAGTTGTTTTTGTCGATACGCCTGGAATTTTTAAGCCTCATGTTGAGTTAGATGATTACATGGATAAAGCCAGTGTCTATAGTTTAAATGAGGTCGATTTGATTTTATTTATGGTTGAACCTGAAAAAATGGGTAAGGGTGACCAGTACATTATCGAATTATTGAAAAAGGTTACGGTACCCGTATTTTTAGTGATTAACAAGGTCGATCAGGTTAACCCTAATGAATTATTGCCGATCATTGATGACTATCGTCAATTAGGAATTTTCAAGGAATACCTGCCGATTTCTGCTACGCAAGGTATTGGTATTACGGATTTAAATAAAGTTCTTTATGACTATTTGCCAGAAGGTCCTGCGTATTATGATCCTGATCAAATTACTGATCGCCCAGAATACTTTATGGTGGCAGAGTTGATCCGAGAGCAAATCTTGCAGCTTACTGCTGAAGAAGTACCTCATGCTGCGGCTGTTTGGGTTGAACAGATGAATAAGCATGAAAATAATAAACTCCAAATTGAAGCAACTATTTACGTCGAAAAAAACGGCCAAAAAGGAATTATTATTGGTAAAAATGGCAGTATGCTTAAGAAGATTGGTATTAATTCACGTAAGCAAATTGAAGACTTACTCGGTGAAAAGGTAAACTTACATCTTTGGGTAAAAGTTCAACGTAACTGGCGCTCTGATCCAAGATTTTTGAAACAAATTGGGTATAACACCAAGGATTTAACTTAAAATGGCGCGCGAACTGAAAGAAGTTCAAGGAATTATTTTTAAACGACAAAAATTTCATGAAGCTGATTTACTAGCTAAAATCGTGACGCAAAAAAATGGCATTATTACGATGATTGCTCGCGGAGCGTTGAGGCCAAAATCAAAATTAGGGGCAAGTCTGCTTAATTTTTCATTTGGTACTTACGTCATCTATTCTTCTGGTCAAGGATTAAGTAACTTACGGACGTATAAGAATGTTAAGCAATTTGATGGCATTTTTAATGATTTAACCAAAAATGCTTATGCTTCATTTATTTTAGATTTAGCCGACCACGCTTTTATTGAATACCAAAACATTGGTAAATATTACGATTTGCTTTTTTATGCTCTTCAAAAAATTGATGCTGGAACAGACCCTGAAATGATCACTCAAATGGTACAAATGCAGCTATTAGCTGCTTATGGAGTAGCACCAGAACTGCGGCACTGTGTAATTTGCGGCAAGGAGCAAGGTGAATTCGATTATTCAATTAAACAGGGTGGCATCTTATGCAGTCAGCACTTTTACGTAGATTCTGCCCGTCTTCATTTATTACCGAAAGAAACTGCCGTTTTGCGTACAATTGCTCTTTTACCTTTTGAGCGTTTGGGAACAGTAAAAATTAATTCTGCTACCAAGAAAGCTACCCGTAAAGCAATCGATCGCATTTACCAAGAAACGATTGACCTTAATTTAAAAACGAAAAAATTCCTCGATGAGTTGAATTTATCCATGTAAAGCTTTAGGTTAAATTGTTATTATGGTAAAATATTAGTGTGTTTTGATAAAGATGAGGATCAGAGAAAGTACCAGTAAAGCGAGTGTCGGACGGTGCAAGGACATCTGGGAAAAGGCACCTCTAGTCAATCTAATTAAGAGCAGGGAATAATTATTAATTTTCCTGAATTAGGGTGGAACCGCGATTTAATCGTCCCTATGCAAGTTTTGCATAGGCTTTTTTTATGGCCTAATGCAGGGAGGAACAGAAATGGCAAAGAAAAAACTGACAATTCAAAATATGATTTTTAAACTTGAAGAATTTTGGTCTTCAAAGGGCTGTATGGTTATGCCATCATACGATGTTGAAAAAGGGGCAGGAACGATGAGCCCGTATACATTCTTACGAGCTGTGGGACCAGAACCTTGGGCTGCTTGTTACGTTGAGCCTTCAAGACGCCCAGCTGATGGCCGTTACGGAGATAATCCCAATCGGCTTTTCCAACACCACCAATTTCAAGTGGTCATTAAACCTGCTCCAACCGATATTCAGCAATATTATCTTGATAGCTTAAAAGTTTTAGGCATTAATCCGCTTGAACACGATATCAGGTTTGTCGAGGATAACTGGGAGAATCCATCAATGGGTTGTGCCGGTGTCGGTTGGGAAGTTTGGCTAGACGGAATGGAAGTAAGCCAATTTACTTATTTCCAAACGGTCGGTGAACTTGACGTAAAACCAACGATGAGTGAAATCACTTATGGTGTTGAACGATTAGCTTCCTATATTCAAGACGTTAACTCTGTTTTTGACTTGGAATGGGGTAACGGAGTTTACTATCGTGATATCTTTAAAGAAGCCGAGTATGAAAATTCAAAATATGCCTTTGAAGAATCTAATCAAGAAGATTTATTGAAATTCTTTGATGTCTACGAAAGAACTGCTAAAGAACTAATTGGGTTAAACCTAGTTCAACCAGCTTACGACTACATCTTGAAATGTTCACACACCTTTAACTTACTTGATGCACGTGGAGCAGTTTCTGTTACTGAACGTGCTGGTTATTTGGCAAGAATTAGAAGTATGGCACATGAAATAGCTACCTGCTTTGTAGAAGAGCGTGAAAAGAGAGGCTTTCCTTTGTTAAAGAATGCAGAAGATAAGAATGCGGGGCTTGAAGATGACTAAAGATTATTTATTTGAAATCGGTACTGAGGAAATGCCTGCGCACGTTGTTTCGCGTAGCGTTAAGCAACTTGCCGAAAGAACCGAAAAATTCTTAAAAGAAAATGGTTTAAAATTCAAAAACGTTAAAACTTTTTCTACTCCTCGTCGACTCACAATCTTAGTTGAAGAATTAGCTGAAAAGCAAGATGATATCGATGAGATAAAAAAAGGGCCAGCCAAAAAGATTGCCTTGGATAAAGATAAAAATTGGACGAAAGCGGCTGAAGGTTTTGCGCGTGGCCAAGGAATGTCAACTGACGATATCTACTTCGAAGAACTTAAGGGAACCGAGTATGCATACGTTCACGTTCAAAAAGAAGGTAAAAAAGCAGCTGATATCCTTTTAGGCATGAGCGACATTATCAAAGCAATGACCTTCCCGACTAAAATGCGGTGGGATTCACACGACTTTGAATTTGTTCGTCCAATTCACTGGTTAGTTTCCTTATTTGGTAGCGATGTTATTCCTGTCAAAATTTTAGATATTACAGCTGGTCGTAAAACAGAGGGGCACCGCTTCTTGGGTGACTCGGTGGTGCTTGCAAACACTGCTGATTATGAGGATGCTTTGAAAGATCAATTTGTAATCGTTGATGCAAAAAAACGTAAAGAAATGATTGTTGATCAAATGAATCAGCTGGTTAAAGAAAATAATTGGCAAATCAAAATGGACCAAAATCTGTTAGAAGAGGTTACAAATCTAGTTGAATATCCAACTGTTTTTGCCGGTTCATTTGACAAAAAATATTTAGAAATGCCACAAGAAGTCTTAATTACTTCAATGAAAGATAATCAGCGCTATTTTGAAGTGTATGATCAAGACAATCATTTAATCAACCACTTTATTTCTGTCAGAAATGGTAATAAAGACTACTTAGAAAATGTTGTTTCTGGTAATGAAAAAGTGTTGGTTGCTCGTTTAGATGATGCCCAATTCTTTTATGATGAAGACCGCAAATACCCGTTGAGTCATTTTGTAAATAAATTAAAGAATGTTTCTTTCCATGATAAGATTGGCTCAATGGCAGAAAAAACTGTCCGGGTTCGGATCATTGGTGATTTGCTTGCTAAACGTTGGAAGTTAGACGAACAAACGATTAAGGATTTTGATCGGGCAAGTGAACTGTATAAATTTGACTTAGTAACCCAAATGGTTGGTGAATTTGCTGAACTTCAGGGAATTATGGGGATGCATTACGCTAAACTTGCTGGTGAAAAAGATGATGTTGCCGTTGCAATCAAGGAACATTACATGCCGACAACTTCCGAAGGTGAATTACCTGAAACTACAGTTGGCTCCTTATTGTCAGTTGCAGATAAGCTTGATACCATCATCACCTTTTTTGCCGTTGGCATGATTCCAAGTTCTTCAAATGATCCATATGCTCTTCGTCGTTATGCCTACGGTATCGTAAGAATTTTGTTGAAGCAAAAATGGTCTCTGCCGTTTAAAGAAGTTTTACCTGAAATTGTTAGTGCTCTTGATGGTAAGACCCCAGCTAAATTACCAAAAACAGCTGAACAAGACGAAGAAATTGCAGACTTTATCCGTGATCGAATTAAGCAATATTTGCAGAGAAATAACTTTAAGTACGACATTATTGATGCAGTTCTTGCTTCCAGCCAACAAGATCCAATTCAGATCTTAGCAGCTGCTAATGTTTTGCAACTACACCATGATGATGATAAATTTAAACCAGTGGTTGAAAGTCTAATCAGAATTAAGAATATTCTGAAAAAAGCCAAATACAAGGGTAAAAATGCAGTTAATCCCGATTTATTTGCTAATGAGAGCGAGCAAGAATTATATGCTGGCGTTAATGCACTAAAAGATATTTCTAACTTAACTGATTTGTATGACGGTTTTGTTAAATTACAACCAGTTATTGACCGCTACTTCGAGACTAATATGATTTTAGATAAAAACGAAGAAATTAAAAATAACCGGTTAAACCAATTAAGTGCAGTTGCTGAATTAGCCGATAACTTGGGTGATTTGAGTAAATTAGTAATTAAATAAATAGATTAAAAAAGCGGGTGAAAAAATGGCTGGCTTAATACCTGAGGAAACCATTGCCAAAGTTCGCGATAATGTTAATATCGTTAATGTGATTAGCCAGTATGTTTCTCTTGAAAAGAAAGGGAAAGATTATGTCGGTCTATGCCCTTTTCATGAAGAAAAAACGCCTTCTTTTACCGTTAATGAGGGAAAGCAATTTTTTAAGTGCTTTGGTTGTGGCAAAGGTGGCAATGTTTTTACCTTTTTAATGGAAAAGGAAAACCTGACTTTTCCTGAAAGTGTTCAAAAGGTAGCTGAGATTGCTCATATTGA
This sequence comes from Lactobacillus panisapium, assembly GCF_019469265.1. Taxonomy (NCBI): domain Bacteria; kingdom Bacillati; phylum Bacillota; class Bacilli; order Lactobacillales; family Lactobacillaceae; genus Lactobacillus; species Lactobacillus panisapium. The sequence continues at coordinate 1,110,557 of NZ_CP048268.1, read as the reverse complement.
TGTTGGTGAGTTTACCAACAAAACACCAAAATATTCCAACATTTTAATTAAAATAAATGAGGAAGCAGCGGATTTTTATCATCGCGTTTTGTTGTCAACCAATGCAGGTAAACGGGGACTAGATTATGCCCATCAACGTGGACTGACTGAAGAAATTATAGATCATTTTCGGATTGGGTATGCACCAAAGCAAAATAATCTGCTCTTAACTTACCTTCGAGGACATGATTACCAAGATCAGGATTTAATTGCGAGTGGCTTATTTGTTCAGGCACAAAGTGGGGAACTATTCGACCGTTTTCGTGACCGCTTAATGTTTACCTTAACAAATGAGGGCGACTATGCAGTTGGTTTTTCTGGTAGAAGGCTATCTAATGATAAAACCGAAGCCAAGTACATGAATAGTCCGGAAACAAAGGTTTTTGAAAAATCAAACGTACTTTTTCATTTTGCTGAAGCCAAAAAAGCAGCAAGAACTGAAGGACATTTAGTATTATACGAAGGATACATGGATGTAATTGCTGCCTATCAAGCTGGTGTTAAATCAGGGATTGCTTCTATGGGGACAAGCCTAACCGAGCAGCAGGTTTACATGCTTAAGCGTATTACCAAAAACATTATCATCAATTACGATGGTGATGATCCTGGAGTTCATGCTGAAGAACGTGCTACTAAGCTATTTGAAAAAGCAGGTGGTTTTAATCTCGGGGTCGTCGTTCTTCCCGAAAAGTTGGATCCAGATGAGTATGTCAAAAAATACGGTGTAGAAAAATATCGTGACGAAATTAAAGGCGCTTTAACGCCAACCGATTTTTACTTAAAGCGGCTGGCTAAAAAATATAATTTGAGTAACGATCGCGAAAAATTATTATATTTAGACGAAGCGGTTCGAGAGATTGCACAATTATCTAATCCAGTTGAACAAGACCTCTATTTAGAAAAAATTGCACGGCAGCAACGAGTCTCGCTTGATTCTTTAAAAGTAAATTTGGTTAAATATCGCCGGCAGTTTAATGCCGCTCAGCAACATAAAGGTAATCAAAGTATGATAAGCGCTGAACAGGATGCGCCACCTGAAATAGCAGCTGATACTTCACCGGCTAATGATCCGGTACAAACGAGACTTTTATATTTATTTATTCATTCAGAACACGCTCGTGATTACTTACTGGAAAATAAGTTTTTATTTCCAGATCAAAATTACCAAAAATTAGCGGAATTATGGTTAAATTTTAGTGAAACCCAAGAAAAACCGACAGTGAATAGTTTTTTAAATTTTATTCCTAGTCAACTTCAAGGTATAATAGTAAATGCTGAAATGACAGACATGCCCCAGGATTTTTCTGATCGTGAACTTAGTGAACAAATTCATGCACTGCAAATGCGGCAAGTAAATGATCAGCTGCATGATTTGATGAATAATCTTCAGGATGCCAAGCGCAAAATGGACTCTGATGAAATTATTACAATCACACAAAAGATTTTACAATTAAAAAGAATCCAGGGTTAAAGGGGGGCTTACAGTGGTAGAAAAGAAAAGCACTAGCAAAAATGAACAACCATCTTTAGATAAAGTCGTTAGAGATGTTGTTAAAGCTGTAAAAAAGGAAAAATCAATTACAGAAAATGAGTTTGTTGATCGTCTAGTTAAGCCCTATAAACTGCAGGGCAAAGCAGTGGATCAATTAGTTCAAGAATTCGAAGACAACGGCATTAGCATTGTAGACGATAAAGGTGAACCATCTAAACTAGCTCTGAAAAAGCAAAAGGATGTTGAAAAAGCTGAACTGAAGGATATGTCTGCACCATCTAGTGTTAGAATGAATGATCCGGTTCGGATGTATTTAAAGGAAATCGGTCGTGTTCCGCTTTTAAATGCCGATCAAGAAATTGCTTTGGCCAAAAGAATTGAAAAAGGCGATGAAGAGGCAAAACAAGAATTAGCTGAAGCTAACCTTCGGTTAGTTGTTTCAATCGCTAAGCGCTATGTTGGTCGTGGAATGTCGTTTCTTGACTTAATTCAAGAAGGTAACATGGGGTTGATGAAGGCCGTCGATAAGTTTGATTATAGCCTTGGGTTCAAATTTTCAACCTATGCTACTTGGTGGATTAGGCAGGCAATTACTCGTGCGATTGCTGATCAAGCTAGAACTATCAGAATTCCTGTTCATATGGTTGAAACCATCAATAAACTGATTAGAATTCAAAGACAATTACTTCAAGACTTAGGACGTGAACCAACTCCTGAAGAAATTGGTGCAGAAATGGATATGCCGACGAGTAAAGTGCGTGACATCCTAAAGATTGCCCAAGAACCCGTTTCTCTTGAAACTCCTATTGGTGAAGAAGACGATTCTCATTTAGGTGATTTCATCAAGGATAAAGATGCCACTAGTCCTGAGCAGCATGCTTCGTATGAAATGCTGAAAGAACAACTTGAAGAGGTCTTGGACACTTTGACTGATCGTGAAGAAAATGTTTTACGATTACGTTTTGGCCTTGATGATGGTCGGACTAGAACTTTAGAAGAAGTTGGTAAAGTATTTGGTGTAACCAGGGAACGAATTAGGCAGATTGAAGCAAAAGCTTTGCGGAAATTACGTCATCCAAGTCGTTCTAACCAATTACGCGACTTCTTGGACTAAGACTGATTAATTTAATGTGTTAAAGTGATATTTTCTCTTAACAAGGAAATATCACTTTTTGTTTACCAGAATATTTGATTCTCCTTGATTTAAATAAAAAATTTTATCAACTAAAAATAAGGGGAGGGACTGTATAAAAAATGTGGAATTAGAATTAATTTCACCAGTTCATAATATAGGAGTATTTAACTGGCCATTAAAGACTATTGCTACTCATGACAGACACTTTGCTAAAAATGTAGTTGGTCATTTTTACAAAATAGCCTGTTTGTCGCACAGATAACCATGAATGATACTATGGCTTTTAATCTAATGCTAATCACAAAAAAACACTAGTAAATACCAACTAGTGTTTTTTATTAGTATCAAAGAAAAATAGTTGCCTTGCGAGGTTGGGGCATAACTTTAAAAGAGTTGATCACGTGCTCCATCTAAAAGATGTTCATCGATTTTATCATCAAAATAAACAAGTAAATCGCGATCAAAATTATAGGCTAACTGCGTATTAAGTAACTCCTGTTTTGTCATCCAGGTTAAATCACCTTCGTCTGATGCTTTTACTTGTCCTTTAAACTTGGTTGCAGTATAAAAAAAGACAATATAACGATGGTCGTTGTCATCATAAAACTGTTTTAAACCACAAAGTCGTGGATTTTCAATTGTCAAATTTGTCTCTTCTTTGACTTCCCGCACAACGGAGTCATAGAACGATTCGTGATCCTCAACATGCCCACCAGGAAAAGTTAATCCGGGCCAGTTAGGATCATTTCGATTTAAAACCAAAATCTTCTTATCTTTTACAATCATGCACATATTAGTCAAAGTGACCGGCTCGGTTCTATCCATTAATTTTCCTTTCAAATTTGTCCTACAATCTTATTTATTAAAGGGATGGAACGGAAATGCTCTTCCGTTTAGCTTAATGTTAAATTCTTGCTTAGTGATGTTAATTTCAATTTTGGGTTTATCTGCTAGGCTGCTAGCATCAGGCTGAGCAGTATTCTCCCAACTTCTGGATAATTCATCAAAGTTGCTGACACAGCGATAATCAGTTTTAAATAAATCGGGATTGGTAATTTGTTTAGCAGTTTTAACATTCACTGACGTCGACTCATTTTCAGAATCAGCAAGGAAGGCTTCAGTGACCTGCTTAAGAGCTTTACTTAATGCAGCTGGATCATTGACATTTTTATACGAAGCATTATCAACGCTTGCAACATGAATTAATCCAGCAGAATTAGTTGAGTCGCTATTTGCAGTCTCGGAACTTCCGCAAACAGTTTTCTTTTCACTATTTTCATTTGCTTTCAGTTGTGAATCTAAAACATCGGGGTCAGTTTTATTCATCTGAAAATATCCTCTCACTCTTCTAAGTACGATATTTTAATTATAAAACTTTTATACCCCAAAAATACAGAGGTTTCTGGTTATTTTACCCAAAGTCAGAAAAGATTATGCTAAAATTTTTATACAAAGAAAGTAGGAAGAAAAGTGAATTTACGATTAAATAGTTTGGCAGCAATGGTGGATGAAGGCGTTCGAATTGCTGATATTGGAACTGATCATGCTTATTTACCAATTGAACTCATTAATAGCGGCAAAATATCCTATGCAATTGCCAGTGATATAGCAAAGGGACCGCTGGATAACGCTAAAAAAGATGTTCAAGAAGCAGGTCTAGCAGATCAAATAGATATTCGCTTAGGTGCAGGATTATCAACGGTCTCTGAGCGTGATCTAATTGATACGGTGATTATTGCCGGTATGGGTGGAAAATTAATCACACAAATCTTAGATGATGCTTGGCAGAATAAGTTGCAGTTTAAGACATTGGTACTTGAACCAAATGTTGGCGAATGTGGCGTACGTAAATGGTTGACTGAACATTCATATGAAATCAAAGCTGAACAAATTGTGTCAGAAGCCGGACATACTTACGAGTTAATTAAGGCGGTTAAGTCGCAAATAAAGAGTAATTTGTCTACGGCAGAATTGTATTTTGGACCATTCCTATTACGGGAAAAAAATGATATTTTTAAGCAAAAATGGCTCGGACAACTAAAGTATCACCAGTCCTTATTAACTAACCTTAATAAGGCTAAAAATAAAGATTTAGTCCATATCAAGCAAGTTGAACATGAAATAAAGATGATTGAAGGAGTATTAAATGACTAAAGTTGCAGATATCGTGGCAGTTTTACAGCAATATTTTCCTGAGGAAATTGCCAGTAAAGGTGATCCTGTAGGAATTCAGATCGGTTCATTAAATCAAGAAGTTAATTGCGTCATGACTACATTGGATGTGCGCCCGCAAGTAGTTGACGAAGCGATTGCCAACAAAGTTGACTTGATTATCAGTCATCATCCCTTAATGTTTCGTCCCGCACCCAACTTAAATTATGCTAATCCCCAAAATGAAATGTATGCCAAAATAATCGCCAATAACATAACTGTTTATTCCATTCACACTAATTCTGATAAAGCTGAGAATGGTTCAAGCGACTGGCAGGCTGAAGAATTGGGTTTACAAAATGTCAAACCATTCTGTCTTGATGATGATGGCATTGCGATTGGCCGAAAGGGTAATCTGCCTGAACCAATGAGTGCTTATGATTTTGCTTACTATGTCAAAGATAAGATGAAAATTAAAATGGCTCGCTTGATTTGTGCTAATAATGAACAAAAAATTTCTAGTGTCAGTTTTATTTGTGGTGATGGTGGCAAGTACTGGCACCGTGCGGTAGAAGAGAATATCGATGCCTTTATTACTGGTGATGTTTATTACCATACTGGCCATGATATTATTTCTTCCGGATTGACGGTTGTTGACCCTGGGCACTATACAGAAAAATTATTTAAAGATAAAATGTATGAAAAGTTAATTAAATGGAATGAGGTTAATCAGTGGCAAATTAAGATTAAGAAATCTGTCGTGTCCACTAACCCATTTCAGGATTTGTTTTAAAAGGAGATTTTATGGAATACCCAAATTTATTACCGCGATTTTTAAAGTATGTCAAAGTGAATTCACGCTCTGATGAACACTCAGATCGTTTTCCCTCAACTGAACGCGAGGAAAAGTTCCAAAAGGAAGTTGTGCAAAAGGACCTCGAAGAATTAGGTTTATCAGATGTTCATTACAACCAGGACTCCGGTTGTGTTATTGCTGAAATTCCAGCAAATGTTGATTATGATGTCCCAGTTATGGGCTTTTTGGCACACTGTGATACAGCTGATTTTAATGCTGAAAACGTTAAACCTCAAATCCATGAAAACTATGATGGTAAGTCAAAAATTCAACTAGGGGATTCTGAATTTTACTTGGATCCAGCAGTTTTTCCAAACCTAAAAAAATACCAAGGCAAAACCTTAATCACAACTTCGGGTGACACGTTGCTTGGTGGAGACGATAAATGTGGGGTAGCTGAAGTTGTTACTCTGGCTGAATACTTGCTTAACCATCCTGAAATTAAGCACGGTAAAATTCGGTTAGCCTTTACACCAGATGAAGAAATTGGAACCGGTGCACCTCATTTTGACGTCAAAGAATTTGGTGCTGATTTTGGTTATACGCTTGATGGTGCCGCACCTGGTAAATTAGATTGGGGAACATTTTCAGCTGCCACATTTACGCTTGATATTCAAGGAGTGAATGTTCACCCATCAGTTGCTAAAAACCAAATGATTAGCGCAATTCAAGTTGCAATTGATTTTCAAAATCAATTGCCTAGTGACGAAGTACCAGAAAAGACAGATAAAAGACAAGGTTTCTATCATCTAACCGACTTCCAAGGAACGGTTGACAATGCTCACTTAGAGTATATTATTCGTGACTTTGAACGTGATGGACTTGAAAAGCGCAAGAACTTAGTCAAAAAAATCGTAAATGAGATGAATGAAAAATTTGGTAAAGAGCGCATCAAGCTGACCATGAGAGATCAATACTACAACATGGCTGACGAATTAGAAAAACACATGGATGTTGTTAACTTGGCGCGTGATGCATATCGTGCTGTAGGTTTGAACCAAATTGACGAAGATCCAATTAGAGGTGGTACAGATGGCTGCCAATTGACATACATGGGTCTTCCTTGTCCAAACTTATTCTCAGGACAAGAAAACATGCATGGTCGTTTTGAATACACTGTACTTGAATCAATGTATCAAGCAGTGGACGTTATGGTAAAAATGGCTGAAATGAATGCTACAAACAATAAGTAGTGAAACAAAAATGACGTTAAAGTTGCTTTGTTAAAAATCAGCTTAAACATTAAAAAGCTTGTTATACTAAAGAAAAGCGTATTTCTACTATAATTGAAAAATTATGCACATCTAGTATAAAGTAAAAAAATAGCTCATAAAATCATTGCTATAGATGGTTTTATGGGCTTTTTTTCTTTCTCAGGACTAAAAGTGATAAGTCGTGGAACAGTTAAAAATGTCTAAAAATTTGCTTGCAGTCTAACTTCTTCCTGCTAAAACAATTGGTAGTAAAGAGGTCAGAATAGTAACAATGAAATATTTATCATAATAAAATAAAAAAGATTGCACAATAAGCGAAACTGCGATAATATTACGGTGTATTAGAAATGTAATACAGCTTAAAAGGATGGTGGACTTGTGGAATTCAAGGATAACATTCCCATTTATTTGCAAATTAAGCAGTACCTTTATCGGCAAATCGTTACGGGAAAATTAAAATCAGGAGAAAAAATACCTTCTGTAAGAGAATTAGCTGTCCAACTAACTGTAAACGTCAACACAGTTCAACGGGCACTGCAACAAATGAATGTAGAAGGTATTTTATATACGAAACGTGGTGAAGGAAACTTCGTTACGGAAGATACCAATTTGCTTGATAAGACCAAGCAGGATTTAATTAATGAAGAACTAGATAAATTTGTTCAAAGCATGCATGCTTTAGGCGTTTCTGATGATCAAATTAGTACTTTTTTAACCGAATATTTAAAAAAGGAGCAATAACTATGAGCATTAGCTTGCACGACAAAAAAGTAAGAAAATTTCGTCTAGTAGATGATTGGCCGCTTTATTTACAGGTCAAACAATACATTGAGTGGCAAATTTATTACGGTAAATTGGCTGCTGGCCAGAAACTACCTGGAAGTCGTAATCTGGCAGCTGAGTTGACGGTTAATTCGCATATCGTTCAGCGGGTGTTAACCGAATTATTGCACGAGCAAATCTTAGTTAACAAGGCTGATGACTATTTTGTAACGGATAATAACGAAAGAATCTCGGAGCTTAAACAAGATTTGCTTAATAATGCAGTAAAGGACTTCATTGGGGGTCTAAATAAGCAAGGCGTTGATAATAATCAAATCAATTCAGCCTTTAGGCGGATTCTAAAGCTAGGAGTTTAAGTAATGGCTAACCTTTTAGAAATTAAAAATCTAAGTTATAAGAAAAATCAGAAAAAAATTTTGCAAGATGTGAATTTAACCTTGCAGTCAGGAAAAATTGTTGCTCTTTTAGGAAAAAACGGTGCAGGGAAGACCACTTTAATGCGGATAATCGCAGGAATTGCCAAAAATTATACTGGTACTGTTACCGTCAGTGATTTTTCAGACCTCACTGAGCGTAAAGCTCATTTATCTTTTAGTGATCGTCTTTCTGGCTTTCGGGAATCAAGCAAAATAAAGCAACTAGGTGAGTTTTACCAGGAGCTTTATGCTGATTTTGATAATAAACAATTTGAGCAACTAGTAAAATTTATGAAATTAGATCCTGATCTTCGCTTAGCGCAAATGTCTAAAGGGATGCGCGAAAAGCTAATCATTGCTTTATCTTTTTCACGTAAGACTGATCTTTACCTTTTGGATGAACCGTTCTCTGGTATTGACGCGATGGCACGTAAGAAGATAATTAAATCTATTATTCTGTGGAAAGATGAGAAGTCAACAATCTTAATCTCCGACCACTTTGTTAATGAAATTGCTTCTATCCTTGATGAGGTCGTTGTTATTAAAGACAAGACAATTTATGCGCATAAGTCTACCGAGAAAATCAGGGAAAGCAATGAAAGTATCGAAGACTTTTACGAAAATATTTATGAAGATGAGGAGGATTAGATGTTTCAGCGGTTATTTTCAGTCTTTTTCAAGAATAAAATGAAGCAAGGCTACATTCTGCTAGCAATTCAAACGATTGCGGCAATAGTTATTTCAATTATTAGTGTAATTGGTTTTAGAGACGGCCATTTTTACTTATACGATAATGGCAATGTTGGCTTTTTCCTCATCTTGATTGGGGTTTTCGCTAGTCTGGCTGTGATTGCTCTGATAGTATTTTTTGGTATTACTTGCTTTAACAACGAAAGCTACAATAGCAACCAAAGCTACCGATTATTGGCGATTAGCGATACTAAATATTTTTTAGCTAATATTCTAAGTTCATTTGTTGCCCTGATCGTGATGAATATTATTAATCTGTTATTTGTCGTCCTTTTTTCCATATTAGCCTTTGTGACAGATCAGGATTTTCGAATAAATACCATCAGTATCTGGCAAGATATTTGTCATGATGCTTTCAAACTAGGGGCCGACTTTTATCTTACGCTGTTACAAATAGTGGTTTGGCTGATTCTACTAATATTTGTAACTTATGTCTTAATTAGCTTTTTAAATTTCTCCAGCAAGGCCATTCTCAATTTTTTACCTGGATTTTCAAATCGTCCAGCTTTATTTTTTGTTCGCGGATTACTAATTTTAGTAATTTCTTGGCTAGTAATTAAAGTAATGGAACCCATCAATTGGCTCGTTGCTTCCAATGTTCCAGGTTCTTTATTCTACAATGACCCGGACTTGACGGGCTTCTTTTATAGCTCCAGTCTCATTTGTGTGATTATCTTTCTTGTATTCTTATTAGCGGATTTATTTTTATTCAACCGCTATTTTGAACCAAAAGATTGAGCAAATATCGAATTCAAAAGACCAACTACTGAAATTATGTCAGAGCTGGTCTTTTTCTTAAAGTTATTGCAAATTCTTATTATTTAGTTTAACATGATACTGTATTAGAAAAATAATACAGTAAAAAGAAAAATCTGATGCTTTGAGCTTAATCTTATTATCTTGCAAGGGATTTTTTTAAAAAATTTCTCTCGTGAATGATCAAATACCATCAACGTCTAACCACACTAAACAGTTAAAAATAGCTTAATGCTTGCCAACACTTTAGACAATAAAGCGGAGGACATTAAAAACCAGTACAATCTTATCTGGTTATTCAAAACAGGAGTAGTACAATGGAAAATCTTTTACAAATCAAGGATTTGACCTACCGGAAAAATCAAAAGTCAATTTTAAAAAATATTAACTTAACCCTGCAACCTGGTAAAATTGTAGCCCTACTAGGTGAAAATGGGGCAGGGAAAACCACCCTGATGCGTATCATCAGCAGCACAGCCAAGAATTACCATGGTAGTGTCTATGTAGCTGGACGTGAAAAAGAAGCCGAAAGAAAGGCACACCTGTCCTTTACTGACGGCCTGACAGGTTTTACTGATTCAACCAGAATTAGTGAGATTGTCAAATTCTACGAAGTGATTTATCAAGATTTTGATCTTGAAGAATTTGACCAGTTACGCCAGTTTATGAGGCTAGATGCAAGTTCACGATTGGCAGAACTATCAAAGGGGATGCGGGAAAAACTAGTTATTGCTTTAACTTTTTCACGTAAAACTGACCTTTATTTGCTTGATGAGCCTTTTTCTGGCATTGATGCGATGGCCCGCAAAAAAATAATTAGTTCTATTATCTTGTGGAAAGCGGAAAAAGCTACCATTTTGATTTCTGACCACTTTGTTAATGAAATTGCATCACTTTTAGATGAAGTGGTCATTATCAAAGACAAGACAATTTATTGCCACAAGTCTACTGAAGAAATTAGAGCTAAAAACGAAAGTCTCGAAGACTATTATGAAGGTCTTTACGAGAAGGAGGAAGAGTAATGTCAATTTTTTACCGTAGTTTTACTGAGCTGTTCAAGCTAAAAATCAAAAATACTCATCTATGGTTTATTTGCCAGCTAATTGGCTCATTTGCCCTGACCTTCTTTAATTACATTCACGATAAATCTCTTCAGAATGCCAGTTTCACCGCAACGTGGTTGACTAATTTCTTATATTTAACTTTTTTATTTATTGGAATTTACTATTGTATAACCTGTATTACTCATGAAAAAGTCAACCGCAATCAAACTTGGCGTTTAATCCCAATGAGTAGTTCGGGACTATACGCAGACAACATGTTAAGTTCATTTGTTTCCGTAGCATTCTTTTGCATATTGGAAATCATTAGTAATATAATTTTTCTTTTAATTACAATGCTGGTCGATCGCCAATTTGCCAAAGAAGTTATTAAAAGCATTCAATATGTTAATGCCGATGCAACTAAGATCGATTTTCAAATTGTTTCTAGTATATTGAGTTTAGTCTTTATCTTAATCTTACTGGGTTTCTTATTTTACTTCATAGTTGATTTTTTAAACTTTAGCAGCCGCTCAATTGCTGATTTTCTTCCCGGTTCTAACGGTCAAGCGTATATCAGAGTTATTATTATCTTGTTGATTATTTTGATTGCTTGGACCATCATTAATACAAATAACTTTATCGCATCAATTGTATTATATCCGCTTTCATTTTTGCGCGGAGACCTGTTTTCCGACAATCATACTTTGTCAAACATAATTATTATATTGATCACGTTTAATGTTGTATTAGCTATTATTAATTTATTCTCTTACAACAAATTCTTCGAAGCGAGTGAAAGTAAGTAAAGTTACTAGTAACACATTTTATCTTAAGCAAAAAGGGCACTAAGCAGATGCTTAGTGCCCTTTAATTATTAAAATCATAACTCCTACTGGTTAGCGGCAAGGTAATCATAGAGTTGGTTAATTTCTTCAGGAGTGAACTCACCCTCACCGGTTTTCATTGCATGAATTTTTTCAACCGAAAGGTGACTGGCAAAAGCCAAGTCAGTGTCCGTGATATGATGCTTAATTTGATAATTAATAATTGAACTGGATAATTCTTCTAGTTGCTGATTCATAATAATTCTCCTTTACAGTTTATTTTAGCGAAAAAACCGGTAATTTTAAAGAAAAGTCATATTAAAAACCTTGTACTTTGTTAAAAGGCCAATACCGCAATACCACCTTACCAATTAAGTTCTTACGTTTTACCGGGCCAAAAATATGTGAATCCTTCGAAATATCGCGGTGATCACCCATTACCCAGTAGTAACCTTTCGGTACCTTATAAGTAAAATTATTAGTATAAGTATGGCCAGTGTCATTAGCTGCTTTTTTAAAGCTATTATTTAAATAAGACTCAGGAAGCAATTTTCCGTTAACATACATTTTATCGTTTTTAGACACCAGTTTATCGCCAGGTAAGCCGATAACACGCTTAATATATAGAGCGCCAGGAACATCGTTGGCAGCCTCAGGAGCTAATAAAACGACGACATCATTTCTTTTAGGTGTGAAATTTCTGACGGAAATCAACCGATCATTATTTTCAAAAGTAGGTTGCATTGATGGACCAGAAACCCGATCATTAGACAATACGAAATGGAAAATGAGATAAAAAGCGCCTAAGATAACCGCCATCATGACGACGATATCTAAAATAAATTTGCCAAGGCTTTCTTCCTCTTGATCCTGCTTTTTTGTAACATTTTTTGCCATAAAAATTCTCCCTATTTTAGATTAAAAACTTTGAACCCGGTTAAACGGCCAATAACGAAAGACAACTTTACCAACTAAATTACCACGGCTAACGGGACCAAATCTGCGTGAATCTTTTGAGATATCCCGATGATCACCCATAACCCAATAATGGCCACTAGGTACGCGATAGGTAAAATTGTTGGTATAGGTATAGCCCGCAGCATTATCTGCTTTCTTGAATTTGTTATTCAAATAAGGTTCAGGTATTAGTTTACCATTAACATACATTTTATCATTTTTTGCTGTGACCTTATCACCCGGCAATCCAATCACACGCTTAACATAGAGTGCATGCGGATCATTCGCCCTTTTAGGAGGAATTAAGGCAACAACATCGTATCTTTTGGGTGTAAAGTGACGAACTGAGATCATTCGCTCGTTATTTTCAAAAGCCGGCTGCATCGAAATGCCAGAAACACGCACGTTAACTAAAACAAAGTGAAACAGCAGATAAAAAATCCCGAAAATAACGACTACCATTATGACAAAATCTAAAATGAATTTCCCTAAACTTTCTTCCTCATCGTCTTTTTTTATATCATTTTCCATCAAATATTCTCCTTTATTCTATTACTCTTTATTATAACTGAAATCATTTCATTTGAATGGTAAAATCATTATAGGTATTTGATATGACAGAATTTTTAGAGAAAATTAAGCACTTAGCAATTGAGATTGACAACCAACAGGTTGATCAGCAAGCTAAAGAAATCATGAGCATCATTCAAACAATTGAAAAAAAGCAAGTTTTGGCTAAAGCACCGGGTTTACTCGGCTTTTATCCTGATAAACTAGAGGAGATAATGACAGAAGTCGGACCGCAAAGAGCAGCGGCACTTAAGATAATTAACCAGCTTTTTAACAGTACAAGGCAGTTTTTATCGATTCACTATGGTTTATGGTCTTTACCGAACTTGGAAACGGCTCAAGCAATCAAAGAGAACTTACATGTAAATTCGGCACTGGAAATAATGGCGGGTAACGCTTATTGGACTAGGGCATTACAACAGGTTGGGGTTGAAACAGTTGCAACAGATTCATTGCAGTGGGCCAAGACTTCGCGAACTGGCCAGCAACCGTTTGCTTCCGTTGTTAATCTAAATGCTAGTTCAGCTATTGCACAGTATTCAGCAGTAGACTTAATTCTTTGTTCTTGGGCGCCCAATTTTAACCGCAGTGATTTAGCAGCAGTTAAAGCTTGGCAAAAGTACAATCCCAAAAGTCACTTCTTGTTTATTGGCGAAAAAAATGGGGCCACAAACTCACCAGCTTTTTGGCACCAGGAAAAATTTCGTCATTCACCAGCTCTTAGACAAATTAAGCAAACTTTTACCAGTTACGATTTTATCGATGAACAAATATTTGAGATAGAACATGAAATTTAAAAAGATTTTTTTATTATTTATTATTTTTTTAGCAATGCTCGGTATGGGCTCAATGCTATCTAATATTCAATCCGATGAAGCCAATCAATTACTTGAAGCATACGGATTAAGCAATAATACTCGTTATATTAAAATTAAAAATGACCAAAACATTAGCACTTTTGTGCGTTATTTAGAGCAAAAGTTTCCAAAAAACAAGATCCAGCTTCACCTAGCAAGTAACAGAAAAGATAAGCAAACTTTAATTTGGTCTAACAAAGATGTCTTAACTTTGCCAACAGAAGCGGGTCGTTACTTTACTTCTGACGACTTTAAGGGTAGGGTCTCTTTTGGTGTCTTAGGCTTAAATGCCAATGTTAAACAGTATAAAACACAGGGAAACCAGTACATTGTTTTAAACAATAAATATTACACCGTAATTGGGACATTAAAACATTATCGGCAAATGAAACAGAATGGGTATTACTTAACTACGGGTTCAAAGCAGCCGACTGGTCAATTTAAATTGCGTAATTATGTAATTATCATTGATAGTTCGACTAGAGTGATCAGACAGATTGCTGCTCATTATGGTGTAAAGGTTAAAACACCATCGTTTGTCAAAAGTCATCAGAGCCATCAATTTTCAGTGATCAAGGAAATATTATTAATTGGCGTGTTTATTTTGATTGCCGGAATCAGCAATCTCATTTTAGCCTTTTTAGATTGGCAAACTGTTAAGCAAACTCACTTAAGTGGCGGATTACTGCGTAATTGGCTGTTAAACCACGGAATTAGAACCATTTTAACCGAAATTTTACTGGTGTTTGGTGCCTATTTCTTCTTATGCTGGCGGGCTTTCTTCTCAAAGCCGGACCATCTCTTGTTATTGTTACTAGTTAGCTGGATAATTATTTCCATTATCTATAGTTATGGTATTTTTTATCGCGTACGAAAGGAAAAACTAGATGCTTAAATTACCTAATGAATTTACTGCTAAGTACCGCAAATTATTGGGTCCAAAAGCCGATCAGCTATTTGCTGCAATGAACGATAAAGAACCAAAGAAAGCATTTCGCATTAACGCACTCAAGCAAAAACAAGATATTGGTTATGCGCTAAGCAAACCTGTTTTAGGGATTAATAACGCGTATTATGGTCAAGTTAGTGGTTCAGATCCTGAATGGGTAAGTGGGATGGTCTATTCACAAGAGCCAGCTGCAATGTTTCCTGCGCAGATTGCTCAGGTAAAACCCGGAGAGAAAGTGCTTGATCTTTGCGCTGCGCCTGGCGGAAAAAGTACCGCTTTGGCTGAACAGTTAAGAGGTGATGGTCTATTAGTTGCTAACGATATCTCATCTTCCCGAACAAAAGTCCTACGTGAAAATCTGGAGCGCTGGGGAGTCACCAATGCATTAATTACTAATGAAAGTCCAGCAAGATTAGCGCAGCACTTTAACAATTTCTTTGATAAAATTGTTGTTGATGCACCATGTAGTGGGGAAGGGATGTTTCGCAAAAATCCAGATGCCGTTTCTTATTGGTCCCAGGATTATGTCTTAACCTGCCAAAGTCGTCAAAAAGAAATCTTAGCAGCTGCGACAGAAATGTTGCGACCGGGTGGCGAGCTTATTTACTCGACGTGTACTTTTGCGCCCGAAGAAGATGAACAAATTGTATCTTGGCTCGCCCAAACTTATAACTTTGAGATTTTACCTATCACTTTAAGCAATACTAACTGCGCCGCTGGAAACCCTGATTGGGCTGATCAAAATCCGGCGTTAACTAACACAGTACGTTTTTGGCCTTTTGATGAGCTAGGAGAAGGCCAATTTGTGGCAAGACTGCAAAAGCCTGCCAGCTCAGTGATCACTAAAGCCAAGTCTCAACGACAAAAGCGTAAACGTGAAAAAGCCAGTACTAGGCACCTAACTAATCAAGAGGTGGAATTGATTGCACCAGTCTTAAAACCATTCAATCTGCCTTCGGCATTAAGTGAATGGTCCACGCGCTGTTTAGTAAGCCACGATCACGTTTTTTTACCAGCTTTAACGACAAACATTGCTCATTTGAAAATTTTAAATAATGGTTTTGAACTAGGTTTGCTTAAGAAAAATCGGTTTGAACCGAGTCATCAATTGGCAATGGTTTTAAGTCAAGTTGAGCAAAAGCAGGTGCTTGAACTTAACCAACCAGATTTCGCCGCTTTTTTACACGGAGAAACATTACGTGGCCAAGATAAAAAGATGCAGGGCTTTATTTTACTTAGTTACCAGCACTTAATCTTTAGCTTTGGTAAAAATACGAGAGATGGCGTTTTGAAGAATTTTTACCCTAAAGGTTTACGAATTTTGAAGAAAGATTAGAGATTAACATGATTAAATTAATTGCTACCGATATGGACGGAACATGGTTGACCGATCAAAAAACCTACGATGAGGAACTATTTTTACGTGAATTTGCAATTATGCAGGAGCGCGGAATTAAATTTGTCATTGCTAGCGGTAACCAATATGAAAATATTTATGCCCGTTTTCCCAAAACGGCAGCTAAAATGTACTTTATTGCTGAGAATGGAGCATTGGTAGCCCAGGGCAGACAGGTTATTCATACCGATTGTA
The DNA here is from genome assembly GCF_019469265.1 of Lactobacillus panisapium. NCBI lineage: Bacteria > Bacillati > Bacillota > Bacilli > Lactobacillales > Lactobacillaceae > Lactobacillus > Lactobacillus panisapium. Next base: position 1,094,174 of record NZ_CP048268.1, on the reverse strand, counting down.
TTTCCGATGAGGATCTGCAAGTCATTTTTGAGATTATCGCTAAGTATGCGCATGAAAAGATAACCGTTTCCGGTCTTGCAAGTGCATACGTACGCGCAAGTGACGGACCAGAATATGCTACTGAGTTAAAAAAATATTATGCTAAATTGACAATTGTGCCAAGTTTTACCGATTTACAAGATCAGATTTTTAAAGTTACACTCGATGTTCCAGCAAAAAAGAGGCCACGAATTATTAGCGAATTGCAAAATAATTATCCTCAGATTGGTTTTGTGTCGGGGTCAGCTACTTCAATTGATATTTCGACTAAAAAAATGAACAAGGCGGTTGGATTAGAGTACTTAAGCAAAAAGTATCATATCAATCCCCGCGAAATGGTTGCTTTCGGTGATAGTGGCAATGATGTGGGAATGCTTAAATATGTTGGTCAAAGTTATGTGACTGCTACCGCCTTGCCAATCGCTAAAAGTGCAGCTAACCGCGTAATTGGCTCTAGCAATAGTAGTGCAGTTCAAAAAGAAATTTGGCGGCTTTTAAATGACTAATAATAAGCAAGTCAGTTAAATATACTTTATCTTTTAATCCAAACAAAAATCCTGTTAAATCAAGGTTTACAATACCAAGATCTAACAGGATTTTTCAATACTCATGTTTTTGACTTATTTTTAAAGTAATTGGTCAATTTGCGCTTTTAATGGTAAATCAAAGTAACGCTTAATTTTAGGCAAATCGGTTAAATTGTTTTGACCATAAATCGCCATTAAATAAGCAAGTTGCTTTTGCCATTCTTTAATCAGTTGAAGTAAATTTTCAAAGCCATTGTCTTGAAGCAGGACTTGTAAGAAAGTGTTAGAAATACCAACATATTTTCCACCTAAGCAAAGTCCCTTGAAGACATCTAACGGATTGCGAATCCCCCCTGAAACAATCAAATCAACATCTTCGTTTGCAGCTAGCACCGCCGCGATAACAGTGGGTAAGCCGATATTTTCAAGGTAAGCAAGGGGCTGCGGGTTTCGGGCATTTTCGATTTGTGCAAAATTGGTTCCACCACTACCAGCGATATCGAAGAAGGTGATGCCTTCTTTTTTTAAACGGTGAATTGTTGCTTGATCCAGACCACAACCAACTTCTTTAATAATGATTGGCACAGTTATTTGCTGGCGTAGTTCTTGAAGGTTAGCTAGCCAGTGAAAGTCGCGATCACCTTCCGGCATTGCTATTTCCTGCACGACGTTTAAATGGACTTGCAAGGCATCTGCTTGCAGCTCAGCAATAATTTTTTCAGCATCTCTTACAGAAGTCTTAGCATTTACGTTAGCGAGCAATACACCGTTGGGGTTTTCTTGACGAGCAATGATAAAGCTATCCAGCTGATCTGCTTCTTTGACGAGAATGCTGGCGGAGCCTAAAGCAAGCGCAATGTGCGTTTGTTGGGCAATTTTACCTAAAGCTTGGTTAATTGCAAAAGATTTTTTAGAGCCGCCCGTCATTGCATTAATGAAAAATGGGGCACTCACAGTTTTGCCAAACATTTTTGTGCTAATCGCCTGCAAGTTAACACTAGTTTCAGGTAAAGCCGGTCGAACTAAATGCATCTGATCAAAACTATTCGACTTCTCATTCTCATAGAACTTTTGGGCTAAAGCCAAGTGTTCTTCTTTACGCGTAGATCTAATGGACATTTTTTCCTCTTACTCATTTACCGGGCTAACTTGACGGAATGAACGTGAAAATCAAGGGGCATAATCCCGTTTTGACGCCATTCTTCTTCAAGGGCCGCTATGTTGGTTTGCTCATCTGTAATGACGATCCCGCAATCACCGTTACCGGCACCAGAAGTTTTAGCAGCACCACCAAATGATTCAGCAATGTTAATTAATTTGGATAAGCGGGGAATTTCAATCGCAATTTGATTGATAGCAGCAAAGTGTTGCAACAATTTACGGTTTTCGCGGATCTGCTTTTTAATTAGGTCGATATCGTTTCTTTCAAACCCAACAATCATTTTTAAAACACATTTTCGTGAAAGCCTAATAAATTCCCGGTACTTTCCGTTCAGTGCCTCTTTGTTGGCATTAGTTTCATCAACTAAGCGGGAAGTGGAAGCAGGCTTTTGACTCCAACCAATCATTAAATTCATGCCGGTTGGCGGCGTTAACAACTGAATTTTTAGTCCTGGCCATGCTTCATCGACAACTTCAGACAGCGATCTATGTGCTAGTTCTTGTTTTAGCCAGCTTTTATCAAAAGTCTGGTAGGCAAGCCAGCCACCATAAACGCTGGCAGCAATATCACCAGCCGAACCATTACCCTGAACTGAATAATGAGAGATGGCTGACAATTTATAAACAAGTTCGTTACTGAAGGGTACGTTATAAAAGCGTAAGATTGCTTTCACAGTTGCTACCGTAACTGCCGCGCTGGAGCCCAAGCCATACTTTTTACCATCAGCCGAATCAAGATCAGAATTGATATAAAGATCATAGACCTGCATCTCAATGTGCTTTTCAAGGCAAAATCGTTCAGTAAACGAAATAGCCGCCAAAATATATTCAAAAGGGTTATCACGATTGTCAATAACCATTTCGGCTCCATGCCTAACCCAGTGAATTGAATCTTGTGAATATTGTTTAGAATGGATTAACCCAGTAGATGACTTTGTTTTAGTAATTGAAACCCGGATAAATTGATTAACTGCGACTAAAATTGCGGGACAATCTTGTTCAAGTACCGCATATTCGCCAGCAATATATAACTTTCCGGGCGCTTGTTCTGTTATCAAAAGAATTTAATCTCCTAATCAATTAAATTACATTAATTAGTCCAAATATGATAGACCTGGACCAAAACTTGCATTTACTATCTTAACATTGTCAAATTGCGATACAAACTGATTAGTAATTTCTTTTACATTTTTTAAACGAGTAATAACTTTTACGTTGGGACCGGCATCAATCGTGTAATAACACTCAATCCCAGTTTCACGTAAATGCCTTACCAAGTTAATCGCTGCAATTGTTTGTGGCTCAAAATATGTAAAACCAGGCTGGGCGGTTAAGTTAATTGCGTGCATTTCGTTAGCGTTTAATTCTGCTAGTTGTCCCAGCGCAGTAAAATCATTATTTTGAATGGCCGTTATCATTTGGTCTAGCTCGGTCTGATTTCGCTGTAACCAAGGCTTAAAGAAGGGGGAACTGGTCGCTTGTTTCATCCCTTCCGTTGATGAAAGTTTCTTAGGTTTCGGATTTAATTCAATTGCCAAAAGCTGTAAGTCCATCTCGGGCTTTTCGTTTAAGGCGTAGGCATAAGATGTAGTATCATCTTCACCTTTTTGCCACAAGACAAAGCCACCAAAAACTGACCGACACGCAGAGCCTGAACCCATTCTAGCAAGCCGGGATAATTCTTTGGGTTCTATTTCAAAGCCATAATGAGAGCAGAAAGCTCCTGCTAAAGCAGCAAAAGCTGACGAAGACGATGCCAGGCCAGCAGCCGTTGGAACATGATTGGTTGATCTGACTGCTAAATTACCACTAACACCAAACTTGTCCTGCAAAAATTTAAGATAAGTGAAAACACGCTGCGAACTTTGACCGATTTGTTCAATCCCGTTTAAGTAAAAATGATTAAGATCGCTTTCGGTAATTTTAGTATCAGTATAAAAACGATCCAACGTCATAGAAAGGCTTGACATTAAAGGAAGTCGCAAACGTTCGTCTTTTTTCCCCCAATATTTAATTAGTGCAATATTGGCGTGTGCTCGTACAGTTTTTCCCATTAAATCTCCTCAATCCAACTATTAACAGCAATTTTTTGACTATGATCTGCTATTGTTTGCGCTACCGCATGATTCTTGCAAAGAGCAATTACAATGCCGCCAAGACCGCTGCCTGAAAGCTTAAAGCCGAGCGCTTGGTGCGCAAGTGCAATTTTTTGTAATTGGTTAATTTTAGCCGTTGATAAGTCAAAAGAACACAGAATTTCTTGTGCTTCATTAAAGTAAGTACCAATTTGACCAGCATCATGATTAAGCCAAGACGTCTTAGTCCTATCTGCCAATTTTCCCAGTCGCTTTAACTTATCTGCTGCTTGTGGTGAAGCTTTTATTTGATCATGAACTTGCATAACAGCTTCTTTCGTACTGCCTAATTCTCCTGTATCCATAATTAATAAAGTAGCGCCCAGTTTTGCTTTTAAAACACGTGGACCATCTTTTTGATTAAAAAAAACGAGGTAGTTGGAATTAACTGTAGCCGCATCTAAACCTGAGGCTTTACCATGATTAATCATTTCCGCATGATTGGTAATAGCCAAAATTTGCTCTTCGGTCAGATTAAGCTTGAAATAGTCGTCCATTGCCCGAGTGGTTGCCAGGGCAACGGTGGCACTAGAACCCAATCCGCGTTCAATTGGAATTTGCCCAGTATATGAGATTTTCAGTTGCTCTGTACTGGCAGCTAACTCCAACATTTTTTTAACAACATATTTTAAGCCGTTATATTCATTTGGAGCCATAAAAAAAGGCCCTTGATAACGCTCAGTGTCCATCCACATCTCGGGGGCCGGTTCAACAGTTGTTTTGATATGAAGCGAATTAATTGGCATTGCTAACGCATCATAGCCATATACAACGGAATGTTCCCCGATTAAAATTACTTTGCCATGGGCCAAATAACTAGATTTCATTTTGCTTAAGATCCTTACTGTTTGTGAAATTTTTTTAACTCCTTATGCTAAAATAAATAGCAAAGGAGAAGAGAACAGATGATCAAGATTTTAGTCGGTCGGCAGACAGATTCTTTACAAGAAAAAGTCCTGCAAGCTGCAGTTGATAACTACCAACGCTTTCCAGAACACGAAACTTTTATTATCGTTCCTAATCATATTAAGTTTACCACAGAAGTCAGAGCAATAAACAGATTAGCCGTTAGCAAGGGCAACGTTGAGCAATCGGTTAAAAATTTGCAGGTTTTATCATTTTCGCGACTTGCCTGGTTTTTCCTCAAAGATGCTGAACAGGGTTTGCCAACGCAACTTGATAATGCCGCGGCTGCCATGATTTTAGCCAAGATTATTGAGCAAAAGCGTGACCAGCTTCATCTTTTTAAAACGGTTAGCGTCAGTCCCGGTTTAGTTAAACAGCTTTATGATACGATTTTGCAGGTTAGGGAAGGGAACCTTGATCTTGATGAAATCGACGAAGATTCTCTTGACTTAGAAACGAAAAATAAGATTGCAGACCTTAAAATCATTTACGAGGCATTTACTAGTACAATTGCTACTAAGTTTTCGACTTCAAATGAGGTGCAATTGCAGCTGAATGAGTATCTTGCTAGCGGAATTGATTTAAGCAAGACCGATTTTTATTTTAGTGATTTTTCTCATTTTTCACTGCAGGAATGTCTGACGGTCAAATTGTTAATGATGCATGCTCATAGCGTTACCTTAGCTTTTAAAACCAAAATTGGCGACATTAACCCTGAATTTGCGCAAGGTGATTACGATTATGTAATTCAGAGAACAATTAATCAATTACTGAATTATTTGAAACAGCATGATCTGTCTTATGAAGTAGAAAAAACTCCTATTTCGCCCCAGCCCACTAAGCGGGAATTGCTCAATGAGTTCTGGACGGGCACTGCTTATGATGTGGGTAAACTTGACCAGGTGCAATTAGTTCGAGCAGATAACCGGTATGCCGAGGCCTATTATGTTGCCCATACAATTTACCAACAAGTGGCCCTAAAAAACTACCGTTATCGCGATTTCTTGGTATTAGCACCCAATCTACATGAATACGAAACATACCTGATTCCGATTTTACGGCAGAATCATGTCCCATTTTTTGATGACTTACAGCAAGAAATGAAATATCATCCGTTAGTTATTTTAATTGAAAATATTGCTCAGCTTTTGGCACGGCCGTTTCAAACCCAAAATATGCTGGCAATTATGAAAACCCATCTAATTATTCCGGACTGGTACCAAGAAGAATCAGCTTATATTCATGACGTCGATGAGCTGGAAAATTTTGTTTTGGCGCACGGAATTAACCATAATTTATGGAAACGTGATTTTACGGACTATGTTGCTTCTGAAGTGATCAGACTAGACAAAGTTCCTGATGAAGTGGCTCAAATAAGCAAATTAAAAGACTTTTTTGTGAAAAAGCTCGAACGGTTATTAACTAAACTTAAGCAGGAAGAGGACACGCAAAAAGCGATTACCACTTTCTTTAATTTTTTAACTAATAATAAGGTTAATCAAGTACTTGAAAAATGGCGCGAAGATGCGCAAACCGCTGGTGACTTGCAGCAAGCACGCCAATCTGAACAAGTATGGGACTTGCTCATTACGTTATTACATGATTACTTACTGATTAATCCGACTGAATTTGATGTAGCCAGTTTTTTCAATGTTTTAACCAACGGCTTTAAAGAGGCTACTTTCTCCCAAATTCCTTCTACCTTGGATGCAGTTAATCTTTCTGAAACAGGTATTGTCCAAGTTAGCGGCTATAAGCAAGTTTTCATCATGGGCGCTACTAGCACTGGTTTGCCAGCCATTCAAACCACCCCAGGTTTTTTAAGCACTGAAAATCTAGAGAATTTAAGTACTGCCTTTGGCGAAGATTCTTATTTGGAAGATCACCAGCAATTAAGCAATCTTGATCAGAACTATCAGTTTGGTATTTGTTTGGCCTTGGCCAGTGACAAGGTTTACTTATCTTATTCGGTGGCCAATTCTGACAACGAAGCAGTTGAGCCTTCAATTTATTATGACCGGCTCAAACGCGCTGGTGCAATCGAATTCCAGCAACACAATTTACCGGAAAAATTCCAGGACCTTTTAAGTTTCCTGACCAATCCCCAGGCAAGTTTAGGTTACTTGACTTACTTAAAGCAGGCAAATAGCGAAATTGATGTTGATCAATTATTAAAATTAACAGCAGCAAAAATCCCAACTAAGACGGCAATGGTTCTAGAAGCCAGTCAATTTGACAACCAGCCGGCAGATATTGGTGCTGAGTTAGCCCAGGAATTGTACGGCCAGAATTTAAATTCATCCGTTTCACAACTGGAAACTTTTTATGAAAATTCTTACGAATACTTTTTAAATTACGGTTTGCATTTGCATAAACGCTTTGAAAATGAGTTTGATATTATTCAAGCCGGTAATTATTTTCACGAAACTTTCGACCGTTTGGTAAAAGAACTTAACCAAAAGCACTTAGATTTAGCCGATGTTGACGAAACTACTTTAAGTCAATTACTAGCCATTGCTAGAGCGAAAATGATGGCCGAAGCTAAGTATAAGCAGCTTGCCAATGATCCCTTTAACCAATTTTTATTTAAGTGTCTTGATCAAACTACCACCAAGGTTGCTTTCAACTGGCAAAAAGCAGTACAAAAAACGCCTTTACGGGCAAAATACTCTGAACTTAGTTTTGGTTTTGGCGAAAAAGTCCACGGCCTTGACCTGGTTGTTCCTAACTTGGCTGGCAAGCATTATGTTAATTTACGCGGTAAGATGGACCGGGTTGATTTGGCCCAAATTAGTGACAAGAATGAATACTTGGCGCAGGTGATTGATTACAAGTCTTCCGCAAAGAAATTTAATTTGGGCCTCTTTTACCAAGGTATTTCACTACAAATGGTTTCCTATCTCGATGTTTTACTGAAAAACCAGCCCTTCTTTACGGGCAAAACACCACTTTACTTGCTTGGTGCATTTTACCAAACAATTACGAGGCAAACTGAGCGGTTAAACGGTAAAGATTTGTACAATAGTCATTTAGAGTTAAAACAAGATAATCTGGATGGCAAAACCAGGCTAAAATACACCGGATTAATTAATTATGACCAAGCACTAGTTCTTGACGCTGACCCTGAGCTTGAAAAAAACAGTACCACCTCGGATTTATATACCGGTGTTAATAGTAAAAAAGATGGCAGTCTCAGCTTTCGGGGTAATGCTTTTAAAGATGATGAAATTGAGCTTTTGCTGCAATATGATGAAGAGCTCATTAAGGACGCCGCAAGTCAAATTTTATCCGGTGAAATTAAGCTCAATCCATATAAGTATGGCAAAGGTATTAACGCCTTAACTTATTCCGACTACCGTGATATTTTCTTTTTTGACGCAATGCTTAAAGAAAACAAGTATCACCAGGTTGGCAGTTTAAGTAAAAAAGAGTTATTAAGTAAAATTAAAGAGAAACTGGGAGAGGAGGAATAGTCATGGCAGATTTTACTCAAGCCCAAAATAAGGCGATTAGCGATCGCGGACACGACATCTTAGTTTCTGCTTCCGCTGGAAGTGGCAAAACCACTGTTTTGGTGCAGCGTTTGCTGCAAGAAATTCTTGCTGGAACTAGGGTAGACCAACTATTAGTAGTAACGTTTACCAAGGCAGCAGCCCAAGAAATGAAGGGGCGAATTAAACAAGTTTTGCAAACTGAGCTAGCCAAGACGACTGCCAAAACCTATCTCAGGCAGCAGCTTAACGCGGTTGACTCTGCCAATATTTCCACAATTGATGCCTTTTGCCTAGACGTCATTCATCGCTTTTACTACGTCATCGATCTTGATCCAAGCTTTAGCGTCTTGACCGATGAAACACAAGCCGAATTGATGCGTGAACGAGCACTGCACGAAATTGAAAGCGAGTTTTTAGAGGAAAATGACGAGGACTTCATTAGCTTTTATAATAATTTTGCTGGCGACAGGGATGCAGAATCAGCGCAAAATCTTCTTTTAGATTTATACTCTTACGCAATGGCTAAACCTGATTATTCCAGTTGGTTAAAAGGCTTAGCTGCTAAATATGAAGTAGGGGAAAGCGTAATTACAACTAAGCTGTGGCAAAAGCAAATTAAACCTTATTTAACAAATACTTTTACTGAGCTCAGCAATAAAATTGAGCAAATTGTTAACGACCCATTGATTGAAACCAAGGAACTAGCGAAGGTTAAGGAAAGTTTTACTATCTTTCAGAAATTCCTAAACCGGTATCTTGAAGGATTAGTTAACGACGCTAATTACGACGACCAAAGGCAGTTATTGCGTAGTTGTCTTTTTACCGGAACCTTTCGTAAGTCAAAAAAATGGGATGAGGATCTACTAGCTTTTTACCAAAATTGCTATGACCGCAAAGCCGAAGCCGCTGAGCAAGTGTTTACTGCCTTCACGTCTTTTTACGCTACAGATGAACATGAGCAAATTGAGATCCTAAAACGTGGCCAAAAAATTATGACCGCAGTTGTAAAAGCAGAAAATGCCCTAATCAAACGTTTCGGGGAATTAAAGCGGGCAGAAAATTTGGTCGATTTCAGTGATATGGAGCAGTTTGCATACCAGATCCTAAGTCAAGACACATCTAACGCTGAAATGGCACGCTCCTTTTACCAAAATAAGTTCACTGAAATTTTAGTTGATGAATACCAGGATATTAATCCGTTGCAAGAAAAGATCTTACAACTAATTAAGAAAACCGGTCAAAATAACTTATTTATGGTAGGTGACGTCAAACAATCGATTTACGGTTTTAGGCAAGCCGAACCCACGCTTTTCTTGCATAAATACCAAGAAGCGGCGAAGAAAGAAAATACCGACCAAGAGCGAATTTTGCTTTCCGAAAACTTTCGTTCGACTAATCCCGTTCTCAAAATTGTTAATCAAGTGTTTAAAACCATCTTAACACCCGACTTTGGCGGCATTGACTACCAAAAAGAAGGGCAGTTGGTTTTAGGGGCTAAATATTATCCGGCTGCACTTCCCGCTTCATGCGAAATCATTTACCATAACCAAGATGAAAAAGAGGGTTCACTAAATGAGGAGCAGGAGCAAGATATTGACTCAGCAGAAATAGCCATGGTTATTAATCGCATCAAGCAATTTCAAAATGAACACTTAGAAGTATATGACCCACAGACAGGTCAAAAGCGGCCTTTTAAATATAGTGATATTGCCATCTTGACTCGTAGCCGGAGTGAGAACCTTGCTATCATGCAGGAATTTGCGAAAAACGATCTGCCGTTAATGGTGACGGATGCCAAAAACTATTTTCAAACAATTGAATTGACCATTGTTATGAATTACTTGCGCATTATTGATAATCCCGATCAAGATATCCCTTTGGTAACTGTTCTGCGCTCTCCGCTGTTTAACTTTAATGAACAAGATTTAGCCCAAATTCGGATTCATAGCAAAAATACTAATTTTTATGATGCTTTGACCTCTTATGTGGCAATTAACGATGGCCTCAGTCAAAAAATAAAGGATTTTTTAAACCAATTAGCTGAATTAAGACAATTTGCTACGAATCACCGGATTTCCGAATTAGTCTGGAGCATTTATGAGCGAACCAATTTGCTAGAAATCATGACGGCATTGCCCAACGGCAAACAGCGGCGAGTCAACTTAGAAGCACTGTATGAACGGGCAAGCTCATATGAAAGTGCCGGTTTTAAGGGACTTTACCAGTTTATTAACTTTATCGAAAGAATGCGCCGCAGCCAAAAAGATCTGGCACAGCCATTACTGGCTAAAGAAGCAGGCAATTCAGTGCGGCTAATGACTGTTCACGGGTCTAAGGGCCTGGAATTTCCAATTGTTTTTTATCTTGGGTTGCAGCACCGGTTTCAATTGCGTGATCTTAGTGGAAATTATATTATTAACGCAGATAATGTCGGATTGACTTTACGCCAAGAGCATTATCGCGCTGATTCACTGCTTAAATCATATGACAATGTTGCCAAGAAAAAACAATTACTCGAAGAAGAGGCTAGAATACTATACGTTGGTATGACTAGAGCTCGGCAAAAGTTAATTTTAGTGACTGACTTAAAGAATTTTCCCAAACTTACCCAGACTTGGAGTCAGCAACTTAATCATGAGCATAAGTTACCCTTAAGCGATAAGATTGATGCTACCAGCGCAATGAGCTTTATTGGTCCAGCCATTAACTTTACGCATCAGGTAGCTTTGCCGATGAGTGAGATCACCCCGGAACTAGAAGAGCAAGAAGATTTACTCTTAATTCACTACCAGGATGAAACAATTGCACGGCCCAAAACCGTACAAGCAAAAACGGCCGCTACAGAGGATTTCACGCTTTTAAATCAAACAGCCAAAAAGCTCTATGATTTTGCTTATCCGTTTAAAGATGCTAGTCAGACGACCGCTTACCAATCTGTTTCAGAAATAAAAAAGGCCTTTAATGATCCACTGGACAGTGAACTAGAGAATGCTCATTTGCTCTCATCAACTAATAGGTATTTACAGCCGATTGATACTAAGCCTAATTTTTTGTTTGCAACCAAGTTTACCGGAGCCGAAATCGGAACCGCGACACACCTGCTGTTACAATATTATGATTATCACGGCAAGGGTGATGACCAGCAGTTAGATGATGAAATTGCTTCATTAGTTAAGCAAGATAAACTAAATCCCGCTATTGTACCGGATTTAAATAAAGAACAGATTAACTGGTTTGTTCATAGCGACTTTAGCCGTGAATTTTGGCAAAGGCCGGAGAACTTAAAACGTGAAATTGAATTTTCTAGTTTACTTTCGGCAAGTAGCTTATTTGACCATTTTAGTGATCCAAATGCTAAAATTTTAATTCACGGTACAATTGATGGTTACTTCATCCAAAATGATGGCATAATACTATTTGACTATAAAACTGATTATCTCGATCCTAATCATTTGGATTTAGCAATTAATCAGCTTAAGCAAAAATACACGGGGCAGTTAAGACTTTATGAGCAGGCTTTAAATTCGTTTGCTAACAAAAAGGTAACGCACAAATACCTAGTTTTACTGGCAGCGCAAAAAATCGTCGAAATTAAGTAGAAAAGAAAGGAGGTCGAATTTAATGACATTATTTGCTAAGGAGACATTTGCAGTCGTGGATCTGGAAACAACCGGAACCCAGCGCGAAGAGGACAATCATATTATCCAGTTTGGTTGTGCCATCATCAAAAACATGAAGGTTGTTAAAACCTACTCTTTTATGATTAATCCCCACCGTGACATCCCTTTAGCAATTCAGAACCTTACGCATATTCATAATTCAGATGTAGCTCAGCAAAAGGACTTTTCTTATTATGCTCCAAAGATTATTGCCATCTTAAAGGATGCGGTCTTTGTGGCGCATAATGTAAATTTTGATTTGCCGTTTCTTAATTATGAACTAGTGCAGCATGGCTATGAGGCTTTAACCAATAGGGCAATCGATACAGTTGAACTGGCTAAGATTGCGTTTCCGACTTTACCGTCATATAAGCTGACAGATCTAACTAATCAGCTAAACATCCCACACCTAAATCCGCATAAAGCTGATTCAGATGCATACGGGACGGCTGTGTTACTGCTTAAGATTATCAACAAATTGGAAACATTGCCGCAAGCCACACTGAATACGTTAAGTTCTCTTGCGCACGGTCTTATCCGAGACACTTCCTGGATTTTTACCACAATTGCAGATGAATTGCGGCTAACTAAAAGACCACTAGGTAAAAACTACGTGCAGGTCCGCAATATTATTTTGCAAAAACAACAGACTAAAATTCCAGAGCACAGTAATGGCTCAAATGCATCTTTTCCTCTCAGTAATAAAGCCAAGCATCAGCTATTTAAAGGAAAAATCAATTACCGGCAGCCACAAGTTGATTTAATCAACCAAATTAATCAGTTCATCAAGAATCCTGATCAAAGGGCGTTATTGGTTGAAGCACCCAATGGTACAGGTAAAACTTTTTCCTACTTGTTTGCTTATTCCTATCATTTATATACGAGTCGAAAGCTTGTGGTGGCGACGCCAACTAAAGTTTTGCAAGATCAGATCATCACGCAGGAAATTCCCCAATTGCTTAAGGTCACTGACCTTGATTTGACTGCAGAAGTGGTGAAATCAAGTAGTCATTATCTCGATTTAGATGGCTTTTACCAAAGTCTATACCAGGGAACGCCTAATAAAATGACGCTAGTCTTGCAAATGCGAATCTTGGTGTGGTTAACGGAGACTAAAACGGGAGATCTAGATGAATTACAGCTGACTAACTATAAGGCACCGTTGTTTGTTCAGATAGCTCATCCGGGGGATGCCCGGGTAGGTAGTAGTTTTGCTAAAGTCGATTTTTGGAATTTAGCGCGGCAAAAGCAAGAAGAAGCCGATATTTTAATTACTAATCACGCCTATTTGGCCAATCATTACAACGACACAATTTGGGGGCAAAATCCTTATTTGGTGATTGATGAAGCTCACCGCTTTGTCGATAACGTAATCAATTCGCGGAATGACTCATTTCAGTTTGAATCACTTTGGGGCGTACTCAATCATTTGCGCAATCTTTTGTTTTATGCCGAAGATAGCGTATTTAACCAGTATGGTAACGATGTTTCAGTCAACTTTTTACTAGAAAAATTAGATCCGGCGATATTGGACTTGATTCACGTCATTAACCAGTTACAGAGAATATTATTTGCCCAAAACGAGCAAGCGGTAAATAAAAATATCTTGCCAAATGGTAATCTGCTCTTAAGTTTTGAGGGCACGGATTTATTCGCTAGTGAGAGTCAATTTTTACCGAAACTTGGTGAGTTTCAACGCAAATTAGAAGATGTCCGGCAACAGACTAATGCTATTTTATTTAAGCTGTATAATGAAACTGATAATTCGGGATTGGAGAGGGATGCTGTTTTAAGTGAGTTGACTGATCAAATTGATCGTCTTGATTTTTATATTACTAAAAGCTACCAGCTATCAGACATTCTTCATACCAAGGAAGTTTTAACTCAGGAAGGATTTTTACTAACTTTAACCAATCCTCAGGATCCGTTAAGTGTTAATCTGAGCTGGATGACATTAGACGCTTCTAGTGAATTAAAACAAATTTACGCTCGTTTTGACCATCTTTGCTTTGTTAGTGCTACTTTAACAAATGACAATGATTTTTCCTTTACAATTAAACAGTTAGCTTTAACTGATTTACATCCGGAAAAATTCATTGGTAGCAGCACATTTAAACTTGATCAGCATTTGCAGGTTTTAGCCGTGAAAGACTTTCCTGCTATCGACACGCCGCAATATGATCAGCAGCTGGCTAACATTCTAGAAAATGACTTGAGTCAGAAAAGCCATATTCTAGTTTTAATGACTAATTTGGATAAAATAAAAGAAGTCTTCAGTGCCATTTTAAATTCGCCTAATCTACGTGACTTTGAAATTTTAGCCCAAGGTGTATCCGGCTCTAATAACCGCATTACCAAAAGGTTCGCGATTGCGCAAAAGGCTATTTTAATCGGGGCCGATAGTTTCTGGGAAGGAATTGATTTTCATGAATGTCGGATTGATTTAGTTATTGCCGCTAAACTACCATTTGAATCCCCCGACCAGCCCGAAGTGCGTTTACGTCAACGCCAATTGCAAAAAAAGGGCATTAATGTTTTCCAAAATGATACGATGCCACGGGCAATTATTCGGTTTAAGCAGGGCATGGGACGCCTAATTCGTGGCGAAAAAGATCATGGTCAGTTCTTAATTTTGGATTCACGGATTTGGAGCAAAGATTATGGTAAAGTATTTTTAAACGCAATACCTATAACAACAAGAAAAATTTTGATAAAAGATTTACGGAATAAGTTGGATAATTATGATAATTGAAGACGACACAAAACAAACGCTTAAATTTATTGCTTGGCTAATTGCCATTATTGTTGTGCTCTATTTTTCATTTCTGCTTATTTTCTATAAAGCAAGCAGTCCCGTACGAAATGAAACACGTGAGCTTAATCAAATAGTCTTGCAAAAATCACCGATTAAAAAAATTGAGCGAAACTATCATTTAGATCGCGGTGTTAATAGTTACTCCGCTAAAGGCATTGCTAAAAACAGCCAAACCTATTACTTCATTTATTTACCCGCCTCAAAGAAAGCCTACCTTTTATCTAGTAAAAAGGGCGTTAGCGAGACAGCAGTTAGAAATAAATACGGAACTAAGTATCCAGATGATAAAATTACTGCGGTTAACTTGGGTTGGTATCGTAACAAAGCGGTTTGGGAAGTAGCGGCTAAAAATAGCTCAGGTGACTACCATTACAAACTCTATGAATTTAAAAACGGAAATTTACTAGGTTAAGTCGCTTATTTAACAAAACTTTGGTATTATTAAGTTGATATGATAAGGAAAGTGGAATAAAAGTTTATGACAAAATTAATTTCAATTAGAGATTGTTCAAAGCATGTTGATGAAGAAGTTCAAATGCATGTTTGGCTGACTGATAAACGGTCAAGTGGAAAAATCGTATTTTTACAGTTACGTGATGGAACTGCATTTTTCCAAGGAATAGTTAGAAAAAATGATGTTACAGATGAAGTTTTTGAAGCAGCAAAATCATTGCACCAAGAAGCTAGCTTTTACATCACAGGAACTGTTCACCAAGATGATCGTTCTCACTTCGGCTATGAAATTCAAATTTCTGATTTAAAGGTTGTCACTAATAATGAAGGCTACCCAATCGGGAATAAAGAACACGGAATTGAATTCTTGCTTGATCACCGGCACTTATGGTTGCGTAGCAGAAGACCATTTGCAATCATGCGTATCAGAAACACCATCTTTAAGGCAACGGTTGATTTCTTTGAAAACGAGGGTTTCGTTAAATTTGATGCTCCAATTTTTATGCATTCAGCTCCTGAAGGTACCACGGAGCTATTCCATACCGAATACTTTGGTGGCGATGCTTATTTATCACAATCTGGTCAGCTTTATGGTGAAGTAGGCGCTGAAGCCTTTGGTAAGATTTTCACTTTCGGTCCTACTTTTAGAGCAGAAGAATCTAAGACAAGACGTCATCTTACTGAATTTTGGATGATGGAACCTGAAATGGCCTGGATGCACCAAGATGAATCTTTGGATATTCAAGAACGCTTTTTATCATACGTTGTTAAACAAGTCTTGGAAAACTGCGATTACGAATTAGAATTACTCGGTCGTGATAAGGAAAAACTGCGGCCTGCTGCAGAAGGCAACTATACCCGTTTATCTTATGATGATGCGGTTAAAATGCTTCAAGAAGATGGCAGAGATTTCAAGTGGGGCGATGATTTTGGTGCTCCAGACGAAGCATTCATTTCTGAAAAATTTGATCGGCCATTTTTCATTGTTAATTACCCAACGGCAATTAAGCCATTCTACATGAAGAAAAATCCAGATAACCCTAAGGAATATTTATGTGCCGATGTTTTGGCTCCAGAGGGCTATGGTGAAATTATGGGTGGTTCTGAACGTGAAAGTGACTACGACACTCTGAAAGAGCAAATTAAAGAAGCCGGTCTTAAAGAAGAAAATTATGATTGGTATCTTGACTTACGTAAATATGGTAGTGTTCCTCACTCAGGCTTTGGTATGGGCTTCGAGCGTGTAATTGCTTGGATTTGCAAATTAGATCACGTTCGCGAAGCTATTCCATTCCCAAGAATGATTAACCGGGTTAAGCCATAAATTTGCATTAACTAAATAATTAAAAAAGTTGAACTAAAATATTTTAGTTCAACTTTTTTAAAGGAGAGAAAATTATCATGCATTACAATGATTACCGAACTCTTGGATTTACAACTTTTTCCAATGGTTTATTAGCTTATTATCCGCAACTTAAAATTAGTGACTCTGAAATAATCTTAATTATGCAACTTGAATTATTTGCTCAAAAAGGTGAGAATTTTCCCTCTAACGAACAGATCGCTGCTAACACTAATTTTTCTTCAGCCGAAATCGCTGATATTATTCAGCGCCTAATTGAAAAAAATTACTTGGCAATTGACCAAGTCACTGATAAGAAGGGCCGGATTGGCAATCAATTTAATCTGGACCAATTATATATAAAACTCGATGAGTTGTTAGCCAAGAATGTTTTGCCTAATGCTGAAGAAGGAGTAACTGAAAGCAGCTCTTCAACTGTTGATAATAGTCCGTTAAACCAGTTAATGCGGCAATTTGAAATTGAATTTGGCCGTTATCTTAGTCCAATCGAACGAGAAGAGGTTGCTGCTTGGTTGAATGTTGATCATTATGATCCGGAAATTATCAAGTTGGCGTTAAGAGAGGCTGTATTGTCGCAAGCATATAGTTTAAAGTATGTTGACCGCGTGCTTCTTAACTGGCAGCGGCACAACCTAAAAACAACAAGTGAAGTGCAAAAATTTTTACAAAGGAACCGTTAAATGCCTGAAAAATTATTAAGTACAGCAGAAGCAAGAAAAGTCTTGCGTGCCATAAACGAGATGTACCCTGATGCAAAAAGTGAATTGATTTGGGATAATAAATTTCATTTACTTTGCGCCGTGTTAATGAGTGCTCAAACGACTGATAAAATGGTTAACAGAATCATGCCTAAATTTATTGCGGATTATCCAGATCCAAGCTCTTTAGCGCAAGCATCAATTACCGATATTGAGCACCATATTTCAAAAATTGGCCTCTATCATTCTAAGGCCAAGCACTTAAAAGAAACCGCCCAAATTTTGGTGGACAAATTTGCCGGTCAGATTCCTGAAGATAAGAAAACGTTAGTGACATTGCCCGGAGTGGGCGAGAAGACTGCAAATGTAGTTTTAGCTGACGGTTTTGGTGTACCGGCTATTGCTGTTGATACACATGTTTCCCGAATCTCAAAAAGATTTCATATCGTACCGCAAAATGCTAAGCCACTTGAAATTGAAAAACGATTAGAAGAAATATTACCAAAAAGTGAGTGGATCCACACTCATCACGCAATGATTTTATTTGGTCGTTATTCAATGACAGCAAGAGATAAAGAAGATCCATATTCATATTTGAAAAAACAATAACACCGCATACAAAAATGTCATAGCTGTAAATTAGCTATGGCATTTTTATTTTTTAATTATTAATGATCATGTTCGCCGTCATTTGCCGGATTGCTATTGCCTTCATGATTATCAGAATTTTCGTTTGAATTTGAATGAGAGCTGTCATTATCATGATTATTTGGTTTATTTTCCGGTGAATTATTATTACCATTATTTGTCTGATCACGATCATGTCCAGCATCATTTTTGTTTTCATCAGACTGTGATTCGGTTGGTCTCTTTTTACGGGTAATAGTTCTGTTTTGCTCGTTATAATTATTCTGAGTTGAATTGCTGCTAGTCTGCTCCTCAGAACTATCATAATCACTACTATCATCAACAATTCCCGCTGGAGCATGCCCACGAACAAACAGTTGCCATTCACCAGTTGAAGAAACAACAGGAGGATTAGAATTTTTAATTATTCTAGCTCTAATGACTGAATCTGGTTTTTGCCAATCAACATTTTCTTTATTGCTCATAAGATAGGACATCATATTTTTATAAAGCAATTGAGCAGATTGCTGGCCAATACCAGAAATAGTTCCATCCTTTAAGTTATCATAGCCTGTCCAAACTCCCATCGAGTAGCTTTGTGTATAGCCTACAAACCAAGAATCTTTAGGCGTTGCGCCATAACTAGGGTAACGAGCTAATTCTTGGTCAGAGTATTTAACAGAACCGGTTTTACCTGCGTGGTATAAACCTCTGATTTGCGCGTTGGTTCCAGAACCATGCTTAATAACGCCCTTTAACATATCAGTGATCATATAAGCAGTAGCTTTACTCATTACGCGAATTCCTTCGGAATCATAGTTTCTCACTAAGCCGTCAGGTGTTTCAATTTTGGAAACAAATTGTGGTTTGTGGTAAATCCCCATTGTAGCAAAGGCACCATATGCACCTGCCATTTGTAAGCTCGATGCGTCTGCGCCAATACCCACGGATAGACCTGCAGTCTTTGGCACATTAATATCCATTTGCCGGGCAAACCTAGAAGCACGTCTAATGCCGACCTCTTTTAGAGTTTTAACAGCCGGAACATTTCTAGACTGCTCTAATGCGTGCCGCATAGTCATTTGGCCTTCATACTTATTATCCCAATCATAAAGTTGGATATTAGTTCCAGGGTAGTAATATTTACTGTCATCCAGTACTTTAGCAGTTGACCAGTTTAAATATTCAATAGCTGGACCATAATCAAGAACGGGTTTTATTGAAGAACCGGTGGAGCGACTAGTTTGAACTGCTCGATCAAGACCTAATTGAACCGTTGACGGAATATGCCGTCCACCAATTATTGCTACAACATGGCCATTACTTGGATCTACTACCGTAGCACCCACCTGCATAGTATCGCTGGTAAATGGTACTTGACCATTATTTGCTAATTCATAAAGCTTTCTTTGGGCTTTTTGATTAATGTTTAATGTAATCTTTAAATTGTCACGGTAGGGGTCAAAGCCCTTATTTTTAACTTCTTGAACTGCTTCCTTGATATAAGGATCATCAATTTTACGAATATTTGACTGGTTCTTTTGTTGATGTGGCTTTAGGCCCTTTTTGATGCTTTCTTTTCGTGCTTGATTGTACTGGGCTTTAGTAATTTTTTTATTATCAAGCATAGCCTGCAAAACAATGTCACGCCGATATTTGGCATATTTAGGATAAACGTATGGGTTATAAATCGTTGGTCTGTTAGGCATCCCAGCCAACAGTGCAGTTTGTGATAGATCTAATTCGCCAATTTTCTTACCATAATAATAGTTAGCAGCCGTGCCGATACCATAATTACCGTAATTCATGTAAACCTTATTAATATAAAATTCCAGAATTTCATCATGGGTATATTCACGTTGAACCCGCATTGCTAGCCAAGCTTCTTGTGCTTTTCTCCTTAAGGTTCTCTGTGATGCATCAGTGGAGAACACACTAAGTTTAACGAGTTGCTGCGTAATCGTTGAACCACCCGCAGAAATACTTTGACTTTTAGCATTGCTTAACATGGAACCGACAATTCTGATTGGGTCAATTCCCAATTTATCCTTGTAAAAGCGCTTGTCTTCGACAGAGACGATTGCATCTTTTAACAGTTGCATGTCTGGACTATCTTTAGCATAGATTCTTTTTTCTGAACCAAGAGATAATAAAAACTTGCCGTTTGGGGTATAAAAGGCGGTAGAACCACCACTTTCAAGACTAGCCCTACTAATGTTAGGCGCATCCTTAGCATAATATGCAAAAAGACCAACACCGGAAAGCAATAATAGAAAAATAGCCATCAAGAGCAATTTAACTACACGGTGCCACCTTGGTTTAGGTAAATTTTCGCGGTAATTTTTTCGTGATTCGCGTCTATTGTTTGAATTATAATTTCTATTTGCCATTATTCAATTTCCTATCTGCGATAAAATGATCTACAGCTTTTAAATAAGGTAAGGTAGGTTGAAAGCCGCTTTTAATTTCAATTGACCATTTTTCAACTTCTTTTAACGTGACCGAGCTTTTGTCCTTGTCCCACCAAGCCTCAATAATTTTACTTGCTGGCGTAACGAAGTACCTATTTAAAACCGTGAAACCAATAATGGTAAAACAAATTCCTTTTTGTTTCAAGCACTGTTCTAAGTGAATAATCTGGTGCTCATGAAAATTCTTTAACGGAAAATTTGTTTTATTTTTAGTTTCTTTAGCCTCAAAGTCTAAATAATAACCCTGATACACTCCATTATAGTCCGTTGTCGATTCTTGGCGAAAATAAGCTTCTTTAATAACTGCTCGTGATCTTTTCGGGTAATCTACCTTAACAATTTGGATTGGTGTTGGTTTTTTATGTACTACCGCAATCTCTTTAATGCGATAAAATTTATTTGATTCGTTAATCATCTGCTCAAGATTCATTCCCCGATCAGAAAAATTAACATTTTCACGATGTGTGTACTTTTTCCTGATTTTTGGTTCTTCAGCAGCTTTACGATATGCGGCAGAACTACCGCTTGGATATTTGACCATCAATCTCACTCCTGCTAGCATTATAGCAATAAAGGAAAAGTTTTTGAACAAGGAGCTATCTCTTTCAATATGCAACGACTATGGGTTACTGGGTACCGCAATTATGAACTGAACACTTTTGGTGAAAAAGATCCTAAAATAAAAATCATCAAGTTTGTAATAGAAAAACGTTTAACAGAAATGTTAGAGGATGGACAACTCGATTGGGTAATCACCGGGGCAAATCTTGGCGTTGAACAGTGGGCTAGTGAGGTTGCCGTTGAATTAAGGCAAAAATACCCCTTAAGAGTTTCAATGATTATTCCTTATGAGGAATTTGCATCTAGATGGAACGAAAATAACCAAGCTAAATTTTTAAGCCTTAAAAATCAGGTCGACTTTTTTGCTGCAACTTCAAATAAGCCTTATCAAAGCCCTGTGCAATTAAGGAATTATCAAAATTTTATGTTAATGCACACTGACAGCGCATTAATGGTTTATGATTTAGAAAGTCCTGGCAAACCTAAGTTTGATTATAATTTAATCAAAAAATACCAAGAAGCCAATAATTATCCACTAGAATTAATTGATTTTTATGATCTTCAAGATGCTGCTGAGGAATACCAGTCTGAACAGGAAGGAAATACTTTTGACGAATAATTTCTAAAGCTTTTTCTAAACTTATCTTTTCTGTTTTAAGAACCGGTGCTTTTTGCTAGAATAAACTAGGGAATTATAAAGGAGTTGTCATCATTATGGCAGATTTAAAAGACATTAAACTATCCACGCAGGATATATTAAAAAAACAATTCAGAACCAAGGTTAAAGGCATTGATCCAGACGAAGTTGATGCTTTTTTGGACCAGGTGATTGCCGATTATGATACTTTTGAACAAATTATTGAGGATTTATACGGCCAAATTGGCAAATTACAAGGCCAATTAATGGACGATCAACACAAGCAAAGCGCTGTTCAATTGCAAAAGACTAGGAGAATAACCCCAGTTAATACTGAAGAAACAGTAAAGACATACACTCCTAGCCAAGGCCGCGACAACACATTCAGCTCACTAAACAGTGATTCACAAACTGAAAGTTCAACGAACATGGCAATAATTCAACGCATTTCAACTCTGGAACGCAAAGTCTATAATCTAGAACAACGAGTTTATGGGTTACAAAAGGACTAAGCTCTGGTATAATTTTTAATGGTGCAAATTTTGAGCAGTCGCGGTTTGGTCTATTATTGACTGAGCTGAGGAAAGTCCACGCACGCACAGGCTGCGAAGCTTGTAGTGTTCGTATTTAGCCCAATAAGCTAAAGAATTGGTTACAATTACGGCGAAAAAAGTGCTAAGTCATTTTTGATATGCATGATTATTCTGAAAAGTGCCACAGTGACGAAGCTTGAGCGGAAACGCTCTTGGTGGAACGAGGTAAACCCTGCGAGCGTGCAACCCAAATTTGGTGGGGGCGTCTCAACCTAGGGAATTGAACTAAAGGTTGGATTGCTATTAATAGCAAAGATAGATGGCTGCTAAAGGTAATTTGGCCAAAATTACTGGAACAGAACGTGGCTTATAAAAATTTGCACTGGCAGCGTTGAGCTTTTCAAAGGGCTCAACGCTTTTTTTAAAGAATGAAAGAAGTAATAATGAAGCAATATCAACTATATACGACAATGGGAGCAGGCTTTGAGAGCGTTGTTGCCAAAGAATTACAATCGTTAGGTTACCAAACACAGACAGAAAACGGTCGGGTCTTTTTTAAAGGCGATCAGGCAGATATTGTTAAAACCAATCTCTGGCTTAGAACTGCTGATCGGGTAAAAATTTTACTTAAAGAATTCCGAGCATTAGATTTCGATACTCTTTACAATCAAGTATATGATATTGATTGGGCAGAACTTTTACCTGTTGATGCCAAATTCCCAGTTCAGGGAAGGGCAGTTCGATCTAAATTACATTCAGAACCAGGCATACAGTCAATTGTCAAAAAAGCAATTGTCAATAAGATGTCAGATCAATACCATCGCCGTGGATTTTTGCCGGAAAGTGGTAATGAGTATCCGCTAGATATTCATATTTATAAAGATGTTGCGCGAATTTCTCTTGACACTACCGGTGCCAGTTTATTTAAACGGGGATACCGAATTGAACATGGTGGTGCACCGCTAAAAGAAAATTTTGGTGCTTCCTTAATTAAACTGACACCTTATGATGGTAGTCATCCGTTAATTGATCCAATGACTGGTTCCGGAACTTTGGCAATTGAAGCCGCATTAATTGGCAGAAATATTGCGCCAGGTTCTTGGCGTAAATTTGCTTTTGATGGCTTTGATTGGTTTGATCAATCTTTGCATGAGGAAGCTGTAGAAGAAGCGCGCACGCAAGTAAAACCACTTGAGCAACCAATTTGGGCTTGTGATATTGATCAGTCAATTTTAGAAATTGCTAAATTAAATGCCAATAATGCTGGCGTTTTGCAAGACATTTATTTTAAACAGGTCGCTGTAAAAGATTTTGCTACTGATTTGAAAAATGGTGTGATTATTGCAAATCCACCTTATGGTAAGCGATTAAAAGAAAAGAAATCCGCTGAAGAGTTATACCAGCAGATGGGCGAGGCCTTGCTCAAATATGATGACTTTAGTCAATATTATTTAGTCGGTGATCCCCTTTTTGAAGAATTTTTTGGTAAAAAAGCGACCAAAAAACGGAAGCTGTTTAACGGTAATTTGCGGGTTGATTTCTATCAATATTGGGCAAAGAAAAAATGATTACTGACAAGTTAAACACCGAATTTTGGATTATTACTGACACTCATTTGATTGCAGACTGTCTCCATGATAATGGAACAGCCTTTCAAGAAATTCAAAAAACCAGTCAAGGTAAAGACCTGGCCTACCAAGAAATAGCGCTTAGAGCCTTTTGCCAACTGGTTAATGATAAAAAGCCAGCCGCAATCATTGTGACGGGTGACGTCACTTTTAACGGTGAATTATTGTCAGCCAAAAAATTCCAAGAAATATTTAGTGCTTTAACTGCAACGAGATTACTTGTCATTCCGGGCAATCATGATATTTATGATGGATGGGCACGGATTTTCAAAGAAGAACAGCAGCTTTATACCGAGCAGATTAGTCCAACCGATTGGAAAAGGATTTTTAGTTCATCTTATGAATGTGCTCTCAGTCAAGACCATTATTCTCTCGGCTATAGTGTCCAGCTTAATCCGCAATACTTATTGTTACTTTTAGATTCCAATATTTACGGCAAGCGTGAAGCAATCGGTGCTCCTCCGACCGAAGGACAAATTAGCGAAGAGCAAATTGTTTGGTTAGAAAAACAGCTAACTTATGCAAAAAAGCACCATTTGCGACCGCTACTTTTTATGCATCACAATCTTTATGTTCATAATCCAGCAGTTAACCGTGGCTTTGTGTTAAATAATGCACCTTTACTGCGGCAACTATGTAAAGATTATGACATTAAAGCAGCCTTTTCTGGGCATATTCATGCACAAAATATCGTTGGTCCGCAAGACAGAACACCAACGACTGAAATCGTAACTTCAAGCTTTTGCTCTTACGACCAAGCATATGGCATTGTTAAGCTGGACCCAACTTCTTTAACTTATCAGCGACAGACATTTGAAATGACGCCGTATTTAAGCGCTAAAGAGCGCCAGAATCCGTTACTAACTAATTTTCACCAATATTTAAAAAATATTCAGCTACGTAATCTCAGTACGAATTCAAAGCAGAAAGATTCTTTGGCTAATCAAAAATCATCTAGACTGAACAAAATAAATCAATTGTTTATTGAAATGAATTATAACTACTTTACCGGACACAACCATCTTAGTGAAAAGCAGCTACATGATTTATATGCTTCGCCTGAATTTAAAGCATTGGTGGCCGATCATCCCCGTTTTAGTAAATATTTAAAAACTCTATACGATACGACCGATCACAGTAATCTATCTGTCACACTTAATTATTAATTGAGAAGGTTTTATGAAAAAAAAGCATTTTATGATCTTAGGTAGAGTAGGCTTAATTTATTACAGTTGGCTATTAGTGGTGCTTTTTCTCTGCTTAATTTTCGCTTATGAGAGTACAAAAGCTATTAATTGGCCGGCAATTATCACAGGAATACTTTTCTTTTTACTGGTGTTATACACCTACTTCAATTCTTATTGGCAAAATAATTGCTTAAAGTTACCATTTAAGCGAAAAATTAATGAAAACAAGCAACCTCAACTGATTAGCCGTTTCTACTGGTTAACAATTTATCAAGTTAAGGTAACTGAATTAGAAAAATACCTATTATTGCGCATCGAAAAACAAAATTAACCAACAATTATTTATTAGTGTCGATTAATTCTATATTGAAACTAAAATTTGTCACCAGATATCTATTAAAAAGTATTTATGGGGAAAAATTTGGTATAATTGAACCTGATTAATAAAAAGGTGGGACCTAAATTCTAATATGAAAAGGCAAATAACTAAAATGACAATATAAAATTATTCATTAACTAAATTAAATAGAAAGAGGCATGCGCAATGAAAACAGATATTCAAATTGCACAAGAAGCTCACGCATTACCTATCAAAGAAATTGCAGCAAAAGTTGGTTTAAGCGAAAATGACCTTGAACCTTACGGTTTTGATAAGGCCAAAATCAATTGGCAAGCTATTAACAAGACAATGGCTAACGGTCATTTGGGCAAGTTGATTTTAGTGACATCTATTTCCCCAACGCCAGCAGGTGAGGGCAAATCCACCATTACTATTGGTCTGGGGGACGCTATCAATAATCAATTGCATCAAAAAACTATGATTGCTTTGCGCGAGCCCTCAATGGGACCTGTATTTGGACTTAAAGGCGGCGCTACTGGCGGAGGCCAAGCGCAAGTAATTCCAATGGAAGATATCAATTTACATTTTACAGGTGACATGCATGCACTGACTGCCGCTATTGATACTTTAGCAGCTTTGGTTGATAACTATATCTACCAGGGTAATGAAATCGGACTTGATCCAAATCGTATTGTGCTAAAGCGCGGAATTGATGTTAACGACCGCAGTTTGCGCAATATTACTGTTGGTCAAGGATCAAAGTTTAACGGTGTTGAACACCAATCAAGCTTTGCAATTACAGTAGCAAATGAATTAATGGCTATTTTATGTTTAGCCACTGATATTGATGATCTTAAAAAGCGAATTGGCTTAATGTTAGTTGGCTACACTAAAGATGATCAACCAGTTTTCGTTAAGGACTTGAAATTCGAAGGCGCGATTGCGGCATTATTATCAAATGCTTTGAAGCCTAACTTAGTTCAAACAATTGAACACACACCAGCCTTAGTTCATGGTGGTCCTTTTGCCAATATTGCTCATGGTGCCAATACAGTTATGGCTACCAACTTAGCATTGCATCTTAGTGATTACACGTTGACAGAAGCCGGTTTTGGTAGCGATTTAGGCGGTCAAAAATTTATGGATTTTGTCTCTAAGCACTTAGAACGAAAGCCTGATGCGAGTGTAGTAGTCGCTACTGTCCGTGCCTTGAAGTATCAAGCTGAAGGTACAACTGATCATTTAGATGAAGAAAATCTTGCTGCTTTACGTACTGGATTCAAAAATCTTGAACAGCATATGAATAATATGCGCAATTATCATGTACCTGTAATTGTTTTGATTAACCACTTCACCACCGATACACCAGCAGAATTAGCTTTGCTGCAGAAACTGGTCAAAGAGCAGGGAATTGATGCAATTGTCGTTGATTACCATGAGCAAGGTTCAAAGGGTGGCGTTGAGGCTGCCAAAGCAGTAGTCGATCTTGCTAATTCTGGTCAAGCTCAGTTAGAAACAACATACAGCGAAAGTGATCCGGTTAAGACTAAGATTGAGAAAGTCGCTAAAAAGATCTATCACGCTAAAGACGTTGAATACAGCGATAAGGCCGAAAAAGATATTCAAGAACTAGAGAAAATTGGTAAAGATAAATTACCTGTTATTATTGCCAAAACGCAATATTCATTTACTGACAATCAAAAGCTTTTAGGTGCACCAACTGATTTCACCTTGCATGTTAAGGGTGCAAGTTTAAAGAACGGTGCTGGGTTCATTGTAATTACGACTGGTCATGTTTTAGACATGCCGGGTTTACCAAAACATCCTGCTGCTCTTGATATTGACGTTGATAATAACGGAAAAATAAGTGGTTTATTCTAAAAATATTTATGCAATTTTTATACTTAATTATTCCTATAATTGTTGTTTGTTTAGATCAAGGCTTAAAATTTTTCATTGCCAATAACTATGCTCTAGGAGAGGTTCACCAGATTATTCCGGGTATCTTATCTTTTAATTATCTTCAAAATGAGGGTGCCGCTTGGAATATTTTGCCTGGACAAATGTGGCTATTTTACATTATTAGTGTAGTAGCTATTTTGGTTTGTCTCTATTACCTTTTTAGACACCAAAAGCAGGGTAAGCTTTTTGATGTTGGTATTAGCATGGTTCTAGGGGGTATTCTCGGTAACTTGATTGATCGGATCCATTTAAAATATGTGATCGATATGATCCAAGTTGATTTTATTCATTTTAATATTTTTAACGTGGCTGATTCTGCAATTACTATCGGAATTATCCTAGTATTTATCTACCTAATCTTTTTCGATGAAAGTGATGAAGAACATGACTGAAAATTATCTTTTACAGGTAAAAAATGAGAACACGAGGCTGGATAAATTTATTGCAGAGAAAATCAGTTCTTTATCACGTACACGAATTAAAGAACTGATTAAGGAAAAGCACGTTTTGGTTAATGACAAAAAAGAGAAAACTTCTTATCAGGTTCATGGGGGCGATGAAATCAAAGTCACTGTTCCAGCACTGAAGCCACTTTCTGTTGAACCAGAGAATATTCCACTTGCAATTGTCTATGAAGATGATGACGTAATTGTCGTTAATAAGCCTCAAGGAATGGTCGTTCACCCTTCAGTAGGTCATCCCGACCATACACTAGTCAACGCGCTTTTATATCATACCAAGGATTTAGCAGCTAGCCCCGAGGGTTTTCGTCCAGGGATTGTTCACCGCATTGATAAGGATACTTCTGGCTTGTTAATGATTGCTAAAAATGCCAATGCACGTACAAGTTTGGAGCAGCAATTGGCAAATAAAAGTAATAAACGCCTATATCTTGCAATTGTTCATGGTAATTTTACCGAAGATTCCGGTCTAATTGATGCCCCGATTGGGCGAGACCATTATAACCGTAAGAAAATGGCAGTAGTTGAAAACGGCAAAGATGCCATAACCCATTTCAAAGTTTTAGAACAGTTTAACGGCTACAGCTTAATTCAATGTCAGCTTGAAACAGGTCGAACGCATCAAATTAGAGTCCATTTAGCTTACATTGGGCATCCCGTCGCTGGCGATCCATTGTACGGGCCACAGCACACATTGAAGGGGCACGGGCAATTTTTACATGCACAGGTTTTGGGCTTTACGCAACCGGTATCGCAAAAATGGCTTGAATTTTCGATTGATCCACCACAAATTTTTGAACAGCGATTATCTGAACTAAGAGAAACTAAGTGATGATATGAAAAGATATTTGATTCTCGAAGACGGTAGTTCATTTCTAGGAGAGGGGTTAGGCTCATCAATTATTTCAACTGGTGAATTAGCAATTCAAACCGGTAATTTTGGTTATCAAGAAGCTCTAACTGATCCTACAAATGCGGGTAGAATTTTAGTTTTTACTGCACCAATGATTGGTGGTAACGGGATTAATGCTATTGATTATGAAAGCATTAATCCCACCGTTAAAGGAATTATTGCCAATGATGTTGCGCGGAATATTTCCGATAGTGAGAATTTCCAGGATTTAGATTCTTTTTTAAAAGAAAAAAATATTCCTGCTATTTATAACATCGATACCCGGGCTTTGGTGCACCGGCTTAATAAAGAGAAAACGATTAAGGCTTCCATCATGGATACTAATGATGAGCATGCTTTTGATCAGATTAAGGCTCTTGTTTTACCAAAGAATCGGTCCGCAAATGTGTCAACGAAGAATGCCTACGCAGTTCCAAATGTCGGCAAAACAGTGGCCGTTATTGATCTTGGGCTCAAACACTCAATGCTGCGAGAATTATCTCTTAGAAAAATTAACGCCACCGTTTTACCGTATGATGTTTCCGTCCCGGATATTAAAAATCTTCGTCCTGAAGGAATCATTATTTCTGGTGGCCCCGGCAAAGTTGAAGAAGTTGCCGCTAATCTCAAACCTATCTTTGATACCTTTTTTGGTAATTATCCCATATGGGGCATTGGACTAGGCTTTTTGGCTCTTAGTTCATATTTAAACTTTGAATTAATAAAATTGCCAGAGGCATTTAACGGGACCAATTATCCGGTTATTGAGCAGAATTCCAATCGTATTTGGCAGACGGCCATGAATATTGACCAGCTTGTTTTACCTAACAGTGTCCAAATGGAAATGGAGCAAGAATATTATGACTTGCACAGTGAACTTTTGGCTGGTTTCAGTAATAAGAAAAGCAAAGTAATTGCAACAGCTTTTAATGCTGAAGGGGCACCAGGAAGCTTAGATGCACTCGAAATTTTCGATGATTTTGTAAAGATGATGGTGTAATTATGCCTTTAGAAAACGACTTAAATAAAGTATTAATTATCGGTTCTGGGCCAACTTTGATAGGTAATGTTTCGGAAACGGATATCTTAATTACAGATGCGATTAAGGCTCTTTTAGAGGAAGATATTCAGGTTGTCTTGGTTAATCCTAACCCCGCAACCGTCTCAACTGACAAAAGACCGCACGTAACTGTATATTTAGAGCCAATGTCATTAGACTTTCTAAAGAGAATAATTCGCATGGAAGAGCCTAATGCAATTATTTCTGCTTATGGCTCAACGATGGGAATCAAAGTTACACGTGATTTAGTTAAAGACGGTATTCTGGGAAAAATGGGAATTCGCTTACTTACTATTAACGAGCAAGCTCTCATGATTAATAACCAGCAAAAGATGACATCATTTCTTGAACAAAATCAGATTGATGTTAACCAATATTGGAAATTAACTGACTTTGACTCAACGCATTTAGAAAAACAGTTGACAGAACGAATCGTTTTTCCAGCAATGCTTATTAAAGAAGAGCAGTTTTTCCATAACAAGCAACTTGTTTTTGACAGTGCGCAAGATGTGGTTGATTACCTCAAAAATGAACGACAAAATGATGATTTTTCTTATAATCAATACCGTTTAACTGAGGACTTGTCTTCATGGGAAGAAGTAATCCTTAATATCATTCGCGATAGTGACGGAAACGTTCTTTTTACCAGTTTAGCTGACACTATTGAATCAGTAGCGATTGATTCAGGTGACTCAGCGGCAGTTATGCCGGCTTTGACCCTAAATAATGATCAGGTCCAAAAACTACGAGCAATTGCGAAAAAAATTGCGGAAGGACTCAAAATAGTCGGTATCTTAAATATTCACTTTGCTGTCAAGCACCACGGAACAAAATTTACCGTTAAAGTACTAACAATTAAGCCGCGCCTTACAAGAAGTGCAATTTGGTCGCAGAGAATTGGGCTTTACAGCATGGGCTACATTGTATGCAAAGTTGCCATTGGCTATCGCCTTAACGAAATCTTTGACCCAATGTCTGGTCTAAATGCGGCAATCGAGCCTGCTCAAGATAAGGTTGCGATTAGAATGCCATTTTGGTCATTAACCCAATCTGGTAGTAATCATTATGCCTTAGGTAATAAAATGCAGGCCAGTGGGGAAGCGATCGGCATTGGTCAAAATTTTGAATCTGCTTTTTTAAAAGGACTAGCTTCAACAGTCAATGTCAAAGCGGCAATTAAAGTTTTTCATGATGAAACCACTAAAGATAGAGAACAAATTATTTACGATTTAGTTCATCCAGACGAGCTTCATCTAGTTAAGCTTTTAGCAGCAATTGCTGTCGGCTTTTCCTATCAGGATTTACAAAAGATTATTAACATTCATCCAATTTATTACCAAAAATTTGAACATATTGTCAAAATTGGTCAATCTTTGGCTACAGGGGAGCTCACAGATGAATTGTTACTTGAAGCAAAAAAACGGGGCTTTCGCAACGTACTAATTTCTGATTTAACTGGCATTCCAATTACGGCTTTAAAAAGGCGAATCGCAAAATTACATCTTAAACCTTCATATTTACAAATTGATGGGTCGGCTGGCCTACATGAGCCCCTGGTTCATGCTTATTACAGTGCTTTTGGGGTTCAAGATGAATCTGTTCCTTTAACCGCGCAGAAAAAGGTTTTAGTTATTGGTATGTTGCCATCTCAGGTTTCCGTAACCAGCGAATTCGACTACATGATTAGTCATGCAATTGATACTTTACATAATAATAATTATGCCACTGTATTGATTTCTAATAATGATGAATCCGTTGCAACACGTTTCAAAAAAGCCGATAAAATTTACTTCGAACCAATTACCGTTGAAAGTATTATTCATGTAGCTGAAAAAGAACAAATTAAAGACGTTTTGCTGCAATTTTCTGGTAAAGAGATTAATTCTTTAAGTAAAAGACTAATTGAAAATGGTCTAAACGTTTTGGGAACAGGGGATCTTAACCCTAAGAAACGAATCAGGCAAGTTCTTGAGTTACCAATGAAGACTCTTAAACAAAATCAATTAGTCACTACCGTGGATCGACTGCAGGCTAAAGAATTCATTCATGATAATGGTTTTCCAATCTTAATTGGTGGTTTTAATGATCAGGGCGTTAAGCAAAAATCTGCGGTTGTCTATGATATGCCAGCTTTACTCAAGTACTTAGAGGAAAACTTATTAGCCAAAATTACGTTATCTCATTTTATTGAAGGCAATAAATACGAGATTACTGCTATTTCTGATGGTAAAAATGTAACTGTCCCGGGAATAATTGAGCACTTAGAGCAAACAGGCTCTCATGCTTCTGATTCAATTGCCGTCTTTAAACCGCAAAATTTATCAGACAGTGGTAGAAAGAGACTAACTTATTATGCAATTGAACTGATTAAAAAAGTCAAAATGCGGGGAATCTTTACCTTACACTTTTTGACCGTTAATCATGATATTTATCTCTTACAAATTAAGCCTTATGCTGGTCATAATGTAGCATTTTTATCGCAGGCTTTAGGTAAAGACATTACGCAATGTGCCACTGAAGTTCTAAGCGGCCAAAATTTAAGTGATTTAGGCTATCCAAATGGGCTTTGGCCATCTAATGATTTTATTTACGTTAAAATGCCCGTATTTTCTTACATCAATTATAATAGCGATAATACCTTTGATTCTAAAATGAAATCTTCGGGTTCTGTTATGGGACGAGATACTGAATTAGCTAAGGCTCTGTTTAAGGGCTACGAAGCAAGTGGTCTGCGTATCCCAAGCTATGGAACAATTTTTATTTCTGTTCGTGATGAAGATAAAGCGAAAATGACTGAACTAGCGCAACGGTTTTATCGTTTAGGTTTCAAAATCGTTGCCACTGAGGGAACAGCTAATAATTTTGCTGAGGCTGGCATTACAACAGGACTCGTTACTAAGGTACATTCTGATCCAAATAATTTGTTAGCCAAGATACGCCAGCGTAAGATTGTTATGGTAATCAATATCACAGATTTATCGGATACTGCTAGCGAAGACGCAATTCGGATTAGAGATGAAGCACTAAATATTCACGTACCGGTTTTCTCGAGTATCGAAACTACCGAATTGATTTTAAAAGTTTTAGAATCTCTTTCTTTAACTACACAACCAATTTAACAATTAAATATTTTTACAACAGAAAAGTGATGACAAATTGTCATCACTTTTTTAGTCTATTCTTTTGGCCAAAACACGTTCTTTTTCAGGCGTAACTTCAATTGAATTCTGTCCTGTGTAAATGACAAAGCCAGGTCTTGCACCGTTTGGTTTCTTTACGCGCTTATCTTGTACGTAATCTACTTGAACATGCGCAGAATTTTTGGCTTTCGAGAAGTAGGCTGCTATTTCTGCCGCTTCTAAAATATCATCATCAGATGGATTAGCATCTTGTAAGATGACATGAGAACCAGGGATATTTTTTACATGAAACCAAATATCGGTTTTATTAGCCTTTTTTAAAGTTAGCCAGTCATTTTGATAATTATTTTTTCCTACCAAAACGGTTTTACCCGATGATAACCTGAATTTGTTCAAATTATGTTCAGTTACCTTCTTTTTCCGTTTTTGCTTTTGTGGTCGCTTAAGGTAACCCTGATTTATTAATTCATCAGTTATTTGATCAATGTCTTCTGGTTCAGCATTATCAATAGCAGTTTGAATTGAGTCAAAATAACGTAAGTTGTCATTAGCAATCTCAATTTGTTCTTTAACATGTTTAATTGAATCACGCAATTTTTTGTAGCGTGTGAAATATTTCTGCCCATTTCGAGCAGGCGAGAGGGCAGCGTCAAGTTTAATCTCAATTGGCCGATTATTATCATAATAATTAGGCAACGAAATTTTGGTCATACCTGGTTTGACCTGCGCTAAATTAGCGTTTAATATTTCACCGCGAATGCGATATCCTTCAGAGTTTTCAGCTTGCTCTAGCTGCTTCTTGAGCTTAACAACTTTTT
This sequence comes from Lactobacillus panisapium, assembly GCF_019469265.1. Lineage (NCBI taxonomy): Bacteria > Bacillati > Bacillota > Bacilli > Lactobacillales > Lactobacillaceae > Lactobacillus > Lactobacillus panisapium. Next base: position 1,060,607 of record NZ_CP048268.1, on the reverse strand, counting down.
TAGTCAGCTTTTTTTGTTCGTTTTTAACCAAACGTTCAATTTTGCTAGATTTTTGTTTTACCCAGTCATGATTTGCTTGGTAAAGATAAAACTCATCTAAGGCATGATTTAAATCAGGATCAGAACTTTCCTTAACTAAATTCAAATGGTAGGGAAGGTAAGGAAAAATTTTACGTTTATTTCTAGGTGTTAATAGTACAAAAGCACCTTTTTTATCAAATTGATTTATAAAAGTCCTAAATGAGGAATAAGAAAAGTCATCCTCAAGATAACCTATTAACTCGGAACGATCATCACGATCAAGACCATTTATCTGACCAGCAAATTCGCTAGGATCATTTACAGCAGCTTTTTGCTTGAATTCTTGCTCGCTCAAATCAAAACCATTAATTCCTGGGTTAAGAGGAGGGAGCTCATACTTAGCTTTCGGTAAAAGAATACGCGCCCGATTTTCATCAGGGTTAATCCGCTTCAGTAAATCAATGATATGACCATTGCTATTATCGTAAAGAATAACATTACTATGCCGGCCCATTAATTCAACTGATAAAACTAGCTGAACCTGATCGCCCAATTCGTTACGATTACTAAAGCGAAAATTAACTATGCGGTCTACACCTACTTGCTCAATCCCCTGTAATATTGAACCCTCTAAATACTTTCTAAGTACCATCACAAAGGTCGGAGCCTTATCTGGGTTCGCAATTGCTTTCTTAGTTAAATAAAACCGCGGATATTGCGCATTAGCAGAAATAAGTAACTGATAATTTTTACGTTCATTTCTAAATGTTAAAACCAGGTCTTGTTCAAACGGCTGATATATTTTTGAAAGACGACCGTTAACGAGAGTTGGCTTAATACTGTTTAGTAGGCTATGAATGAATAATCCATCGAATGCCATAATATCACCTCAAAATACGATATCTATTATACCAATTATTTTGGCATAAGTATAAAAGAAGAATAAGAATGATCAATCTTAAAATAAGTTACCTTTGTTCATATATTAACTTTTAGACACTTTTGCAAATAAATCATTGCAAAAAGTCGATATACTGGTAATATAGATTTATGATTATTGCTATGAAATATCATAAGTTAAAAATAATATAGTTTGTTTCACGGCAAAAATTATTTTGTGTCCGTGGTGATGTTTCACGGATTTTTAAAAGCAAAAGCCGCGTCTTCTTATGGTGACCGGCTTTTCTAGGAATAGTTTTCACTTATAAAATATTTTTATTGTTTACTTTAACAAAGAAAAGGTAGTTAGATGGATATTTTATCTTTTAGTACAATAGCGGGAAATGTCAAAAAAGAGATTAGCAAAAGGTGCGGATTAAACCTCTCACAAACACGAATTTTGCTATATTTTGATCAAAACAATAATATGGCTTTAAAAATGGGGGATTTAGCCGTTAATTTGCAAATCTCACTCTCAACTTTGAGTAGACAGCTACAGCAGAAAAAAACATTAAGTTTTGTTACCATCACACGTTCAGAAAATGATTCTAGCAAGACCGTTGTTTTAAATGAAAATGGGCTGCAAAAAATTATTGAGCTAAAACAGGCCTTGACTCAGATTGAAAAAGCAATGTTTAAAGATTTTTCAGATCAAGACGTGGCAGTTTTTACTAAAATCTTTAATTCATTAGTAGAGCAAGCGCAAGCAAATTCATTAAACTAGCTGTCGAACCACTTCTTTTTTTATGCTATAATTTCCCTATATTGTACATACAAGAAGCGAAAGGTTAATTAGATGAAGATTGCATTAGTTACTGATAGTACTAGCGTTATTACTAAAGAAGAAGCCAAGGAAAACAACATTGTTGTTGTTCCTATTCCGATTATCATCGGTAACAAAGAGTACTTAGAAGATATCGACATTACTTCTGATCAACTGTTCGAAATGCAAAAGCAGGGAACTGATTTTCCTAAAACTTCACAACCAAGTCTGGGCTATTTGATTAGTCTATTTGATAAACTCCATGATGATGGTTATGAAGCAATTATAGCGATTACTTTATCAAGCGGAATTTCTGGATTTTATCATACTTTATGTAACATTGCGGAAAGCAATCTAAAGTATAATTTACATCCAATTGACACAAAGATGACGGTACGCTTACAGGGAAACTTAGTTTTAGCAGCTGCTAAAATGATTAAGAATGGGGTAGAATTGAACGTTATTCTTGAGCGCCTTGAAAATATCCGCTCAACTATTAACGAGATTTTTGTTGTTAATGACTTGAACAACCTTAGTCGTGGCGGACGGCTAAGTAATGCCGGGGCTTTTATTGGCTCCATGCTCAATATTAAGCCGCTTTTAACGTTTAAAGAGGGCAATATTGTTGCCTTTGATAAAATTCGTTCTATGAAGCGGGCATTTGCCAAAATCAAGAAACTCACGGTTAAAGATATTGCTAAATTGCCGTATAAGGATAAAATCAAACTCTTTATTATTGATTCCAATGATAGCAGCCAGGTTGAAGAAGCAAAAGAATGGATCAAGCAGGAATTTCCTGAGCAGAATGTATCCGTCACTAAATTTAGTCCGGTAATTGCTACACACTTAGGTGAAAAGTCATTTGCAATTGGTTGGATGATTGATATTGACAAAATCGATTTAACATAATTTATGTATGCAACTGTTCCAGTTGCTTTTTTTGTAAAAATAAATCGAGCTGCTTGCAGCTGAAAGGAAACAATAATGGAAAAAAAGGATCAATTTTCAAAATGGGCAATTGAATTACAAAGTATCGCACAAAATGGACTGGAATATGGTCATGATCGCTTTGATTTGGAACGATATGCTCGCATTAGAGAAATTGCAACTGAAATGATGGCAGCTAAAACTGGTTTGCCGTTAAAGCAAGTAAAGGACTTATTCAGCAGCGATGATGGCTACCAAACACCCAAATTGGCCACACGTGCAGCAATTTTTAAGAATGATAAGCTATTGCTGGTACACGAAACTACAGATGATCATTGGTCAATGCCTGGCGGTTGGTGCGAGCCAAATTTATCAGTTGCGCAAAACTGTATTAAAGAAGCTCGGGAAGAATCGGGCCGAAAGATTGCAATTGATCAAGTAATTGCAATCAGAAACAGCAAAACTAACGTTCATGGCCATGACCGAACTGAGCGAGCAATTAATGTCTGTAATGTAATCTTTTTATGTCATGAACTAGGTGGAGATTTTGTAAAAAATACTGAAACAACTGAATGCGACTATTTTTCCTTAGACAATTTGCCGCCGCTTTCACTTATTAGAAATACACCGGAAGAAATTAAAATTTGTTTTGATGCTCATAAGGCCGCAAACTGGCAAGTTTTATTTGATTAAAACAAAACTAAAAAGAACTCCACATAACATTATTGGAGTTCTTTTTTCTTAGCTATTCTTTTTTATCTTTAGCTGTAGCAATTCTATCTAAAGCTGCTCGTTGCTTTTTTTGGTCAACGTGCGTGTATAAATCGGTAGCCGAGGTACCTTTTTGTCCAAGTTGCTGTGCTACTAACACCTGGTCTTTAGTCACATCATACAATTCGGAAGCGAGTGTATGCCGTAATTTATGTGGAGTTAGTGGGTGTCCAAAAGCAGCAGAATATTTATTAACCATTTTTTCAATGGCATTGGTCGTAATTCTTTTTGTTTGATGATGCCACCTCGTGAGGAAGAAAGCTGTTTCCTTTTTTGAGGCCATATAACGCTGTCTGCGGACTTTTTTATAGTCGGATATATAGTTTAGTGTCCATTGAGCAATCGGCACGCTATCGCGCTGTCCGCCTTTACGGGTGACATCTAAAGTAGCCTTTTTTAAATTCAAATCGGTAAGGTCAATTCCGGCACATTCTGAAACGCGAATGCCGGTTCCAAGAATTAAAGCAATAATAGCCATATCACGCTCCTTATTGACTTTAAAACTAGGTAGCGCATGAACATTACACTGCTTTTCAAATTCATTAGCTATAAAATCTAAAAACTGATATTTTAATTTCCCGGTGTACATATGCGATTCCAAAACATGTGCACGATAATTTAACGTCTCAGTATTGTTAAGTGAGTCAATCTTCAGCATTACATTTCGCTCAAAATATGGTTTTCCATCATTATTATCAGCGGTAATAGTTAAAAATTTAAATAAGGAACGCAACGCATTAATTGACCGGTTAATCGTTGTCGGTGAATTTAAATTACCTTGCTTGTTTCGAACATGGCCCAAATAATTGATATAGAGCATAATATCGTTTCGGTGCAAAGTCGCCAAAGTTTCGATACTAATTTTTTGATTGGTATCAGCAGGGGAAATGCCTTCATGACGAAGCCAATCAAAAAAACGTCTAATTTCTGTAAGATACTGGTACGATGTCGCTAAAGAATGACTGGTACCAAAATTGTACTCTTTAACGAAATCCGGCATCTTATTTAATTCTTCTTGAATGAGATCCAAATACTTTTTTGTTTCCACGTAGTTCTCCTAGCTTTTTTACTAACTATTATATAGCAAAATCTGAATGTATGTTTGTCTTTTTTATAGTGAAAGAGTGGGAAGTGGGGAAGAAGAGGCTTAATAAGGCTAATTTAACTGCAATAATAAGTGGAAGTTGACCACGTTAAAGAATACTTGGTCAGCACCATTTTAGGTAACTAAGCAGGATAAATTGCGTTCTTTAGCCTTGTGTGGGAAACCTTTTATTAAGAAACACGCAGGAGGGTAAAAAGGCCGATAAAAAACAGATATTTTGAATAAATCCAGCCAAAACCGCCCAAGTTGCCAAGTTAGTAGTTAAAACTTTAATTACTAGAATAATTTGCAAATGACTTTAACAAAAATTATGTAATCACTTTTATAATATTTTTGAGTTAGATTTAAGCAAATTCAGCAAAAGCCTGTCAGATAGCTACTTTTACTTATCATTAAAATTATAGTTTTAATGATACCAAAATAAAATTTTGCTTATTTAGCGCGGATAGCTAAAGTATTTTAAGCAGCAAACCATACCGGGTAAAATTAGTACTCTACTAGCAAATGCATCCTGGCAGAGAATAGTTTTTTCGTTCAGTTCATACATGCTAGTGGTGATCTTCATTTACTTGTTCAAATTCCTCACCAAGATATCTTATAGTTAAACAGCTAGTTAAACAGCAACAGAACGCTTTTGCTTGCTCAAACTAACCGTGAAAGCATCAAGTTATCAAGTGTGTCATTAATTAACTTCTACTGGTTTTCTTGACGACAATAGTTTTATTTCAGCAATAAAACTGCCTTTATTGAAAATTATTAAGACTCTCTAAAGTCAGTAGTGTAAGATTTGTCGAATAAGCTAAGAGGAATTAAACTAACTACTGCTTAAAACTTAAATAGTAATATTAGGTCGATTGTCGTTGATTATTAACAGATTTTGGCAAAACGCACTTCTACTAAAACAACTGGCAGTCATTGATAAAATTGAGACAACTTTACATAATATATATTATACGAAGTTATCTTACGGATTGAATCATTTTCACTTGCTATACCCTTTATTTACTTTCTTAGGACCTGCATTTATTTAAGTTTGTAGCAACCGTCAAATTATCTTTTTTAATTTGATGTATTTAGTGTAATAATTGGTTTAATTTGCTTATTCAATTTTGAAGCGATTATAAATTTTTCTTAGAATTGTAAGCAATTTTTGTTTGTGCGAATTTTATTATTTTTGGAACTGTTTCTTTTGCTTTTTAGCAATTTTGCTAATTATTGCCAGTTTTTCAAAATAAATTAATAAGCGCTTTCCATCTTGATGTTATATATTATTACCCTTTTTGGTAAAACTATTCTTAACCATATTTTGGACTTCATTGCTAATCAAGCCTTCCAATAGGCAAAATAGTATTTGCCACTTTTTCAATTTCCATTTTAAGTTGATTTTTTTAGTAGTTTTTATTTGATTTTTTTCTATTTTGTCCTACAATACTATCTGGGGTATAGTTTAAAGTGTTTTTATTTGACTGTTTTTGTTTAAGTTTTAGTTGAATTTAAGCGTTTTATTCATTATTTTTATTGTTTTAGTTTTTAATTCCATAATTAATCTGTTATTATGTAATATGGAATTATATTTTTGAAAGGGTTGAATTTATTCCATGAGTATAAATTTAGGAAAAGAGATATGCCGTCGTAGACGTGAGCAGAAGCTGACACAGGAGGACCTCGCTGAATTAAGCGATTTGTCAGTTAACTTTATTTCACGTCTTGAAAGAACTAAGAACCAAAACATTAGTATTCAAAAATTGGATTCTATTGCTAGAGCTTTGAATACTACTACGCCGGATATTATTATGAATGCTTACCGCTTCAAAGAAGTTAAGGTTGAAAATCATCATGATAATACACCGGTATTTATCAAGAAGGTTCTTAATGAATTAAGAAAGATGGATCCAGAAAAAGCTGAAAGAGTATGCAAGTCTTTCATTATTCTGGCCAAAGAAATTAATAAAGATTAAGAATTAATCCTAAAACTAAAAAGCACAAGTTAGGCTTCTCACCTACCTTGTGCTTTTTCTATTGCTTTGTTTATTTTGTTTTTAGTTAAATGCTTCAGTCAATGGCGGAACCACTTGCTTTTTACGTGATACTACCCCTGGCAAACTAATTTCTGAATCAGCAACCTTGCCAAAAGCCTTCTCAAATGCTGCTATAGCATCATCTGAGCCGGTTACTAATGCCTTTGAATCAGAGTCAAGTACATTAGTAATTAGCAACATGAACAAATCATAATTTTCACTTGCTGAAGCAGCGTTCATTGCCTTCAAGAAGGCATTTTTACGTTCCATCGCTTCTGGTAAGTCAACCACATTAATTTGCGCTACACGGACAGTTTTGCCGTTTAAATCAAAGCTCTTAGCATCTAAGTCAATTAAGTCTTCTTCAGACTTGCTGGCGATATTAGTTCCAGCCTTTAATTCTTCAAGACCATATTTTTCGTAGTCCACGTCAGCAATTTCTGCTAATGCTTTAACTGCTTTCTTATCTTCATCCGTAGTTGTCGGTGATTTCAAAAGCAAAGTATCGGAAATAATTGCGGAAAGCATAATTCCAGCGATATTTTGGGGAATTTCAACATTGTAGTGCTGATATAATTGCCACATAATCGTACTTGTACAGCCAACAGGAGCAGCTAGGTAGAATAATGGTGAGCTAGTATTAAAATTCATAATTCGATGGTGATCAACCACATGAGTAACAGTTACCTGATCAATATCTGAAACACTTTGCTGCGGTTCATTGTGATCAACAAGCATTACCTTGTCTACTTCATTTGCGGCAGTTTTAATAACTCTAGGAGCTTCAAAGCCAAATTTTTTCAGCGCAAATGCAGTCTCATCATTAGCCTCACCCAATGCAACTGGCTCAGTATTATAACCCAGCTTGTTTTGCAAGTATGAGTATGCAATAGCAGTCCCAATCGCATCTGTATCAGGATTTTGATGGCCAAAAATTAACTCTTTTTCCATTAATCTTCCTCTTTTTCTTTCAAAAATATTATTCTTCATTATTAAGTTTACCTAATAATGCTTATTCATCCAAGAATTTTTTGAATTCGGCTAAAAAGCGTTCAATTCGGGGAACGTCTTTTTTACCCTTGCGATAAATTACTGACGTTGAGAATTTTGTATCATCTTTCAAATAAATCGGGGTTAAATTGATGTCATTTTTATGTAATTGATAGTATGAGTTATTAATAAAAGTATCGTACTCAGTTTCTTCAGCCGTATCAAGCAATTGCTTTGTTGAAGAAAAGCTGAGCGGCACCTTCATGCCATTTTTAGCATTCATCTTACTACCAAATTTTTCCCTCATTATTTGGGTCAGATAAAAATTATCTGGATATGCTACCCACTGTCTGTCAATAAATTCAGAAACCGGGTAAGATTTTCCAGCCTTCGCTTTTTTATCATGCGTCAAGATCGTAAGCCGATCTTCACAAACTTTCATGTAATCGTATTGATTCTGGAGATTAACCTGACTCTTCTTCATATTATCCGGCACATAAATAAGTGCCAAATCAATTAAATTATTGTCCAGATTATACCAAAGATCCTTCCGATTAAAATAGCATACGTTTACGGTTATATCAGGACTTTTTTGGTTAAATTTGACCAAAAACTTTCGTAATACTTCAGAGTCTACACTATCTAAGACTCCGATTGAGATATTACCCTTATCTGCTTGAGTAAACTCCTGAATATCATTGACAACTGAATTGATTGTCCCCAAAAGCTTGATTGCACCCGTTTGCAGCTGCTTGCCTGCTTCAGTCAGATAAAGCTTCTTACCCATCTGTCCAAACAAAGGAGTACCAATCGCGTGCTCGATTTTTTTAATTTGTTGAGTCAAAGCTGGTTGTGTAATTCCTAAGATTTGGGCCGCTTGAGTATAGTTCATAGTATCAATCAGCTGTAAAAAATAATGTAAAGACTTAGTTGAGAGTATTGTATCTGTTTTAGGCATAAAATTTATCCTTCTATCTTAACAATAATATAACCCTATTTATATGCTATTATCTGTCAAAAAATATTACATGTCAAAGTATAATTCAAAGTCAATTAAGCCTTTTTTAGCCTATTTACAGTGTATAAGTAAATAAAATTTATCTCGAACTAAGTGGTTTACCAATTTGTAAATTAACAGGTATGCCGTCACTTGTCGTATCCACTACGAATGAACCATTTGAATAGCGATCACCAAGTGGATAATCATTTGTTTCCAGTTTAATCCGCCTTTTGCTGCTAGTAGTAATTGTTAATTTGTGGTCTTGGCCATATGACGCCACTGCTACTATGCGATGAGGATTATTTTTGAGTTCTCGCAATACGAGAACGCCGCGTTTAGCACGCGAAACTTTATTAATTAGTTTTACTTTAAATTGTTTAAATGCACCTCGCTGCGTTACCAAGCCAACTCGTACCAAATTGAAATATTGCGGATCAACTAAAATATAAGAAACAACAAAATCATCATCTTTTAAGTTAACTGATTTTACCCCGGCTGCTTTAGCACCAGATTCAGGAACTTCACTGACATCATAGCGTACAGCGTATGCCTTATGGGTAAATAAAATTATTTCTGCTTTAGTATCCGGCTTAATTAAATCAACTCGTACGACCTGGCTATCATCTTTCTTCATTTTAATTGCAGTAATTGCCCGGGAACGGTAGGTTCTAGTCGGTTGCAGGTTCTGCAATTGCAATTGCTTAATATAACCATCATCAGTTGCAAGCAGGAAGTTGACATCTTGATCAAGCTGATCAAATTCAAAGACCCGGATGATTTGCTCTTCACTGTTTAAGCCAATTTCCTGTGAAAGGTGCTGACCAGTATCCTTCCACTTAGTTTCAACTAATTCATTAACTGGCCGGTAAATCAAATTCCCGCGATTAGTAAAGAGATAAAGATTGGTCAGAGTTGATAGTGTTTTTTCAAAAACAACTTCATCCCCATCCGGCAAACCATTATCTTCATCATCACTAGATTGCCAAGAACGCAAAGAGGAACGCTTTAAATAGCCATCCCTACTTATTAGGACTCGAACTTGCTCATCAGCAACCAATGCTTTTTCATCAATCTGAATCTTGGCCGTTTCAGCCGAAATTTCCGTTCGCCTTGGATTACCAAATTCACGCTTAACAATCGACAGCTCTTTAATGACTTCTTTATCTAAAACCTTTGAATCAGATAACAAAGTTTGATACCGAGCAATCTTTTGGTTTAAATCAGTCTGCTCATCAACTAATGCATCAACATCGGTATTAGTTAACCGGTAAAGCTGCAAAGAAACGATTGCCTCTGCTTGCCGTTCAGTAAAACCGAACTTTTTAGCCAAATTAACCTTCGCTTCAGTTTTATTCTTTGAAGCACGAATCACCTTAATTACTTCATCAAGGATATCCATCGCGTGAATCAAACCTTGAATAATTTCTAGGCGATTCTCTGCTTTATTAAGGTCGTACTTAGTTCTTTTAGTAACTACATCTTTCTCATGCTCCAAATAAGACGCTAGGATATGCTTTAAACCAACTTGCATTGGTGTCATATGATCAATTGCGACCATGTTGAAGTTGTAGGAAACTTGTAATTCCGTGTTCTTAAAAAGATAATTTAAAATATTTTGTGCATCTGCACCCTTTTTAAGTTCGACAACAATTGACAAACCATGACGATCAGTTTCATCACGTACTTCCGCAATGCCGTCAATTTCTTTATTCAAACGGATTTCATCCATCTTTTTGACTAAAAGAGCCTTATTGACTGCATATGGTATTTCCGTAATGACAATTTCTTCACGGTGACCACGAATTTCCTGAATAGATGACTTGGCCCGCACTTGCACACGACCACGACCAGTTTCATACGCTTCTTTTAGCCCTTTTTGTCCCATCACGATTGCACCGGTAGGAAAATCGGGACCTTTAACAAACTTCATTAAGTCATCTAAGGTTGCATCCGGGTGCTTTAATAAATAGATGGTCGCATCAATTACTTCCGTTAAGTTGTGTGGCGGAATTTCTGTTGCATAACCAGCTGAAATTCCCGTTGAACCATTAACTAATAGATTAGGAAAACGGACAGGTAAAACGGTTGGTTCATATTCCGTGTCATCGAAATTAAGCACCATATTAACCGTATCTTTATCAATGTCCTGTAAAAGCATATTTGATATTTTGCTTAAACGTGATTCCGTGTAACGCATCGCCGCAGGACCGTCACCATCCATTGAACCGTTGTTACCGTGCATTTCAATTAAAGTCTCACGCATCTTCCAATCTTGTGACAAGTGAACTAAAGCACCATAGATTGAACTGTCACCATGGGGATGGAAGTTACCCATGATATTACCAACCGCCTTGGCAGCCTTTTTAAAGGGTTTGTCATAGGTATTCCCGTCCCGGTACATAGCATACAAGATTCTTCTTTGAACGGGTTTCAAACCATCACGAATATCCGGCAAAGCCCGTTCTTGAATAATGTACTTGGAGTATCTTCCAAAACGTTCACCCATGACCTGCTCAAGCGGCATTTCACGAATTCGTTCTTTTGTTGCCATTAATTAAAAACCTCTTTACTCATTTTCTTCTTCCAAGATTGAAGCATTTTCGCCCATTCTGAACTTAACATTTTCTTCAATCCATCTTCTTCTGGCATCGACCTTGTCGCCCATTAGCGTGGTAACTCGGCGTTCAGCTAAAGCTGCATCATCGATTTTAACTCTAATAAGCATTCTAGATTCTGGGTTCATTGTTGTTTGCCACAACTGCTCGGCATTCATTTCCCCCAAACCTTTAAATCGCTGCAAAGCGTAACCGCGGCCCATCTTATCTTCGTCAGCCCGCAATTCCTCATCAGTCCAAGAATATTTAACTTGAGTATTCTTGCCACGACCCTTTTGCAACCGATATAAAGGCGGTAAAGCAATATATACTTTGCCGTTTTCAATCATTGGTCGCATGTAGCGGTAAAAGAAAGTCAACAGCAAGATCTGAATGTGAGCACCATCGTCATCGGCATCCGTCATAATAATGACTTTGTCGTAATTAGAATCAGCAACATTAAATTCAGCGCCAACTCCCGCACCGATGGTATAGATCATCGTATTGATTTCTTCATTTTTAAAAATATCCTGCAATTTAGCTTTTTGCGTATTTAACACCTTACCACGCAATGGCAGAATAGCTTGGAAGCGACGGTCACGTCCCTGCTTTGCAGAACCACCAGCTGAATCCCCCTCAACTAGGAACAATTCGTTCTTTTTAGGATTACGTGATTGTGCTGGTGTCAGTTTACCCGAGAGTACTTCTTTTTTCCGACGTTTTTTACCATTTCGACTCTCATTTCGAGCCTTTTTAGCTGCCTCACGTGCATCCCTTGCACGCTGAGCTTTTTTCACTAATTCCTGGGCCAATTCGCCGTTTTCCATTAAGTAATAAGACATCTTTTCGTAAACAATTGCGTCTACGACTGATCTTGCTTGCGGCGTGCCTAATTTGCCCTTCGTCTGTCCTTCAAATTCCAGTTGTTCTTCTGGTATCTTGACGGATAGCACAGCACTTAGACCTTCACGGTAGTCGGAGCCATCAATATTTTTATCTTTTTTACCTAATAAGCCTTGCTTTTTAGCATAATCGTTAAATGCCCGCGTAAAACCGCTTCGTGCACCAACTTCGTGTGTACCACCATCAGCAGTTCGCACATTATTAACAAACGATACTAGACTTTCAGAGTAACTGTCACTGTATTGACCACTGAATTCGACTTCGATTTCGTCTTGTTTACCTGAAAAGTAAAAAACATCATTTAACGTATCTTTGCCTTCATTTAAGTAGGACACAAAAGACTCAATCCCATTGTCATACTTAAAATCATCATGATGCTCAGGCTCACGTTCATCAGTCAAAACAAAGCGAACGCCTTTTAATAAGAAGGCAGATTCTCTAATTCTTTCCTGAATCGTCTCATACTTATACTTAATCGTTGAAAAAATCTTCTCATCCGGTTTAAAGGTGATTGTCGTTCCTGTTTTTTCCTTTGTCTTGCCTAAACGCTTCAAAGTACCAACAGGATGACCGCCATCCTTAAACTCTTCTTCATAGGCAACGCCATCGCGAACAACCTTAACATCCATATAACTGGAAAGAGCGTTAACTACCGAAGAACCAACACCATGTAATCCACCTGAAGTTTTATAGTTTTGCTCCGTGAACTTACCGCCGGCATGCAAAACGGTCAGAATGACTTCAATTGTCGGTCTGCCTGATTTATGCATCCCTGTTGGCATTCCACGACCAAAATCGCGGACGGTCACGCTATTGTCTTGATGGATGGTTACATCAATTTCTTGACCAAACCCGGCCATTGCCTCATCAACTGAATTATCAACTATTTCGTAAACGAGCTGATTTAATCCATGGATATCTGTCGATCCAATGTACATTCCTGGGCGCTTACGAACAGCTTCTAAACCATGAAGAATCTGGATTGATGAGTCATCATAAGAATTCGTTTTTTTATTTGCTTTAACCAAATAAACTCCTCCAGTTTAAATCATTTATTTATTTTAATCCTCATACTAAGCAATTTTTGATAAAATAGCTTTAGTTATTAAGGAAGTAGGATATAAATGATAAATCTTAAATTAATACTGGTATTTATTCTAGCATACTTGCTCGGATCCTTCCCAACAGGTGTAATCGTCGGTAAAATATTTTTCGCAGAAGATATCCGTGATTATGGCTCTGGTAATATCGGTACAACAAATTCCTTTCGCGTCTTTGGACCGGTTGCTGGAAGTTTCGTTTTGATAGTTGATGTTCTCAAGGGAACACTTGCAACAAGCTTGCCACGACTGTTTCACCTTCCAGGGCCAAAATATTTATTGCTAATTTCTGGTGGATTAGCTATTTTGGGACATACTTGTTCAATTTTTCTTAAATTTAAGGGTGGAAAAGCAGTTGCAACAAGTGCAGGCCTGTTTTTGGGTTATAACCTAAAATTCTTTGCCGTCTGTGCAGTGATTTTCTTGCCACTGGTATTCATTACATCGTATGTTAGTTTATCCAGTCTAATCGCAGTCGTATTAATTTTTATTGCTACCTTTTTCTTTCATGACATTTTCCTTGAGGTAATTGTTGGCTGCATCATGATCATTTTATTTGTTCGTCACCGCAGTAACATCAAGCGGCTCATTCACCACCAAGAAAATATCATCCCTTTCGGGTTGTGGTACTGGTATAAAAAAAGCCACCACAAGTTATAAAGCTAAAATAAATACAGCCAGTAATTAAGTTACTGGCTTTTATATTATAACTTTTGGGAACAATAGTTCGCAAGTGAAAAATAAACAAATTGGATTATTTATGTAAAGAGCCGGATCTTACTTACTACCAACTTTTGACCGCGGCGTAATAAGGCCACCGCAAGCTTTACTCTTAGTCGCTTTAAAAATGTTCTTCAAAACTAAAATCAAATAATTTTTGGCTAGCAATCTATTCTTAGTGGCAATTAAAAGGCGTCGAGTTTTAACTTGACGCCTTTAGTTAATTATTAAACTTTAGTCTAAATTTGCTAGCTAGTCTTGATCATGAAAAGCCATACTAAAACCAGCGGTAAAGGTTGCGTTAGCATCTAAATGATTCATGCCATACTTTTCTTCTAACTTTTGGTTCGTATCTGCCCGATCGGCAATCCCCCACCATGGCTCAATACAAACATAATCAGCCGTTTTAGGGTATTGCGACCAAATACCAACAAATGGAGCATCACGCAACCAAACATTTACATGGAAATTACTAGTATCTGTTTTTAGTGAAACGCGATTATCATGACCACGCAATTGAAAAATTAAAGCATCATTTTTAAATAAATGATCACTTAAAGTTATCAAGCTGTTAGTTGATGCTAGTGAGCGGTTATCCCAGTCCAAATATGCCCCTTTTAGCGGAATTTGAACCCGGGCCCGCGAAGGTTTGGTACTAAAGTAAAAATCTTCTTTTGCTACCTTTTCATCTGTTGGAATATTAAACCCTGGATGACCACCAATACCAAAAATCATTTCGCCATCAGACCGGTTGGTCACACTGAAATTTTCTTCCAACAAGTTATTAAGCAAATTGTAATTTACCCGTAGTTCAAACTTGAACGGGTAAATCGCTAATGTCTCTGGCGTATCAGTTAACAAAAAAGTGATACTTTCAGCGGTCTGATGTTCAACAGTAAACTCCATATCCCGGGCAAAACCATGCTGGGTCATATGATAGGTTTTACCTTGATAGGTATACTCATCATCTTGCAATTTGCCAACGATGGGAAATAAAACCGGTGCATGGCGCTGCCAAACATTAGGGTCAGCTTGCCATATATACTCATATCCGCTGTGTTGGCTCTTCACGCTTTGAATTTCAGCGCCAGTACTTGATATGACGACTTGTAAAATACTGTTCTTGATAGTGTAATCCATGATAATACATCGCCTTTTTACAGAATAAACTTAGTTAAATCCTTATTAGTTATTATATCACTAAGTTTTTCATCAACATATGCTTGGGTTACAGTTATTTCACCCATGGTCATATCAGGTCCTTCATAAAGGACATCTTCAAGCAGCTTTTCGAGAATAGTTGACAGTCTTCTAGCCCCAATATTATCTGTTCCCTGGTTAACGTCATAAGCAATTTGTGCAATACGGTCAACTGCTTCTTTAGTAAAGATTAGCTTGATGCCATCTGCTTTCATCAAAGCAACATATTGCTCAAGTAGGGAATCAGCTGGATCCTTCAGAATTTTTACAAAATCATCTTTTGAAAGAGCATTAAGTTCAACCCGAATTGGGAAACGTCCTTGCAGTTCTGGAATCAAATCGCTTGGCTTTGACTCAGAAAAAGCCCCTGCAGCAATGAACAAAATATGGTCAGTTGAAACCGGACCGTACTTTGTCTGGACAGTCGATCCTTCAACGATTGGCAAAATATCACGCTGTACACCTTCACGAGATACCTCACCCGAAGTCTTTTTGTTGCCAGCAGTAATTTTATCAATTTCATCAATAAAAATAATTCCGTTGTTGGCTGTCCGTTCAATTGCTTTTTGGTAAATTGTATCGTAGTCAACCATTTTTCTAGATTCTTCTTGAATCAAGACTTCACGGGCATCTTTGACCGGTAGCGTCCGTTTAACCCGCTTTTTAGGGACTAAGCCATTAAGTACGGAACTCATGTCCATTCCCATTTGACTCATCATATCATTCATTGGATTAACTTTAGGAGCTTGTTCTACTTCAATCGTGACGTCCCGATCTTCTAACAATCCCTTATTTAGCTGTTCAGCAACTGACAAACGTTCATTCCTAATTTCGTCAGTTACTTCATCTTGATCAGTATCGGCTGCTTGATCATTATTTTGACCATTGGTCATCAGCATTGACATCATGTCCTGGAATTCTTGCATTTGATTTTGCCGTTTTTCGTGCTTAATGCCAGGAACTAACAACCGAACCAATGTCTTATTGGCTTCTTTAGCTGCCTGCACACGTACACGATCAAACTGCTCTTTTTCTTCCATTCGAACTGCTTCAGTTACTAGGTCGCGTACCATCGATTCAACGTCCCGTCCAACATAACCGACTTCCGTAAATTTGGTTGCTTCCACCTTAACAAACGGAGCATTGACAATCAGAGCAAGTCTTCTAGCTATTTCGGTTTTACCTACCCCGGTTGGACCTGCCATAAGCAAGTTTTTCGGAGTGATGTCTTCCTGCATCTTTTTAGGTAGCTGCATTCTTCGATAACGGTTGTACAAAGCAACAGCCACTGCCTTCTTGGCCTCGTCTTGACCGATAATATATTCGTCTAATAAACTAACGATTTGTTTTGGCGTTTTTGTTTCCATAACTAATTTCACCTACTTTTAAAGTTCATCTGTATGAATCTGATCATCAGTAAAAATATCGATACCGGAAGCAATCTCAACTGCTTCATGAGCAATTTCACTGGCAGACATCCCCGAAGAATGGCGCGTCATCGCGATAGCAGCAGCCTGGGCAAAATTACCACCCGAACCGATTGCTACAACATTTTCATCAGGCTCAAGCACTTCACCATTACCTGAAATAAGCAATAAATCCTTTTCGTTAAAGGCAATCAGCATTGCATCTAATTTTTGTAAGGTAGCATCCTTACGCCAAGCTTGGGCCATTTCAACCGCCGCACGCCGTAAATCACCACCAAATGCTTCTAACTTTCCTTCAAGCATTTCCTGCAAGCTAACTGCATCGGCCACACCACCAGCAAAGCCGATGACGACGCGATCATGGTATATGCGTCTTATTTTTTTAGCCGTTGCCTTAGCAATGACCTTTTCGCCTAAGGTTACTTGGCCGTCACCAGCAATTGCTGTTTTTCCGTTATATTTAACTGAACAAATCGTTGTCATTATTTTGCCTCATCTTTCTTATCATTACGGGTAAAAAATTGTTCATAATTTTCCTGTAAATGACTCATTGTTACATGCGTATATATTTGGGTAGTTGATAAATTAATGTGCCCCAATAACTCCTGTACGCTACGCAAATCCGCACCATTATTCAGCATTGCTGTCGCAAAGCTGTGTCGCAATTCATGGGGATGAACTTTACCGTTAATCCCCGCACCATTAAATACTTTTTGCATAACATATTCTATGCCCCTGGTTGTCAATTGTTTACCTTGATGATTGACAAAAACAAAAGGACAATCGTGATCTTTGATGAGCTCGGGCCGGGCATCAGTCAGATAATTTGCCAAGGCCTCTTTAGTTTGCTTATCAAAAGCAACATAACGATCTTTGTTTCCCTTTCCGTGCACGAGAATAATTTTTAAATCTAAATCAACTTGCTCAAGCGTTAAATTGCTAACTTCGCTAACACGCATGCCGGTTGTATAAAACAACTCAAACATGGCTAAGTTCCGCCTAGTTAACGGGTCACTGCCATTGAGCGATGCAAAAACCTGTTTCATCTCGGGTGCATAAAAAAACTGCGGCAGTTTGTGCTCTTTTGCCCGCAGAACAATTGCCTGCGTCGGGTCTATTTTAACAATTTTACGCTTAGTTAAAAAGCGATAAAAAGATCTTAAACTAGACATTTTACGGGATTGAGTTGAACGAGCTAACTTACGTTCTGCCAGATTTTGTAAAAAAATCTCAACATCACGGCGTTCAATCTTTTTCCAGCCAGCAAAACCGCCATTACTTTTCCAAAAAGACTTTGCCTCGAGCAAATCCGTTTGGTAAGACTTAATGGTCTTCTGACTATAATGTCGTTCGTTTTTTAGATAAGACAGAAACAGATCTAGTTCATCACTATTTTCTAAAGCAGCCATTGTTAATCCAACTCTTTTTGCTTAAATTCTTGAAGTTTTTCTAAACTACGCTCACTAATTTTTTCATGCCGTTCCCGTTTGTTCCGAATCTTTTTCCCTTCAAGCCCGGGGATCAAAGCAAAACTGGCATTCATTGGTTGAAAGTGTTTGACGCTGGTTGTGGTCACATAATTTGCCATCGAGCCAAGAGCGGTCATTTTAGGAAAAATTACAGTAGGCTCATCAAGAGCTTCCTTGGCCGCATTAATACCGGCAACTAAGCCACTACCAGCACTTTCAACGTAACCTTCAACGCCAGTCATTTGACCTGCGAAAAATAACCCCGGTTGTTTTTTCGCTTCATAACTGGCAGTCAAAACTTCGGGCGAAGCCATATAAGTATTACGGTGCATTTTCCCGTAGCGGATGAAACGCGCATTGGCTAAACCAGGAATCATTGAAAAGACTCGTTTTTGTTCACCATATTTCAAGTGCGTTTGAAAGCCAACAATGTTGTACATTGAAGCGGCGGCGTTATCTTGGCGTAATTGAACTACCGCATACGGTGTCTTGCCAGTATGAGGATCTTCTAAACCAACGGGTTTAAGAGGGCCAAACAACATCGTCTTTTCTCCCCGCGAAGCCATTACTTCAATTGGCATGCATCCCTCAAAAACATCATCTTTTTCAAAATCATGCATTTGTGCTGTTTCCGCATTAACCAATTCTTGAGTGAATTTCTCGTATTCTTCCTGCGTCATCGGGCAGTTAAGGTAAGCCGCATCCCCGCGATCATAGCGTGATTTTTTATAAACAATATCTAAATCAATCGAATCGGCGGCAACAATTGGCGCTGCTGCATCAAAAAAGTGCAGACTTTCAGTTCCCGAAAATTCCTGAATTTTAGCAGCCAACTTATCACTGGTTAAGGGACCAGTTGCAATAATGGCAATGCCATCTTGGGGCAATTCAGTAATTTCTTCATCATGAAACGTAATATTGGGCAGTTCATGGAGTGTCTTGGTGATGTAAGCACTAAATTCATCCCGGTCAACAGCAAGAGCTCCGCCAGCTGGAACCTGAGTTTTATCAGCCGCTTTTAAAACAAGCGAATCCAATTGACGCATCTCTTCTTTCAGTAACCCGACAGCATTGGACAGCTGATTAGACCGCATTGAATTGGTACAAACAAGCTCTGCTAATTCGCCGGTTTTATGAGCTGGCGTCATTTTAGTTGGTCTCATTTCATATAGATCAACCGAAATCCCTCGTTTGGCTAATTGCCAAGCGGCTTCACTACCCGCCAAGCCTCCACCGACAACAGTTACAGTTTTTGGCATATTTATATTCCTTTACTAATTTTTATTTACTTATATAAAAAGAATATCATCAAATCTAAGTGATTTGATGATATTTAATTAAATTTAATGTTATTTTGCGGTCTGTTCTTCCTTAGGCTCTTCTTTATAGTCACCATTTGGACATAAAATAACCAGACCTTTTTTGTTTTTCTTTTCCACTAAGAAATGACCGTCATTAGGGCAGACACGGTTAATCGGCTTGTCCCAGGAAACAAAATCACAGTCAGGGTAGCGAGAGCAGCCATAGAATTTGCGGTTGCGCTTAGACTTCTTCTCAACTACATCACCTTTACCGCATTTCGGACAGATTACACCGACCTTTTTCACAATTGCCTTAGTGTTGCGGCAATCAGGAAAACGTGAGCAGGCGTAGAACTTACCATAGCGTCCCATCTTGATCACCATCGGCGCACCACAGATATCGCAGTTAAAACCAGCAGGTTCATCCTTAATCTGAACTTTTTGAATGCCTGACTCGGCTTTATCTAATTCCTTTTTAAACGGGTGATAATATTCGTCAATTACCTTGACCCAATTTTTCTTCCCTGCCTCAATGCTATCGAGGTCGCTTTCTAATTGGGCGGTAAAATCAATGTTAACAATATCCGGGAAGAATTTTTCGATTAAGTTATCGACAATCTCTCCTAATTCAGTAGGTACTATTGCTTTACCCTCAAGCTTGACATAATAGCGACGCTGAATCGTATCGATCGTTGGCGCGTAGGTTGACGGACGCCCGACACCATTTTCTTCCAGTGTATGAACTAAACTGGCTTCCGTGTAGCGTGCAGGCGGCAACGTAAAATGCTGCTTGTTATCGGATTTTGCTAACTTAACTTGATCACCATCATCTAGTTCAGGTAATTCTACATTTTTTTCCTGCAAATTATCATAAACCTTGGTGAAACCAGCAAACTTCATTTTCGAACCAGTCGTCCGGAAAATTACCCCATTTTGTTCAATGTCAGCTCTTACGGTATCGTAAACAGCAGGCGTCATTTCACTGGCTAAAAAGCGGGACCAAATCAGTTTGTAAAGACGATATTGTTCGGTAGTTAAAACATCCTTTAAAGATTCGGGTGTCCGGTAAACACTTGTAGGCCGAATTGCTTCATGGGCATCCTGCGCATCTTCCTGATTTTTAAAGTGTCTTGCACCTTTGGCAGCATATTCTTTGCCGTATTTTTCATTTAGGAACTTAGATGCTTCAGCTTGAGCAATTGGGGATGTCCTTTTAGAGTCCGTTCTCATATAGGTGATTAGACCGACTGTGCCCTGTTTGCCCAGACTAATACCTTCATATAACTGCTGTGCAATACTCATGGTTCTGCGCGTCCGATAATTTAGACGCTTATTAGCTTCTTGCTGCATAGTTGAAGTCGTAAACGGTGCAGCAGGTTGCCGCCGACGTTCACGCTTAACGACATTATTAACTTGAAAAGCCTGCTTTTTATCAATTTTTGCTAGAACTTTTTGCACGGCTTCATTATTCGGCAAATCCTGCTTTTTGCCATCGACGCCCCAGAATTGTGCCTTAAACGCCTTAGTTTTCTTTTTGAACTCGGCATCAATTGTCCAGTATTCTTCGGGCTTAAAGTTTTTAATTTCCTTTTCGCGGTCAATTACCAACTTAAGAGCAACAGACTGAACACGTCCTGCACTAAGTCCTTTTTTCACCTTATCCCATAGAATTGGCGATAAAGAATATCCTACAATTCGATCTAGGATTCTTCTGGCCTGCTGAGCATTTACCGTATCCATATCAATGGCACGGGGATTTTTAAAACTGTTTTTAACAGCATCCTTGGTAACTTCGTTAAAAGTAACCCGGTTCTTAGCCGTATCATCCAGATTTAAGGCATGAGCCACATGCCACGCAATTGCTTCTCCTTCACGATCGGGGTCAGATGCTAGGTAAACATCTTTAGCTTTCTTAGCCTCAGATTTTAATTCTTTAATCGTGTCGCCTTTACCCCGAATCGAAATATATTTCGGTTTGTAATCATGATCAAAATCAATTCCCATTTGTGACTTAGGTAAATCACGAATATGGCCTTTCGATGCAATGACGCGATAATTACGTCCGAGATATTTTTCAATAGTCTTAGCCTTAGCCGGCGACTCAACGATCACTAATGTTTTTTTACGTTTTTTTGGCTTTGATTTTGTTGGCATCAAAAGCCTCCTCATTAAATTCTTTTTTAAAATACTAGTCTGACAATAGTATATTTACCCGCAAATTGTCAAATCTTTCAAGTTATAACTGATAATCAGTTATCGGAATCGCCCCCGCGGCAATCAGCTTGTTTGGCCCAGCAGAAAGCTCATTGTCAATTGGCCCCGGAACCGCATAAATATCGCGATTTTCCTGTAATGCCAGGTTCGCTGTAATCAGTGAACCGGATTTTTCCTGCGCCTCGGTAACAACTACTTTTTGGGCAATACCAGCTAATATCCGATTTCTTTGCGGAAAACGAAAGGGTCTTGGCGGCGTGTCAGGCAAATACTCGCTAAGAATTAGGCCACGGCGGATAATTTGTTCTTGAACGTGATAATTACTGAGCGGATAAAAATGATTTAAGCCATTACCAACTACCGCGATTGTTTTACCTTCACTAGTTAGTGCTGCCTTGTGCGCCATCACGTCAACGCCCTTAGCCAAGCCACTAGCAATCACCCAGCCTTTTTTAACAAGATGGGGAACCAATTTGGTCAAAACTGAACGACTATATGACGTTGCCATGCGTGAACCCACTATTGTCACAATTTTTTGCTGTAAGAGATTAACATCTCCCTGAGCAAACAAAACTAACGGCGGCCGGTAAATTTGGCGCAATTGCTCCGGATACACATCGTCAAAAAAGCTAATAACCTGACACTGCTTCTTGATTCGTTTTACGTAAATTTCCGCCTGATCATCATTATAAGCAGCTAAACTCGCTCTTTTTAAATTGCTAGGCAAGTCCATTTTCATCAGCGCTTTAAGATTGACATCAGCTGTATCTAGTTGACTAGCAATTTTTAACATCTTAACATAACCAATTCCTTTTTGTAATTTTAAACGCAAAAGAAAATTTGTTGTTTTCATAAAAAACCTCCCTATCTACATATACGTAAAAAAGGAGGGAAATTTTTTATTGATAAAACTCACTGACAGGTGCAAATGTTTTACGGTGAATTGGTGATGGGCCATACTGCCTGATAGCGGCCAAATGCTCTTTAGTACCATAGCCGGCATTGACTTCAAAGTGATATTCGGGATAGATTTTAGCATAATCTGCCATTAGCTTATCACGAAAAACCTTGGCAACAATTGAAGCGGCAGCAATCGAATTAGACTTTGCATCCCCTTTAATTAACTTCACTTGCGGAAGAGCTACCGGCACATCCATCGCATCAACAAGCAAAGCATCAACGGAACAATCTAAATTATTGACGGCCTGTGCCATAGCCAATCGGTCTGCTTCATAAATATTTACTTTGTCTATTACCTCAGCGTCTTTGACGCCGACAGCGACACTGACTGCTTCTTCTGAAATTTTAGGATAAAGTTCGCATCTTTTTTTAGCACTCAGTTTTTTCGAATCATTCACGTCGATCAGATCAAAATCCTGGTCAATAACGACGGCAGCTGTCACCACCGGACCAGCCAAAGGTCCACGACCAACTTCATCGACACCGGCCACTACTTGCTTTTTAGCCCAAAATTGGCGCTCATAATCAAACCGCTTTTCAAATGCTGCTTTTTTACTTGCTAATTTAGCCTGACGCTTTTGATAGCTAACCAGTAATTTTTGAACGCCTGCTCTTGGATCTTGCGCCAACTGGGTGATTGTTTCTGTGGGAAGTTTTTCTTGAGTTAATAAAGTTTTTATTTCATTGATTGTCATGGTCGATCTAATGTGATCCTTCCTACTTTGCCTTTACGCAGGCGTTGGAGAAGATACAAAGAAAAGCGATCATAGTCGTCACGCATCCCGTATTCTTCGGTAAGGGCCAAAAGCAAATCTGTATCATTGATTCGGCCTACTTGTTCCTTAGTTGTTCGCGCAAACTTCGCCACATCGCCCAAATAATGTTCACGCAACCTGGCAAGTAAAAATAGCGCAACATCATCAGCACTAAAAATACTATCTTTAATTGCGCCAAAGGCGGCAAGCTTATAGCCAACGTCCTGATCTTCAAACTTAGGCCATAAAATTCCGGGAGTATCTAAAATCTGAATATTAGATTGCGTCTTCAACCAAGTTTGGCCCTTGGTTACACCAGGCTTATTACCCACAGCCGCTACATTGCGGCCAACCAAACGATTAATAATGGTCGACTTACCACAGTTAGGGATGCCGGCCAGAGCAATGCGAATAACCGGATTGGCTGCACCTTTTGCTTCCAATTTAGCAATTTTAGCGCTTGCTGCTTTTTTCACCATCCGAACTAAAACCTGCATGTTAGTATTATGCAAAGAGTCCAGTGCCATTACCACCTTGCCTTTGCCACTCAATTTTTTCTGCCAGATTTTAGTCATTACCGGGTCGGCCAAGTCAGCTTTATTTAAAATAATTAAGTGCGGTTTATCGCCAACTAAGTCTTCAATCATCGGATTTCTAGATGACTCAGGAATTCTCGCATCAAGTACTTCAACCAGAACATCAATTAATCCCATTTTGTCCTCAAGTTGATTGCGAGCCTTGTTCATGTGACCAGGATACCATTGAATTTTAGCCATTGTTTTTGCCTTCTTTACACTAAAAAGGCCCCAAGAAGGAGCCTTTGTTAATACATCATTTTATCGTGATACATCTGATAAGCTTGATCAAAAATGCTCATGCTCGGTAAATAGCCCGCATTTAGCTCAAGATACTCCGATAGCTTTTCGTAATTTTGCTCTTGCTTAGGAAAAGTTTGATCATTTTGTGCATTATTTGCAAATTGCACGACAGGATCGGTGGAATCTGCATCCCGTAACGTCATTAAGTAACGGTAAAAACTTTCTCGATATGCCAATTAATTACTCCGTATAATATAAAATTGCGTATGCATCCATGCCCGCGTGTGTAGCAATTATTGGGCTAGTTTCGCGTACCAACACATCAATTTTAGAATTAATGTCCTTAATTTTTTGGGCAAAATCAAGCAAACGCTGTGGTACACCATTGAGTGATACGTAGGAAATACCAACTTCTTTAATTTTTTCTTTATTAGCCTCAATATCATCTAGGACACGCTGGTCAAATGCCATCGTGAATTTCTTGCCGCGCCCTTTTTTGGCTACTTTTAATTCACCGTGCGGCATTTGTAACTCGATTCTAATATTCAGCAAATTAGCAATCTTACCTGAGATTGGCCCTAACCGTCCACCTTTAATCACATTTTCAAGGTTGACAATCATCATTCGCAAACGCTGAGTTTTCTTGATATTTTCAAGGTGAGTTAAAATTTCTGGAACTTGTTTCCCAGCTGCAACATCGCGAGCGGCAGCCAAAACTTGCAAGCCTTCAGCCCGATCAGTCAGTTCAGAGTCAACAACATGAACTAGATCCGACTTGCCACTTAATTCGACTGCTTGTCTGGCAGCATCAACCGTTCCGCTAAGTGCTTTAGCCAAAAAGATGCCAACGACTTCACTCCCATCAGCCGTTAAGTCCTTAATTGTATCTACTAATCTGCCGATTGGTGGTTGACTTGTTTTAGGCAGATCTTCTGCCTGACTCATTTTTTCAACAAATTCCTGCCTGGTGATTTCAACGCCATCAAGATATGTCTTTCCACCAACTGTTACGGATAATGGTACAACTGTTATATGATATTTTTCAATTTCTTCTGGCGTTAACTGTGCAGAAGAATCGGTCAAAATTTTTATTTCTGACAACCTACTCGACCTCAATTCTGAATTGCTGTTCACATTGTATGATAGAATGTGAATTGTATCAATTATAAATTATTATAACAAAAAAAAGAAAGTGAATATCTTTTTTCATAATGAAATTAAAAGAACTTTGGCAGGAGCCAACTAAAAAAAGCAAAAACTATTACGTATTAGATAACACGCTTAGTGCGGTTACCCACGGAATCGGTTTTTGCTTAGCAATTGTTGGCTTAATTTTATTAATTTTAAAGGCAGTATCAATGCATAGCACCATAAGGCTTTTTACCTTTGCCATTTATGGCAGCTGCTTATTGATTTTATATTTATTTTCGACGTTATTTCATAGCTTAATTTTTACCAAAGCACGAAATGTATTCCAAATTTTTGACCATTCCTCTATCTACCTTTTAATCGGTGGCTCGTATACGCCCTTTGCACTAGTAGCTATCGGGGGCAAATGGGGCTGGCTACTGTTTAGCCTCATTTGGCTAATCGCAATCTTTGGAATCATCTACTATATTTTTAACCGGGGCAAGCATGTCATTTTGGATACGGTTTTATATGTTGGTATGGGGTGGCTGGTTATTTTAGCTGGAAAATACCTATATGTCCGCTTGAGTCCTAACGGCTTTTGGCTCCTCGTTGGCGGCGGAATTGCTTATACCGTTGGGGCACTGCTTTATACCATGAAAAACGTTCCCTTTATTCATGTTGTCTGGCATCTGTTTGTTCTTCTCGGTTCAGCTTTGATGTATTTTGCTGTTTTATTTTATGTTTAAAATTCATTACCTAAAAATGCGGTGATTGCCTCACGTGAATTTTCCAATTCACCGGCAATCACTTTTTTCTTAATGTCTGTAAGTAGTTCACCTAGTTTAGGGCCCGGATTAACGCCGGCAGCGATTAGAAAGCGACCATCAATAACTAGTTCAGAAGAAGACTTAATTGGTAACGCCATATAGCGGTCAACTAAAGCCTCAGAATTAATTGGCTGCCCCAAAATTTGCGCAACATCAATTGTATTCAATAACGTTTCTTTTCCTGCTTCAAAAAGTTCATAATCCGTTGGGGCACGTTCTGAAAGCAGGTCAAACAAATCAACAATTTTTTCTACTTTGCTGGTCATTGCATTGGAATTTTTCCAATCGCGCATAAATTGACCAATTTCATTGTTAGCTATTTTCAGTAAAATGATAATCACGGCCCAAAGACTTGATTCTAAAATAGGATCAAACTTCAAACTGGGGTAAATTGCTAGTAAATCTTTCTTGCCAGCAAAATCGGGAGCTCCTTCGCTTAATTCTGTATCCAAGAAGACCGCAAATGCCTTTCTTGAATTTGGTCCAGTCCCCATTTTGACAAACTCGTCACGGATTCGTTCAACCGAAATTTTAGGTAACAAATAATGGAGTTGTCGAATAGCCTCTTCAGTTTGCTCTTCCAGGTCGAATTGTAATTGACTCATAAAGCGGACTGCCCGCATCATGCGCAATGCGTCCTCGTGAAAGCGTTCTAAAGGATCACCAACGGCTTTAATTAGATGGTGGTGTAAATCATCTAAGCCATTGAATAGATCAACAATTTCGCCTTTAGTATTCATTGCTAACGCATTGATAGTAAAATCACGCCGCTTTAAGTCCTCTTTGAGACTTCTAACAAAGGTAACATGATCAGGGCGGCGAAAATCCTGGTAACCTGATTCGGTTCGAAACGTTGTTATTTCATAACTACTACCATTGTATAAGACAGTTACAGTACCATGCTTAATGCCAGTATCGATTGTTTTAGGAAATAATCGTTTAACTTCTTCAGGATATGCACTGCTGGCAATATCAATATCATGAATATGTCGTTTTAAAAGCAAATCACGAATTGAACCACCAACAAAGTATGCTTCAAAACCCGCTTCTTCAAGCTTTTCAAGTACGGGAATTGCAGCAACAAAAATTTGGGGTAAATCATTTATTTTTTTCATCAGATAATCAACTCATTTGTATAGTGTTTTTCATTAGAAAATGTGGTAAGTTTATAGCGTCAAAGATTGAATAGAAAGATAATAATCATCATGCAAAAAATTACTAGAAGAAACATTCTAGAACTATTTATGATCATGCTAGGTTGCGCCATTTATGGCTTAAGTTTAGACATGATTTCCGCACCTAATCAGTTAACAGATGGCGGTATCAGCGGTATTACTTTGCTTCTTAGACACTTTTGGGGCATCAATATGGGGCTTTCCTCGCTTATTTTAAATATCCCACTAATATTTTTGGGATATCGCTTTATGGGTAAGCGACTCTTGACTTACACAATTTGGGGAACTCTTTGGCTCTCTTTTTTCCTATGGTTTTGGCGCTTGATACCTATTATATATCAATTAAACTTGGAACACGACCTCTTCTTGTCAGCGATTTTAGCGGGAACCCTATCTGGAATAGGTCTAGGATTAGTATTTAGGTATAATGGCACTTCAGGCGGGACTGATATCATTGCCCGAATTTGTCAATTAAAATACGGCATGTCCTCTGGCAAGGTGCTTTTATTCTGCGATGCGCTGGTCTTGTTTGCGTCACTAACTTATTTAGACTTAAAGCACATTATGTATACGCTGGTGGCATCATTTATCCTTTCACGCGTAATGGATGCTGTCCAACAAGGAGCCTACTCCGCTCGTGGTTTACTAATAATATCAGATAAGTACCAGCAAATCGCGCAGATGATTGATTTAAAACTTGATCGCGGTTTTACCTATTTCGAAGCTCGGGGTGGCTATAGTAAAGTTAATCGTCCTGTAATCTATTTAGTCGTTTCGCCACGTGAAATTCCTGCCGTGAAAGAATTAATTAGCGCCGAAGACCCCAAAGCATTTGTGAGCGTAATTGAAGTTCACGAAGCACTGGGAGAAGGCTTTACTTACAAACAAAAGCAACGTCACTTTATTATCCGCAAATAAAAAGATCGCATTCTGATATGTGATATGAACCCCGAAGTTAGGACAACTTCGAGGTTTTTATTATGGCTAAATTATCCAAACAAGATAAAATTGAAATCTTCAATCTTTGGCGGAATTATAACATTAGACCTAGTGAATTGGGTCGACGTTATGGCATTAATCCTGCTAACATTAAGTATTTGCTTGCTCTTATTCAACGTCACGGCCTAGCTATTTTAGACCAGCCCTATACTGAATATTCACTTGAGTTTAAAAAGCAGGCTATTATACGAGTACTAGTCAAGCATGAACCAGCTTATCAGGTGGCAATTGATCTTGGCCTAAAAAGTAACGGTATGTTGGCTAATTGGCTTCGCAGCTATCGTGAAAACGGGTATAATGTCGTTATCAAACAAAAAGGACGATCACCCCATGCCCAAACAAGATCCAGAAATCAAACGTCTGAAGCAAGAAAACGAGCACTTACGCCAGCAGAACTTGAAGCTGACCGTCGAGAACGAATTTATAAAAAAATTGACCGCCTTAGTCGACCAGCGGACCAAGAACCGCAAGCCGCGGAAATAGCCCGGGCAGTTACCCAGCTGAGGCGTGAACTCAAGGTCAGCGTAACTTTTATTCTTGCTGTTATTAATGCTAATCCCAATCTCCCGCATCTATCCCGCAGTAATTATTACTACAATTTGCAGAAAAAGGATAAGGATCGTGGCAACCAGCAGGTGATGGCTGAAATCAAAGCCATTTATGAAGAACACCGGCATCGCTATGGCTATCGGCGCATTACTCTGGAACTTAGGCGACGTGGTTGGCTAGTCAATCACAAAAAAGTACAACGCTTGATGAACAAGCTGAAACTCTTTGGTATCGTCAGTAAACGCTGGCATAAGTATAATAGCTATCGCGGCAACCAGGGTCCAATTAAGAACGACTTGATTAAACGTAATTTTAGCGCAGTTTACCCGGAACACAAGTGGTATTCAGACGTGACCGAGTTCAAACTCAACGGTCAGAAGACCTACCTGTCACCCATTGTTGATGGCTGCACGCAAGAGGTGATTGCCTACTCCATTTCCCGCAGTCCTAACCTTAAACAGATTATGGACATGCTAAAACAGGCTTGGCGCAAGCATCCAGCATTAAATGGTCTGATTTTTCATACAGATCAAGGCTGGCAGTACCAGCATCCTAAATTCCAAGCCTGGCTAAAAGACCATGGAATCGAACAGTCTATGTCGCGTAAGGGCAATTCCTTAGATGACGGATTAATGGAAGGGTTCTTTGGCATACTCAAACGGGAAATGTTCTATGGCTTCGAAACCCAGTTTAAGAATTTAAACGAACTGGAAGAAGCAATCCAAAAATATATCAGTTACTATAACCAGCAAAGAATCAAAGTAAAACTAAAAGGACTAAGTCCGCTTGAATATCGGGCATTAGTCCTTAGTTAAAATTTATTAAACTGTCCTAATTTTGGGGTTCATATCAATGCGATCTTTTTTAGTTCTGCTAATCAAGTAAATTATTAGCTAAATCCTGCATTTCTGTATCCTCTGGTTCAAGTTTCAAATAACGATTTAATAATTCTTGAACAATGGTAGTTGAATTAGGTTCAGCATTAAAAAAGAGAATCATTTGTCGTAAAAAAGCGGTATTATCCTGAAATTCGGGATAAACAAGTAAAAACTCACTTTTAGCCTTTTCAGTCTGCTCAAGAGCCTCGTAAGAAAGAGCCATGTTCCAATGTGCTTGTGGCTCTAATTCATTATCAGGTATTTTACTAAATAATTCTAAGTTTTCTTGGTGCTTATTTTCCTTTAAATATAAATCTGATAGTTGTAAACGTAAATCAACGTTTTCAGGTAAAAATTTCAAGCCCTTTTTGAGCAATTCCTCAGCGGTGTCAAATTCATTAAGCTTAACAGCAGCTTTTGCCCCAATTGCGTATAAAGATGCATCAAGCTCGTTATATGCGATTCCTGCTTGTGCTGACCGTAAAACTTGGTCATTATCATTTTTGTGTTCATAAGCAGACGCCAACAGCCGATATGCATTCACGTAATCAGGACTTTGGTCAATCACTTCATCTAGGTATTTGATTGCCTGATCGTCTTTATTGACCGCTAACATAACTAAGGCTGCTTGGTACTTACTGTCAATGTCTAACAGTTCACTCGCGTGTTTTTCAATTACTTCACTTGCTTCTTCATAGCGGCCCAACTTAGCTAGAGTCTGAAACAGACGGTCATTTAGGTTAATCTCACTAAAGTTTTTGTGTCTTTTTAATAAATCCTGATACAAATCTAAGGCTTGCTCATAACGGCCACTAAGATAGTCTAGTTCAGCTAATCCAAACTTTACGACATCTTCTTCAGGTGCCACTTTAGCGGCCTTTAGGAGCTTGCTATACGCCGTCTCAAGCAAGCCATTAGTTTGATAGTAATCCGCTTGAACTAATAGGCTATCCAAATAAGCGGATGAGTCTTCTGGAATTGCATAAAGAAGTGACAGTCCATCATCGTCTTTACCATCGTTCAACAGAATTTCAGCGAGGTAAATTTTGAAAAGGTCTTCTTTTGGAAAACGCGCAATTAAACTACGGTAAACTTCTTTGGCTATGTCAGTAAAACCTAAGCCAGTTAAATTTTCGGCTAAGGAAGCCAAAATTTCTGGTTCATCTTCATCTAGAGCCTTTTTTAATAAAATTTTTTCTTTGGAAAAATCTTGTTTTTGAATTGAATCTAGCAATTCTTCTGAATAGCTCATAATTTTCCTTCCTGTCTCAGATTCATCGTGTTCATTTTAGATAAAAGTACAAACAAAAAGATGATGGCATTATGGCCACCATCTTTTTGGATAAAACTAATCAGCTTATTTAACAGCTTCTTTAAGAGCTTTACCAGGTCTAAATGCAGGAACAACACTAGCTGGAATTTCAATTTCATCACCAGTTTGTGGGTTACGTCCTTTTCTAGCTGCACGCTTACGCACTTCAAAAGTACCAAAGCCAATCAATTGAACTTTTTTACCTTTTGAAAGATCCTCTTGGATCGAACTGAAAATTGCATCAACAGCTGTAGCTGCATCCTTTTTAGTTAACTTAGTTTTTGAAGCAACTTCAGTAACTAATTCTGCTTTATTTGCCATAGAAAATTCACCTCCCAAAAATGAATCTCATAACAGAGATTCTTTACTTATTCCTCATCAGAGAAACAAGGAACAATGATCATGACTAATCATTCTTTCCTTGTTTCAAAATAGCACAAAAGCCATAGTACAACAAGCAATTTAGCCGAAAATTGTCATTTTTATCTATTTGCTAGATACAAACTATTTTCTTTTACGTGCAATAACCTTAATTGGTGTGCCAGTAAAATCAAAGTTATCACGTAATTGATTTATTAAAAATCGCTCATAGGAAAAATGCATTAATTCTGGATCATTTACAAACACCACAAAAGTGGGCGGATTTGTAGACACCTGAGTCATATAATAAACTCTAAGGCGTTTTCCTCGTACCATTGGTGTTGGTACCAACTTGCTGGCTTCGA
Organism: Lactobacillus panisapium; assembly: GCF_019469265.1. NCBI lineage: Bacteria > Bacillati > Bacillota > Bacilli > Lactobacillales > Lactobacillaceae > Lactobacillus > Lactobacillus panisapium. The sequence continues at coordinate 1,029,016 of NZ_CP048268.1, read as the reverse complement.
GCAGGAGATCATTTAAAACACTGGATTTAATTCTTTGAGTCTGGTTTTGGTGAACTTGCTTAACCATCTTCGGAATTTGCTCCAAGTTTTGGCCCGTTTTTGCTGAAACGAATAAAATAGGCGCATAGTCTAGATACTGGAATTCTTCACGAATAACTCGTTCAAAATCTTTACCACTATTGCTATTCTTCTTCGGTAAATCCCATTTGTTGACGACAATAATAATGCCGCGTCCAGCCTCATGTGCGTACCCAGCAACATGTTTATCTTGTTCCCTAATACCGGTACTAGCATCAAGAACCAAGCAGACGATATTGGAATGCTCGATCGCACTCATTGCACGCATTACCGAATACTTTTCAGTCTTTTCATAGACTTTGCCTCGTCGTCTGATTCCAGCTGTATCAACAATTCGGTATTTTGTACCATCTTCGCTAATAAAAGGGGTATCTACAGCATCACGAGTTGTTCCCTCTTCATTATTGACAATTACCCGCTTTTGTCCGAGTAAACTATTGACAATCGATGATTTACCAACGTTTGGTCGCCCGATTACACTGAACGAAATCTGGTCATCATCATCTTTAGCTAGATCTTTTGGTAGTTCACTAACAATTCGGTCAAGCAAATCACCAATTCCCGTTCCGTGAACACTAGAAATGGGAATTGGATCCCCGAAACCTAAACTGTAAAAATCATAAATATCCATTCTTTGTTCAGGATTATCTGCTTTATTAACCGCTAATATAACCGGCTTTTTTGTTTGATAAAGCATTTGCGAAATACGCTCATCTAAATCGGTTAAGTGATTAGTAACACTAGTTAAAATTACAATCACATCTGCCTCTTCAATAGCTATTTCGGCTTGGGCACGAATCTCATCTTCGATTCGGCCATTTTCCCAAGTAATACCGCCAGTATCAATTAAGTCAAATTTATGTCCCATCCATTCAGCTTGGGCATAATTACGGTCACGGGTAACGCCGGGCTTATCTTCTACAATTGCCAAACGTTCATTAATAATCCGGTTGAAAAGAGTAGATTTACCAACATTTGGTTGTCCTACAATTGCAACTACAGGTAAAACCATATTTTCAGCCTCCTTTTAATAATAAAAAAAGCCGACTTAAAAAGTCGGCTCATTAAATTTACAACTAACGACGATCTTTCAATTGGTCACCAATAATGTCACCTAAAGCAAAGCCACTGTCATCGTTGTTCATGTATTTCTTGTTAACAGAGTTTCTGTTGTATGAACTGTGCGAATGAGATCCTTCATTTTCAGAACCTTTAGAATCAGCAGCCTTCATTGAAAGTGAAATTCTACGTTCATTAGGGTCAATGTTCAAAACTTTAACCTTAACTGTTTGTCCAACTTCAAGAACATCACTAGGTTTGTCTACGTGTTTATATGATATTTCAGAAACGTGGACCAAGCCTTGAATGCCATCAGCAACTTCTACAAAGGCACCAAAGTTAGTTAAAGACTTAACTTCACCTTCAAAAATGTCGCCTTCGTGTAATTCAGCTGTAGCTTGTTCAAATGGGGAAGGTTCAGTTTGCTTGATTGAAAGGGAGATGCGGTGTCTGTCATCATCAATACCAATAACTTTAACTTTAACATCTTGACCAGCCTTTAATACATCACTAGGCTTGTCAACGTGCTTGTAAGAAATTTCAGAGATGTGAACTAAACCGTCTACACCACCAACATCAACAAAAGCACCAAAGTTGGTCAAACGAGAAACTTTGCCTTCTACTACATCACCAACAACTAATTGTGATGCTACTTTATCAAAGGCTTCTTCACGTTCTTCTTCAATTAAATCCTTGTGAGAAAGAATCAGACGGTTCTTGCTTGGATCAATTTCTGTAATCTTAAGCTTCATTGTCTTGCCAATGTATGGTTTAAGATCAGAAACATAGCGGTTAGAAATAAGTGAAGCTGGTAAAAATCCTCTTGTACCAACATCAACTAATAAACCACCACGTACTGATGAAGTAACAGTACCTTCGATTGTTTTACCTGCTTCAAAGTCTTTTTGCAATTCGTCGTAAGCTTCTCTTTCCTTAAGACGAGTTACTGAGAAGAAGAACTCACCGTTCTCCTTGTCTCCACCAGCTTTTCTCAAGACTAAAGCTTTAAACTTGTCTCCTGGCTTAACGGCTTCGCGTAGATCAACGTTGCGATCTGAAGTGAATTCACGACGTGGAATCACACCTTCGACACCAGCATTTTCAACACCAACATCGATTTGACCTTCTTCAACGTCTAATACTTCAACATCTACAATATCGCCGACCTCAACTCCTTGCATTTGCTTTAATGCATCTAAAAATTGATTACTGTTTTCTGACATTATTTACCTCCCAATATCATAATCTAATTTTAAATGAAAGTGAGATATTTTTCTACTGTTTTAGCACCTTTTTTAAATATTTTTTTGACTTTTAGCAATTTCAGCCAAAATTGCGTCAACAACTTGTTCAATACTCATCTTAGTCGTATCAATTTCAACCGCATCTGGCGCCTTTTTTAACGGTGAAATTTTGCGATGAGAATCCTTGTAATCACGTTGCTTAATACTTTCTTCAATCTCTGCCAATGTTTGACTACTTTTTATTCCGCGCTGCTTTAAGTCAAGCATTCTTCTTTGGGCACGAGACTTTGCTGAAGCTACCAAAAAAATTTTCACTTCTGCGTGAGGTAAAACTGTTGTGCCGATATCACGACCATCCATTACGACATTCATCTTACCTGCCATTTGCCGCTGAAGACTGACCATTTTTTCCCTAACACCGGAAAGTGCTGAAACCTGGGAAACATTTGCTGAAACTTCAGGCATCCGAATTGCCTGCGTAACATCATTTTTACCTGTAAAAACTTTTTGTTCACCATCAACTACTTTTAATTCAATTTGATTTTGATCAACTGCGGCTAGGATCGCCTCTTCGTCACCATAATCAAGCTGATTTTCTTGTGCTATTACCGTGCAGGCACGATACATTGCCCCAGTATCAATGTAAGTAAAACCCAATTTTTGCGCAATAATTTTTGCGACTGTACTTTTACCAGCTGAAGCTGGTCCATCAATTGCTATCTGCATGCCATTAAAAAAGGGACTTGAAGTCCCTGCCCTTTCTATTAACTACTTTACTCTCAGCTTCTGACCGGCGTTTACTTGATCTTCTGGATTAAGTTGATTAAGTTGTGCCAAATCATTAACCGTTAGGTTAAATTTATCTGCAATGCTAGTTAAAGAATCGCCGCTTTGAACTGTATATTGTTTAACTTTTGTTTCAACTGGCTTATCCTGTGCCTGAACTTTAGGCTTGGATAATGTTTTTTTCTTTGCCTTGTCTTTAACCTTCGCATTAATTTGAGTCTTGGAAGTCTTCTTTTCTGTTACCCGTTTGCGCTTCTTAGTCGCTTTTTGCAATTCAACTACCCGGTTGCTGGTTTCACTATTTGCAGCCAAATGATGCACAACCGGTACAAGAGCAACAATAATAATAACTATAAGAACCATTAAGATCATCCAGTATTTTGAGCCTGACTTATTAATCATCGTCCTAGAATTATGAGGGCGTTCATAATGCTTAAACGGTCCTTGCGGGTTCTGATTCAATTTGAAAACCTCCTTCACCTAACTTGCTTAATTTTAGCATATTTAATAGGTAAAATGGATAAAAATAATATTGAATCAAGTTGAATTTAGAAACTGTTTTTAGTTAGTATTTTCGTTTGAAGAAGCATGGTCCGCAATTTGTTGGTTAATTTGCTTTACGATATCTTCCAAAGATATTTCCATCATTTTCTTTTCTGCATCTTTTTCAATTTCACCATAAACATTTTGAAGAACTGGTTGAATATTTCTGCCCACAATACAATTTTGATTGGTATCAGGATCGACATGGAAAAGATGGTGATTAACATTAAGAGCTTGATAGATATCGAATAGACTGATTTCGGAAGGCGGCTTAACTAAAGTTGGTTTAACTGAACCTTGATGACTAGAAAGTAAATTAGCTTTGCGTAAGTCACTCATTAAGCTTCTAATTACACTAGGATTAGCTTCTACGCTTGCTGCAATTGCTTTGCTTGAATGGTCAGAATCTGGGCAAAGTAATAAATAAGCTAAAACATGAATAGCATCACTTAATTTATAAGAGTATTTAATTTTGTTCTCCTTTTATAAAACAATTTTCTTGATTGCTGTACTTAAATCAGTCAATGGGTGTCCTAACACTAATGGTAAATCTGAACTGGTTTCGTTTAAGGAACCGCTAGCAATTGGCTCTTGGAAAGAGGCATAAAGAGTTGCCGTTGAGTGATCCAACCCCTTATTTTCCAGGTCAGCAATATAATTTTCACGAGAGACCTGCAAAATTGAACATTTTTTGCCCAATGCTTCGCTTGTAGCTTGTCCTAGCTCTTGGTAAGTAATTGGCTTGCCCGTAAATTCGTAGACTTCACGTGGCTCTGAAGAAGTTAAAACATTAGCAGCTGCCTGTGCATATTCACTTTCTAAAGCCCAGCCGGCACAATTGTCTGCCCAGTAAACAGCTTTTTGTGCTTCTTTAGCACTTGCAAAAAATCCTGCTTCATTTTCTAAATACCAGTTGTTACGCAAAAACGAGTGCGCAATATTGGTTTTAATAATCATGTCTTCAGTTAGCTTGTGATCTTGAGCTAGCGGTGTAGGTGAACTTTGAGCATGAGCAAAACTAGTATAGGCCACAAAGCTAACATGATTTGCCTGAATCGCGTTAACTACATTTTGGTGCTGCACTTTGCGGTCAACTTTTCCGCCAGGTTGAGAAGAAATAAATAAGACCCGATCAATTCCCTGCAATGCTTTGGTAATTGATGTTTGTTTATCATAGTCACCAATTCTTATTTCAAAGTTAGGAAAAAGCTTCTCGGCTTTCTCCCGATTTCTGGCAACGACGACAATATCTTTTGAACTAGTTAATTGACTTAAGTATTTCACAGCCAGTTGGCCAAAATTTCCGGTTGCAGCTGTAACAGCGTATTTCATTTTTATTCTTACCTTTCAGAATTCATAATTTGTTGTTTTATTTTTGACAAGTTTAATTGTACTACATGTAAATAATAAAACAACAAGAAATGCTTGGACTTGTAATTCTTAAGGAAGAAGTGATTAATATTGGGGCGGTTAACTGAATGCAAAATTTATGGTCACTGCAATTCTACTAATTTAACTGGCTATAAGGCCGCAAAATCTTAGTCATGAAAAAAGCATCAAGTTACCTTGTAGCTTAATGCCTAAAAATATGATTTGCGATATTTTACCAAAAGAATGTATCACTTTTTACGATTAATCTTCATCATCAAAGCCGATAATCTTGACTTTGGTGGTATCAAGACCAGAAAGCATGTCAGTATCTGGGATATCATCCCAATTGGTTAGATTAATCTGAGTTAATGACTTTGCGCCGGAAAACATTTCGCTAGCTCCAGCATAGCCTATAGAACTTATGTCCCATGAACTCAAATCTAAGCTTTGTAAACTTTTATCTTTATAAAATAATTTCTCAAAACTATCAACATCACCGGTATCTACTTTATCAAGACCGCTAATATCTTGCAGCTTGTATAATCTACCAAACAAAAGGCTAGAATTTCTTGGTAATTTAATCTGACTATCAATACTGATGTGTTCAATATCAGTAGGCTTAAACATATTTCTTTTAGAGATATGCTTTTTCGCATCGTAAACTGCCCGATAAATTGGGGTCCTCCCTAACGTATTGCTGTTAGCCCCTTCTTTAATATGCAAAGTCTTAGTTGTCACATCATATTTTAGAAGGCAGTCATTGTTTTCAGAAAATCTACTAATATTAATTATTGAACTATAGTGCGGTTTCTTCTTTTTAGCCTGCACGGTCTGGATATAGCCCGCTTGCGTGGGAAAAAGCGTGACCGCGGTCCCGCCAATAATTCCGGCAATTGCGGAACTAACTAACAGCTTTTTGCTCAAATTAATTTTCTTACGTCTATTTGCCATTTTTTCTCCTTCTTAGTAAATAAGTAATTACTTTATCGTTCAATTAACCTAATCAAACGACTTCAAGTGCTTACTAGTACCCATTTTTATTTCCATAAACACCTATGGCTGACTTAAACATTAAAAATCTAGTATTTTTAATAGATAAAGTTAATCATAAATGCATAAATATTATACCACTTAATATGTTTTGATACGCATTAATTAAGTCAATAATACTTAAGCAATGCCGGAATTAGCACCACTTTTACCAAAAATAAAATCAATTTTTACTCGTTTTTTCAACTTTAAAATGATAGGGCAAAAAGTGGTAAATAAAAAACAGTTCTTGAACGAGAACTGTTTTCCTAATCATATTTTAAAATTAATATCCCAAGATTAAGTTAATTCTTTAAATTAAAATGCTTTCTTACGAATGGCTTTAAGCTGCGCAAAACAACTTCAAATAGGAAATAAACCACTACCCCATTAATTGCTCCTTTTAATAAGTTAAATGGGACGATTATGCCAAAAATATACGTAGACATTGACGGAATATGGAGAAGTTGACCAAGATAAACTTTCTCCGTAAAGTTAAGCAGTCCAGTATAGCCGTGAATTGCTGGTAAATTCGTAACCGTAGTCACTGCATATATTGGCGTCAAGATTAAGGCATTTAACAAGGATAAAACAATTGTCATCGCTATTATGCCCAAAATAATTCCGATAATTGGTTTAACATAAAGTTTTTTGGCATTTTTTTCGCCAGCCGAAACATCCTTAGCAATATAATAAAATGGCAGTGCAAAAGACATAGAGGCGGCTAAAGCAGCTAATTGGCCAATGACACTTGGCAATGCAAATCCTTTATAAATCAAGTCAATTAACATTCGAACAGCGGCAATAATAAGACCAGGTACTGGACCGAATAAAAAGGTCCCAATTGTAACAATAACATCAGAAAAGTCGAATTTTAAAAAGCTAGCTACTGGGAGAGGAAAAGCCAATTCCATTAAGATAAATGAAATGGTTCCAATTAGTACATAAGCAATTATATTAGTTAGATTTGTGATATTTCTTCTTTTCACAATACTTACCTCCAAAAAGAATAGGTCTGTTGCTCCTAGCAACAGACCTAATAAAAGTAAGTATTCAAAAATAAGTCTTAACTTTTAGTTGAGCCTGTCTTCTTTCATCTAGACTTTAACTATCGGTACCATAATTGGTTCCACCACAAAAGTGGGTCGTGGACTTTCACCACCGGTCGGGATTTTCACCCTGCCATGAAGACAACAAACTGATATTTAACTACAAGTAAATACTAGTCTACCTGTTTTAATCTGTCAACTTCACTGTGGGTAAGTTCCCTGTATTTGCCAGAAACAAGATTCCCCAAAGTCAAAAAGGAGTATCGTTCACGGGATAATTTCTTTACCTGATGGCCTACGGCTTTAAACATTCTTTTGACTTGATGATAATGTCCTTCATGAATAGTTAACTGCACAATTTGGCTATTCTTCTTTTTATCGCTCCGAATAATTTTTACTTTAGCTGGTGCACTTCGATGACGATCAATTCTGACTCCATGAGATAAACGATGAATTTCCTCTGGTGTCAGTTGACCCTCAATCTTTGCTACATAGACCTTAGCAACCTTATTGCGAGGATGCATCATTAAATTAGCCAGTTCACCATCATTAGTCATTAATAACAAACCTGAAGTATCATAATCAAGCCGGCCAATTGGGTACAGCCGATATGGCAAATCGGAAAAATAATCTACTACGGTCTTTCTTCCCTTGTCATCATTTGCTGTTGAAACGACGCCGCGTGGTTTATAAAAAAGATAAGTATGCAGACTTTCACGCTCAATTGGTTCCCCATCAACCGTAATATTGCTAAAAGTATCTACCTTGGTTCCAAGTTTGGTAATAATCTCGCCGTCAACTGTTACTCTGCCTTCTTCAATCATTTTTTCAGCCTTACGACGAGAGGCAATTCCCGCCTCAGCGATTACCTTTTGTAAACGTTGTAAACTCATTCTTTTTCTCCTTTTTGTGCTTCAGCAATATTTTTATCTGCTTTTCCATTAGCTGAGAATAAGTCGATTTCACCCTCAGAGTTAATACTTTCATCTTCAAAGTCTTCTATCAGAGGTAAGTCAGCTAGACTTTGATAGCCAAAATACTGTAAGAAATAATCACTGGTGACATACAAATTGGGGTGTCCTGGTGCATCCTTTTTACCATCTGCTTTAATAAGTCCACGCCAAATTAAAGTTTGGAGAGCCCCTGACGAATTTACTCCACGAATTTCATCGATTTCAATGCGCGTAATGGGCTGACGATAAGCAATAATTGATAAAATTTCTAGTGCCGATTGACTTAACGACTTTGACAAATCTTTTTGAAAAAAATTAGCCACTACTTCACTAACTTCTGGTCTAGTAGTCAATTTATAGTTATGGTTGATGTGTATCACCTGCAAACCAGAATCTTGATTTTGCTTAAGCTTAGCTGCCAAATTTTTGGCTAATTCGCGCAATGCGGAATGCTCAACTTGCATTAACTCACACAAATTTTCACTTGGAATGCCATTATCGCCTGCTACATATAGCAATGCCTCCAATTGTGCAATTTTACTTACCATCTTTATCAATTCTTTCTAATTCCAGATCACCGAAAATTCGCGACTGCTTGACCTTAATCTCTTGTTTTTTACATAATTCTAATAATGCTAAAAACAAGCCAATTACATCTGATAAGCTAGTCATCTTGTCGCTACAGGAGAAAAAGCTAATTTTTTTCTGCTTAGCCATTTTGGTGCGTAAGAAGTCAATCATATCATTAATTGGCGTTTCTTTCACATTAACGGAAACAATATCGGGCTGGCGGAGTTTTAATCTTTGAAGTACAACGATGAAAGTATTAGCTAATTCTGAAGAGGTGATTTGGCCCAAAGGTAACGGTTGCACCTTTTTGGTAGCTGGTACACTTTCTTCTTTAGCTGCTGTAATAGGTACTTCATTATTTCGCTGCTTAAAATAAGCCGATACTTTTTTAAAAACGGAATACTGAACTAACTGTTGTACCAACTCATCTCTAGGATCTTCTTCGGGTTCATCATTTTCGGTAAAATCATTTTGAGGCAAAAGTGATTGGGACTTGATCCTCAACAGCATTGACGACATGACAAAATACTCGCCAGCAATTTGCAAGTTTAGTTTCTGCATCTCATGCAAATAAGACAAATATTGGCTGGTGATCTGAGCAATTGGAATATCATAGATATCAATTTTTTGTGATTTGATTAAGTGAAGAAGTAAATCAAGCGGCCCCTCAAAATTGGGCAATTCTAAAGTTAAGTTACTGGTCATAGTTCTATTTCTGTTTTAAATATTTCATCAAATAAACGTATTCTGGGACAGTGGTTATTTTTTTCTGGGGATTGCCAGCCGCTAATTCACAAATTGCCTGCTCTTCATATTTTTTCTTACGGTAATCTGGAGCAAGGGAAATGTAGCGTATGACAATAAATTGTTCATCCCACTGAGTGCCAATTACGCCAACAAAGTTGGGATTATGGTCGCGATACAAAAATAACCGAAATTCCTTACTGTTTTTATTAAGCCGGATTTCATCTTTTAGATTAGCTAAATTTTTAAAGTCTGGGAGGTAGGACAATAAGCCCATCGCTACTTTTTCTTTATCATTTTTGCATTCAATTAACATATGTTCACCTAAAATCGCGGATGTGTTTTTGCATAAACTTCTAAAATATGCTTTTGGGATAGATTGGTATAAATCTGCGTTGTACTAATGTCAGAATGGCCCAAAATTTCCTGCACTACGCGTAAATCTGCACCATTTTCTAGTAAATGGGTCGCAAAAGTATGACGCAAGGTATGCGGTGTAACATTTTTGGTTATCCCCGCCATCTGGCAATAACGTTTAATAATTTGCCAAACTGCCTGTCTAGTTAAAGCACCGCCACGATTATTGAGAAAAATAAAGTCAGTATTCTTACCTACTTTTAGTAATAAAGGATCACGGACTTTTTCCTGATAGCTGTTAATCCAAGAAATTGCCACGTCACTAATCGGAATCAAGCGCTCCTTCGAACCTTTACCGAATACTTTCAATAATTTTAATTCTTCATGCAAATCATTAAATTTAAGGTTAATTAACTCACTCACACGAATTCCCGTTGCATATAGAGTTTCGAGCAAAGCTCGATCACGTAAACCAAGTTTTTTCTTTACATCAGGCTGCTGCAATAAATTATTAACTTCAGCGACACTTAACGCTACCGGCAATCTATGCTCTTTTTTTGGTGAGTCAACTTCAAGCATTGGATTAAGTTTTTGGATATTCTGACGAACAAGCCATTGATAAAATTTCCGCAAACTCGAAATCATGCGGCTAATTGAACTAGTTGCCTTATTTAAGTCCTTTTGACCAGCTAAAAAGGCATCGATGTCAACTGCTTTTGTTGGCCAAGACGTAAAACCCTCGTTTTTTAAAAAAGTCAAAAAATCCATTAAGTCTTGCCGATATGCAGTGATGGTATTGTCACTGAGTCCGCGCTCAATTTGGCTGTATCTTAAATAATCTTCAACATCTTCTCGCAGTTTATGCATCTTGCTCGTCTTCTGGATCATTAATCAAACTAATTGTACCGGCAGTTTTATCTTCCGAAATATAACGTGCTTTAAGCAAATGGCCCAGAGCCCGTTTAAAGGCCGCTTTTGAAATGCCAAAATAATTCTTAATTTCTTGCGCATCAGATTTGTCGTAAAACGGTAATGTTTTAGTATTCTTTCGCCGCAAACTCATTAAAATCATTTGGGCATCATCATCTATTTCTTCAAAAGCACGTGGCAAGCTACTCAAATTCAACCTGCCATATTGACTAATGCCGATTACACGACCTTTAAACTGCTCACCTAAACGTAGCGGACGACTCATTTGGGAGGCATGAACAAAAGCTAAATAATAATCAGTAGTAATCACAAAAGCGCCAATTTCTCGACTAGAATAGACTGTTCCAAAAACATCCTTATTTTTCATATCGTTAGGAAAGTGGGCTGCCAATTGCTCAAAAATATTTTCATCAGCCAACTTGGCCCAAATTCGCTCTTTATCATCTGTTTCAAGGTGAACTAACAATTGATCATCTTTACGGGGCCACCTCTCTTTGGCAAAGGGCAAATCATCAACTGATAAAACGACATCCTTATCCGGTAAGCCAATATCAACAAAAACGCCTAAATCGAATTTTACATCGGTTACTTTACCCCAACCGTACTGGTCTTGTTGCGCAAAAGGTAGAAATTGTGTCATCTCCCGGTTATGCTGCTTGTCGTCATATAAAAAGCCCTTTATCTCATCGCCAAGCTTAGGCTGCTGTTCCTGAGTAATCTCCTTGCGCTTTAATTCGTAAGTCAGTCCCTCAATTTGAACATAATAAGCTTCATCATTTTGGTCAATAATTTTTCCTTTTGCAATCGTGCCGAGCATAAACTTCTCCCCTAATTTTACATATTTCATCTTTACCAAGTATACCATTTTACCGAAAGAATTTGACAATCGCTAATCTTATTTAATTAGCGAGCAGTAGCCCCCTGTAAAATGAGTATTAGATTCTTGAAAAAACAAAAAAGCTAGCATCCCTGCTAACTTTTTCATTAATATTGGTTCACAAAATTAAAGGTTTGAAACTTCGCCTTGGTAAATTGCACCACGACGTGCATCAACTGTAATAGTTGTGTCACCAGCAATCTTCTCAGTTGCATCGGTTACACCAACAACAACTGGAATACCAAGTGAAAGTCCAACAACAGCAGCATGTGAAGTTAAACCAGAAGCTTCTACAACCAAGCCAGAAGCCTTCTTAATAGCAGGCATGTAGTCAGGGTCTGTAGTCTTAGCAACTAAGATGTCGCCTTCCTTAGTCTTGCTAATAGCTTCTTCAGCACTGTTAACAACAACAGTCTTGCCAACAACTGAACCATTACCAACGCCTAAGCCTTGAGCTAACTTGCTACCAATGATTTGTAATTTCATCAAGTTAGTTGTACCAGAATCACCAACAGGAACACCGGCAACGATAATTACTAAATCACCATCTTTAACATAACCTTGTTCCTTAGCAACTTTAGCAGCTACTTCAAACATATCGTCAGTTGATTCAGGCTTTTCAGTGAGCATTGGTTGAACGCCCCAGCAAATGCCGAGTGAGTGTTGGATCTTTTCGTCAAAGGTCAAAGCCAAGATGTTGGCATTTGGACGGTACTTAGAAATCATTCTTGCAGTGTAACCAGAATTAGTTGCAGTAATAATAGTCTTGACACCTAATTCTTGAGCAGTCCGAACAACAGATTCACCAATTGCTTCGGTTACGTTTGAACCCTTGTATTCTTCAAATCTTTGTAAAGCTAAAGTATTGCGCTTAAGAAGTTCTTGCTCAGTTCTTTCGTCAATTTCAGCCATTGCACTAACAGCCTTAACTGGGTACAAACCATTTGCTGATTCACCTGAAAGCATTGTTGCATCGGTTCCATCAAGAACAGCATTAGCAACGTCAGAAACTTCAGCACGAGTAGGACGTGGGTTTTCTTGCATTGAATCAAGCATTTGTGTAGCAGTAATAACTGGCTTGCCAAGGGCATTAGCTCTCTTGATTAAATCTTTTTGAACAAATGGTACATCGATGAATGGAATTTCAACACCCATGTCTCCACGAGCAACCATCAAACCATCTGAAACTTGTAAGATTTCATCGGCATTGTCAATACCTTCTTGTGATTCAATCTTAGGATAAATCTTAACGTAATCACAACCAGCTTCTTCACAAAGCTTACGGATATCAAGAATATCTTGGGCTTTACGAGCAAATGAAGCGAAAATAAAGTTAATTCCGTGCTCTAAACCAAATTTAATGTCATCAGTATCTTTTTCAGTGATTCCTGGAAGGCGAATTTCAACGCCAGGTGCATTAACACCCTTCTTAGAACCGATTACACCGGTATTTTGTGCTTCACAGACTAATTCTCTGTTAGCATCATCTTTTTCTTTAATTAATAAATCAACTAAACCATCATCAATTAAAACATGACCACCAACATGAGTATCATCATAAAGTCCGTCGTAAGTAACATGAATCATGTCCTTGTTACCTGGCTTAGTTGCATCCATTGAAACGCGGATCTTATCACCAGTGTTGAGAGTGAACTTGCCACCTTCTTGATCAGTGGTTCTAATTTCAGCACCTTTAGTATCTAAAGCAATACCAAGAACTAAACCAGTTTCTTTTTCGACTTGGCGAACCATCTTCATCCGTGAAAGGTGTTCAGCATGGTCACCGTGTGAAAAGTTGAAACGAAATACATTTACTCCAGATTTTGCTAGAGCAGTAATAGTTTCAATATCATTCGATGCTGGCCCTAAGGTACTAACAATTTTAGTTTTCTTCATTATGTAAAAATCTCCCCAAAATCGACTAAATTATTTAGTCATTTCATCATTTATATCTAATAACGTCTCATCACTGCGGTGGGTATCATCAAACAAATCGAGAATATCATGTGTTTCTAATTGGCCATTCTCCATGCCGACAGCTAAACCGCCTTTACCATCGAGAAGTAACTTAACAGCATAATTACCCATTTTTGTCGCATTGATTCTATCCAAAACAGTTGGTGAACCACCACGTTGCATGTGACCTAAGATATTAGCTCTGGCGTCAAAATCGCCGTATTTTAGAAGTTCAGTTCTAAATTCATCGGCATCCATTACGCCTTCAGCCAATACGATAATACCATGATCCTTGCCTTCTGCAAAGCCACGTGTTAGTGTCTGAGCAATTTCCTTAATATCATAAGGACGTTCAGGAACAACAATCGCGTCTGCACCACTGGCTAGACCTACGCGCATTGCAATATCACCACAGCCACGTCCCATTACGTTAACAATGAAAACGCGGTGATGGCTGCTAGCAGTATCACGAATCTTATCGATTGCTTCTAAAGCTGTATTGCAGGCTGTATCAAGGCCAATGGTGTAATCAGTGCAAGGAATATCGTTATCAATGGTTCCTGGCAGACCAATCGAGTTAATGCCAAGACGGGTTAATGCCAAAGCACCGTGATAAGAACCGTCACCACCAATAACGATAACAGTATCAATGTCATGTTTCTTTAACTGTTCGACGCCCTTTTTTTGCACTTCTTCTTGTGCAAATTCTGGGAAACGTGCACTGTAAAGAAAAGTGCCGCCTAAACTTATCATGTGGTCAACTTTTTCAGCAGTTAGCGTAACAAAGTCACCCGCAACTAACCCGGCAAAGCCATAACGAATACCAACGACACCAAGCCCGTTATGAATAGCAGTCTTGGTAACAGCTCTAACGGCTGCATTCATACCAGGAGCATCGCCGCCGCTCGTTAAAATACCAATTCGTTTCATGAATTCACCTCATTAAGATTTATTGTGTAATTTCTCACATCCACTAAATTTTAACATTCTTTGCCAAAAAAATCTCACAAAAAATGAGATATTTTCTTGATTTACCAGTCTTTTTGCTTGTTAGCGCTATCAGTCAGAAATTGCTCAAGTATGCGCAAAAAATGCTTATTTGTAATTAACCACCCGTAAATTAGTCAAAACATACTGCTTTTTACTTGAATCAAAACGGTCATTTTGAACTCTTATTCCCAATAAATAAATGTTACCTTCTTTTAAAATAGATTGATTTTTTTCGTACATATTAGGAAAAATTACAATATCTTGGCGACTAGTCGAATCAACAAAATTACCAAAAGCCATCGTAGTATTTTTTTTGGTTTTGATCAGTTTTAGGGACATCAGTTTTCCCACGGCAACTCCCGAATCATTAATTTCATATTGCTCTAGTGGCCTAGCCTTAAATTTTTCAGCATACTTTTGAACAGCAACAAGAGGCGAAGTCATCGTGGAAAAGCCTAAAGCTTCTTGCTCCATATCTGCTTTTTCCGCGCTAGTTGGTTCAGGAGCCTGCTTAATTGGTACCCCACCGAGACTTTCAGATAGTGCCTGATTATTACCAGTTAACTGAATATTTTCAATAATTTCTGGACTATTTTCCAATAATTCATTTCGGTTGGCATTCAGGTTATCAAAGCAACCAGCCTTGATCATAGGTTGAATCATTTTAATCTTCAAGTAATTTGAATTGATCCGCCGTAAAAAATCATCAAACGAATCAAAGAGCTTATTGTTACGCTGCTTAATAATTTGAGTCAGAAAGTCATTTCTCAGACCTTTAACTGCCCGCAAACCAACTAAAATTTGGCCATTAACAATTTGATAGCTTAGTGCGCTTTTATTAATATCCGGTGGTAAGATTTTAACCCCAGCGCCTTGTGCCCGCATGATGTAATCACTAACTTTGAAATGATTGCCACTATTAGAATTTAACATGGCACCGTAGAATTCAGCAGGGAAATGCACCTTAAGGTAGGCAAGCCAAAAGGCTATCTTGGTGTACGCGACTGCATGTGATCGGTTAAAGCCATAATTGGCAAATTGCTCAATGTAGCTATAAACCTTTTGTCCCACCTCACGTGAACGACCATTTTTGACCGTGCCATTAATAAATTCGGCCCGCTTTTGCTCAATTACTTTCTGATTCTTTTTTGACATTGCCCGCCGCAAGATATCGGCTTCTCCTAACGAAAAGCCAGCTAAAATCTGGGCCGTCTGCATAACTTGCTCTTGATAAACCAAGATACCATACGTGGGCGCCAGAATCTGCTTCAAACTAGGATCGGGGTAAGTAACTTTTTCCTTTCCCCTTTTTCTGGCAATAAAAGAATGGATATTTTGCATCGGACCTGGACGATAAAGGGCGTTGACGGCTACTAAATCTTCAAAGTTATCGGGGTGCAATTCGCGCAAAACTCCTCTAATCCCACCTGATTCAAATTGGAAAACAAGGTCAGTCTTTCCTTCCTGAAACATTTTCATCGTCGCTGGATCATCTAACGGAATCTGATTGACATCAATTCTTTTTCCTTGACTGTGAATCATGTCAACGGTATCGCCTAAAATGGTTAGATTTCGTAATCCCAAAAAGTCGATTTTTAAAAGTCCAAGCGCTTCAACATATTTTTTGGTTTGCTGGGTAATCGGGATGCCAAGCTGCCCTGCCTGCAAGCCAGAAATAGCTGCGATTGAATTATCACTGAGGACTAAGCCAGCAGCATGAATTGAATAATGCCGCGGTAATCCCTCAAGCTTCTTAGCTGTTTCAAACAATAATTTGTTTTTAGTATTAGCTCCAACCAGTAACCGCATCTTAGACGAATTCTCGTAAGCTTCTGGTAGTGAAATTTTAGTCTTAGAATAAGGCACACTCTGCGACCATTTTGCCATTTCCGGTTCTTTTAAGCCAAAAGCGCGTCCCGTATCACGCAGTACTTGCTTTGCGGCCAATGTTCCAAAAGTCAAGATTTGCGCTGCATGATCCATTCCGTATTTTTCGAACATGTATTTAATTACGTCATCTCTGCGATTATCAGGAATATCTAAATCAATATCCGGCATTTCATGCCGAGCAGGATTTAAAAAACGTTCAAAGAGCAGCTGATATTCGATCGGGTCAACTTCCGTAATTCGCAAAGAATATGAAACTAACGAACCACAAGCAGAACCTCGTCCTGGCCCCGTGACAATTCCGGCTCGATGACAATAATTGATTACATCCCACACAATTAAAAAGTAATCATTAAATCCCATCTGATCGATTACTTGGAGTTCGTAATCAAGCTGCTTTTGGTATTTTTTCGGTGCTTGCCCACCATTAAAGCACTCCTGTAATCCTTTTTGTGCTAAGTAGTAAAGATATTCTTTCGACGTTTTAAACTTAGTTTGCTTGTATTTGGGTAAGACAGGGGTTTGAAAAATAACTTTAGCATTACATTCTTGTGCAAGCTTGTGCGTATTCTTTAAGGCATCATCCAAATCCAATTCATGATATCTGTTGCTAAGTTCTTGGGCAGAAGGCAAATAGTGTGAACCCTTTTGTTTTGCTAGTTCATCAATGTCTTGTAGCACCTCGCCTTTTTTTACTGCTCGTAATGTTTTAGCAAGAAATTGATCGTGAGGTTGCAAATATTGCGTATCTTCAACACTAACAAGTGGTATCTTAAATTGTTTAGACAATGCTCTAACATAATTGATATAAGTCTGCTGCTTTTCTGAGCCATAAACCCCTAAATAAACTGAGTCGCTATCGTCCACTAATGCCAATAATTGACGTAATAAATCATTGCCGAGTTGTTCATCTTGCTTTTGCAACTGTAAAAGCTCGCTATGCGTGTTAGCTGGAACAATAAGGACAATATCATGCAAATCTTTTTGGACTTCTTTTAAAGTTAAAACTGCCTTTTTTGTCCCATTTTCAGTTAACAGATTAATTCTGCTCGAAATTCGTAAAATATTGCGGTAGCCTTCATCCGTCTTAGCTAGAGCAATCAAATCATAGTGGTGTGCGCTATCAATCAATCCGTTTAGCCTAAGCTGCATCCCTAGCAGTGGCTTAATACCAAGTTCTTGCGCAATTTCATAAAAGTTGACCAGACCATAAGTAACGTTAATATCGGTTAACGCAACTGCTTCATAGTCAGCCTTTTTGGCCGCACTCAATAAGTCCCTAATTTTAATTGGGCTTTCTAACAATGTAAATGAACTAATATTTTGCAGTGCCGCAACTTTCATCTGGACTCCTCCTTTATTTTAAATTTAGTATACCAAAAACCTCTCTTTTAGTTTGAAAACCTGCACAAACTTTGCTAAAATTCTTCTATGAAAGAGGGAACTGCTATGAGTCGTTATATCGTAACAATTTGCTGGAGCATTGTTTATATGTTAATCGTCGGTTTTATTGCCGCACCTTTAACACAAAATGTTTTTAACTTAGGCGAAGCTGCGATTGTTGGTTTAATTTTTGGAGTGTTATTCGCTGCCATTATTCCAACTATTACCGCCCACTCAAGTAAAGATAAGAGCAAGTATTCTAAGCTTAAATAAAATAGATAAATAGTAAAAGCCATTAACGCAAATGCGTTAATGGCTTTTCTTATTGCAATAAAAAGTTTGGTTTGCAATCGACTTGAGGTTTAGCTTTAGTCAAAAATTCTTGAAACATTTGAACATAATCTTTAGCAAGAATTGATGTGATTTTTTCGGGAGCATAACCTGGATAAAATCCTCCGCCCATTGCGCGGTAATTATTAACAGCTAAATAATACGTTTTTCTATCTTCAATTGGTTGACCATTTAATTCAAGCTTAGTCAATCGGTGGCCCAGTTTTTTCTTAATGTCTGCCTGATAATTAATGGGATAAAAGATATCAAAATTAAATAATTGATCACGCTTAGCAGGTAGAAAAGTCACTTGTCCCATAGCGTCTTTTGTTAAAAAAGATAAGCTATATTCAATAATCTCACGTAGTTCTTGGCCAGTAAGCTTAACTTTGCATAACTGGTTTGCGTACGGGTAATTTAATAAAATATCACGCATGGTGACACTTTTGCCAAAGCCCTTAGCTGTATCGCTCATAACAGCAGTCGCAGAAACATCAGCGTGAGTAAAATATAGTTGCATTTGCTGCAGAAGGTTGACAAATGGTGCTCCTTTGATGCGAGCTTGCTCGGCATTATTAATCGGTGCCGGTTGAGCAAGCTCAGCAACAGGTTGATCTAGCCAAATTTGCGTTTCTTTATTCAAGGTCGCCGCTAGTTTGATCATTTCTGGATCAGGAGCAAAGTCTTTAGCATCAATCAACGAAGCCGTTTTTGTCTTAATTTTTCTTGTTTGCTCATCAATTTCAAGAACAACTTTTCCCACTGCTTCTCCGCGATAGCCTGGTTGTACAATCGCGGTATCATGAGCTACTAGGCTCATTCGGCGATGCTGGTGCCCAGTTAACATGATATCGATTTCTGGAATTTGCGTTAATATTTGGTAACCTTCATTCTCCCCTGTTGCTGGTTCAGTTATCTGACCTGATTCTGGATCCTTTTCAAAACCGCCATGATATAAAACTGCTAAGACATCAACTTGAGGCCGCAATAATTGCGCATAATAACTTGCCTGCTCATAGGCAGAAGCAAACCGTAAGCCAGCGACATGCGCTGCCGGTTCCCAGCTAGGGACCTTTTGCGTTGTCAAACCAATCAGTCCGATTTTTAGCCCATTTTTTTCAATAATCAAATAATCATTGCCAAAAGCCGGTTGGTTAGTCGTCTGATCCAAGATGTTACTATTCACGATCGGACTGGAATTATGACTAAGAAAATATTTGAGATAATCAAGCCCATAGTTAAAATCGTGATTCCCTAGACAACGGGCATCATAGCCAATTGCTTGGTCAAAAGCTACGTACTTAGACAAAGCACGGTAATTCTTAACCGAATGAACATAAGAGGCAAGTGGTGATCCTTGTAAGTAATCACCCGCATCCGTTAGAATGACATTTTCTTTCCCATAACGAGCTTGCTCGGCTTTAAAGATTGCACTCACCCTAGCTAACCCAATTGGTGCATCAGTGTCATGCTGGTTTTGATAATCAGTTGGCAAAATATAACCATGAATATCGCTTGAACTCAAAAATACTAGTTTCATTATTTACCTTTCCCGTGGCAATTAAATAATTTTAGGTAAAAAAAAGACACCACATAATAGGTGCCCTTTTTAATTAGTTGTTGTCGCTTGCGTTAGTTTCACTAACAACTTGACGACCCTTGTAATAACCTTTAGGTGAAACGCGGTGGCTTAAACGATATTCACCAGTAGTTGCATCATAGTGCATTGCTGGAACAGCTAACTTGATATGGCCACGACGTGAACGTTTCTTTTGCTTAGAAGTATGTCTCTTAGGAACTGCCATTTATTTGATCTCCTTTATTGTAGAATTACGTTTTTAGGTCACTAATAAAAGAGTGCCTAAAACACTTCACGTTTGTTAATGATACTATTGTATCTTAAATAAATCAAGATATATTAGTTATTCTTATCTTGATTATGTCCGTTTGAACCACAAAACCAACCAATGAGGACACCAATAATAATCATGATAACCAAAATAATTATCAATGGCACTTTCACATTAAATAAGCCAAAATTGATGGCCACATTGTTGGTATTGAGAACAACAAAGATCACTGCCAAAAGGCAAAGGATTAAAATCAATACCATTTTAATTTGTCGAGTTTTATCTTTCATTGTTCTGCACTACTTTCTTGATGCAAACTTAAGCGATAACTCATCTCCAATTGCTGGAAACAGATTATAAAGTTTAGCTAAAAATGCAAGACTTAGCGGCAAATTCAATTCGCGTTTATTGCTGCCAAAGAAATGGACAACTTGCCAGGCCACATCATCGGGATCAAGCATATAGCGTTCAACATTTTTAACGTAATTACCACTCTTATCAGCAATATTAAAGAAATTAGTGTAAACCGGTCCCGGGTTAACCGTCATTACTTTAACGCCAAAAGGCTTTAGTTCAAGCCGTAAAACATTAGAAAACTGAATAACGGCAGCTTTTGATGCACTATAAGCAGCAGATTTAACGGTTGGCATTTTACCAGCCATTGAGCCAAAGTTGATTATTTGACCAGTTTTTTGATCCATCATTAGCCTGCCAATCAGTCTAGTGAAGTACATTAAACCTAATACATTGACCTGGAACATTGCAGTTACTTCACGCCGATCCATTTCGACGAAATTCTCGAACTTGCCAAAACCAGCACAATTTACCAAGTAATCAACATGTTTTGTTACCTTAACGATATTATTAAAAGCAGCATCGATTTGCTCACTTTCACCCATATCAGTAGCAAAAATATAGGTAGGAGCACCTGATAATTCATGTGCCTCAGCGGCTACTTTCTCCAGTTTATTTTTATTTCTGGCAATTAAGATAACAGTAGCGCCGCGACCGGCACTTTCTAAAGCAATTGAATGTCCAATTCCACTAGAAGCACCGGTAACAACAACAACTTTATTTCTTAATGAATCACTCATTTCTTCTCACCTTTCATCGGAATTATAACTCGATCAAAATCATTTGCTAGCTTGGTATTAGGAAATATTTTTACAGCCTGATTCTCTAGTTTTTTGGCTTTAGCACCTAGATATCTAGCAGAGATATGGTCCAAATACAACCGCTTTACTCCATTATCGCGCGCAATCTTTGCAGCTTCAACTGCTGTTGAATGATAATAAGAACGAGCTAAATCAGCTTCATGGCCAGCAAAAGTCGATTCATGGACCAGTACATCAGCATTTTTGGCGAGTTGGGCAATCACAGGAGTTGAACGCGTATCATAGATTATAGTAACTATTCTACCAGCTTTATTTGGACCTAAAAAGTCATTTCCATCTAATATTGTCCCATCATCCAAGGTAATAGTCTCGCCATTCTTTAGTTTACCAAGTAATGGCCCATTAGGTATATTATATTGCGTTAATTTGTCCATTAAAAGTTCGCCTTGATGTGCATCCTCGACAACCCGGTAACCAAAACTGGGGACGCGATGGGCTAATTTTTCGGCATAAACCTTAAACCCTTGTCCTTGATAAATTAAACCGCCCTCCTCTAAGGCAACAAACTTTATGGGGTATGAAACTTTTGTCCGCGAAATTTTTAAAGCGGTTCTTACAAATTGCTCTAAACCAGGAGGACCATAGATTGTTATCGGGCCGACATCACCCTGAAATGATCTAGTTGCGAGTAACCCTGGCAAGCCAAAAATATGATCACCGTGATTATGGGAGATGAAAATTTTAGTGACCTTCCGTAAACGAATATTAGTCCGTAAAATTTGGTGTTGTGTTGCTTCACCAACATCAAATAACCAAATTTCATTAATTTCATCTAACATTTTAAGCGCAATGCTTGAGACGTTACGCTGTTTTGATGGTTGGCCTGCCCCTGTACCTAAAAATTGTAATTCCATATAATTCCTATTCTAAAATTTAGCGTGCTCAACAATTGTTTTGACAATGAAAGCACTGTAATACTTCGATCCTACCGGCGTTGGGTGGGTTTGATCTTCATAAAACCAGTTAGAATGCGCTTGCGAATGATTATACCAGTTAATAACTGTTAAATTGTGGTAGCGCTTAGCTGCAGTTTGCAAAGTTTTGTTTACCTGATTTTGCCAAGGCTTATTTGGAACATGAGTATTCACCCAAAATACTTGTCTTTTTGGACCAATTTCAGTCATCAAATGATCTAAATCTGACATTGGAAATGGGCCATTTGTCCCTAAGGCAATTAAGACATTATTAGCTAAAACTTTTTGCAATTTATATTGGTTAATTAGCCCAAACGCCACCGATAATTGCCTGGAAACGGCCGCATCAATGACGGCTTTAGGCATTAATTTAGCTAAATCATTACTTGAGCCTGCCATCACTGAATCACCAATTGCAGTCAATGGCACCTGATGAGCCAATTGTAAATCAACCTGACTAATGCCGAACTTTTTGAATGATTTATTTACCGGGTGCTTCTTAGCTGAACGTTTAGCCTGAGCAATCAGCTTAGCAGCCCTCGGCCCCTTAGTATTTGATTTCTTCAGTTTAGCAATTAAGGTCTTATTTTCCCTGCTTTGCCGTTGCTGATTAGCACTAATTCGCTGTGCTAACTGTGATTTATTATAATCTTCGGCTCTTGCTGTTGGCGAAACAAGAATTGCGACGCTACCAATTACAAAAATTAAGCAGGCAATAACGGCTTTAATTCGAGGGGCATTACTTTCTCTTGTTTTATCAAAAAGACTATCTAAGTAATTCTTAGTTTTTGCCCACGTCACCTTACTCAATGGCTTTTCAATCACACGGTAGGACATTTCACTCAAAATCAAAATTAAGCAAATTTCAATTAGATGGTACAGCAAAACATGATCTGCCATATTAGTTACTTTATCTTCAAAAAAGATCATTACGGGAAATTGGTAAAGATAAATACCGTAACTCCTAGAGCCAATCCAGTTAAAAAGTGGATTAGTTAGCCAGTTATTCCAATGGCTACAAGGATGTGCGATAATTCCAACCAATAAAACCGTAAAAACAGTAAATAAGAGCATCCCACCATAATAAGGAAAAGCATTTTCCGGATTCATCAACGGACTAAAAAATAAAAAGATCATAGCAAGAAGCGAGATTAGTCCACTAACGTCGAGCAAATTAGCATCAATTCGCTCGATTTTAGCCTTTAATTTATCCATTGGCCAGATTACAGCTAAACTGGCACCAAGTCCCAGTGAAAAGAATCTTGTATCAGTGCCATAATAGATCCGGTTTAAATCGACACCGGTTTTATACATGATTGCCATTTCTAGTGCCGATAACATTGAGACGCTAAATAGAATCCAAAAAGTGTTTTCCCGTTTTTTACTAAATTTAACCAGCAAAAAGATCACTAATGGCCACAAGAAATAGAATTGTCCGTTAATCGACATTGTCCATAAATGCACGAAAGGCGATTCATTGGCGGCAAAACGCTCAAAATAACTCTGACCATTTAAAATCTGCCAAAAATTATAAACATTTAACAGATTCGTTATCACAATCTGACTCAACTTAGCCAATAAATTTCGCTGAAAGACAAAAATATAAGCGGCACAAAGCCATAATAGCGCAATTAAAGTCGGATAAAGCTTTTTCAGCCTTTTTAAATAAAAATTCTTGTTATCAAAAAAGCCGTGATCATCATATGCCTTAAGCATTTGGCAGGTAACTAAGTATCCTGATAATACAAAAAAAATCGGTACCCCAAGATAACCACCAACAAAAGTATTAGGATCAAGATGATATAAAATCACCCCAATAACTGCTAACGCCCTAAGTCCAGAATATCCTGTAATAAACCGATTTTTTGCCATATTTCTACTTTTCTTTTTAATTATTATTGGACAAATTCAAAATTGAACGTGCCAATTATTACATCGTCGCCGTCAACGGCTCCTTTTTCACGCAATGCTTCATCTACACCCAGGTTCTTCAATTTGCGTGCTAAACGTAAGACACCATCTTGGTAATCAAGGTTCGTTCGTTCAACTAGTCGTTCTAAACTCTCACCTTTAATTTCAAAAACATGATCTTCAAGTTTAGTAATCGTAAATTCGTTTTTCTTAGGCGCCTGGTATTTGTATTCCTTTACGCCAGCTGCCGGCTTGACTTCCTTTTCAGCCTGCTTGCTTTCTACTTCCGCCACTACCGTTGCAGTATCTTGCATTAATTGGCTAACGCCCTGATGAGTTACGCTTGAAATTGCATAAACAGGCTGGTCAATTCCAGCTTGGCTAAGTTCTTTTTTAAACTCCGCCAATTTTTCAGCCGAATTAGGCAAATCCAGTTGAGTTGCAACAATTAACTCACGCTTTTCCTTTAGGCTTTGGTCGTAAAGCAATAATTCTTTACGGATCTTTTGGTAATCCTCTAAAGGATCTCGGCCATTTTCAGGATCCATTGAAACCAAGTGTAAAATTACTTTGGTTCTTTCAATGTGACGTAAGAATTGAATTCCAAGGCCAACTCCCTGACTAGCACCCTCAATTAATCCTGGCAAATCAGCCATTGAAAAATCACGGCCATCTGGCAAAATCACCATACCCAAATTAGGAGTTAAAGTAGTGAACGAATAAGCTGCAATCTTAGGCTTTGCCTTAGTAACTACTGAAAGCAGCGTTGACTTTCCAACTGAAGGAAAACCGACAAGACCAACATCAGCTAAAACCTTTAGTTCTAACCGCAAAACTCGGTCTTCACCCGGTTCACCATTTTCAGCAATTTCTGGTGCAGTATTTACACTCGTAGCAAAATGAATATTGCCACGACCACCACGACCACCGCGGGCAACAACAAGCTCTTGCTTATTTTTAGTCAAATCGCCAATTTCTTCATTGGTATTAAAATCATATACGGTAGTTCCGACAGGAACACGAAGATATAAATCTTTGGCACCGCGACCATATTGTGACTTAATACGGCCATTTTCACCGCTCTCAGCTTTAAACTTACGCCGATAGCGAAAATCCATTAGGGTTCTTAAGCCACTATCAGCTACAAAAATGATACTACCGCCACGGCCACCGTCTCCACCAGCGGGTCCGCCATTTGGAACGTACTTTTCATGGCGGAAAGCAACCATGCCATCCCCGCCTTTACCGGCTTGGACTTCAATCTTGGTTTGATCGACAAATGTAGGCATGCAAATTCTCCTTCCGTCTGCTCTAACTTTAAATACTATACCACAAAAGGCTTATTTTTCGTGGGAAAATTACCGGTTATAATGTCAATTTAACCGTCTGTGCTTGGGGCAGAGTTAAACCAGCATCACATAACTGTTCAACCGATGCCTCTTTAATTTTTTTCAATGAACCGAAAGTGCGCAATAATTTATTACGACTCTTAGGTCCGATGCCTTTAATTGAATCAAGTTTACTTGATAGTGCGTTTTTAGCATGTGTTCGGCGATGAAATGTAATCGCAAAGCGGTGAACTTCATCCTGAATCCGGGTCATCAAATAAAATCCCTGTGACTTTGGATCCATCGGAATTAATTTCATCGGTACCCCATTAATGGGATCCCCATAAAGCAAGTGGTTGGTCCGGTGCTTGTCATCCTTTACCATCCCCGCAACGGGAATATTAAGATTAAGTTCGTTACGTAAAATATCTTCACACGCATCAACTTGAATTTGCCCACCATCCATTAGGATCAAATCAGGCATTGGTTTATGCTCACGTAAAAGCCGACTATAGCGTCTTCGCACAACTTCACGCGTATTGCGAACTTCGTCGCCCCCATTTTGGTGTTCAACTTCACCCTTTAACTTATACTTACGGTATGAATTCTTATCGGGCTCGCCGTCTTTGAATACAACTAACGCTGAAACTGGATCGGTTCCTTGAATATGTGAGTGGTCAAAACTTTCAATCACATGTCCGTATGGCAACCCTAGAGCAGCAAAAATCTCTTTTTGTGCTCCCTTAGTTTTACGATTGCCTAATTCTAACAAACGGAACTTGTCGTCTAATTTCAACTTGGCATTTTCTTTTGCCATTGATAATAAAGACCGCTTTTGTCCCCTTTTGGGTGTCCTAACAGGAACCTTAAGCACTTCGCTGAGTGCCTCATTATCAATTCCAGCAGGAACTAAAACCTCTTTGGGAAGAACACGATTTTTTTGGCCATAGAATTGAACAATAAATGAGGTAAAAGTGTCTTCCGGATCCCCAGTGTCTGTCAAAGGATACATTCTAGTTTCTCTTCGAAGCAGCTTTGCTTGCCGGAGGAAAAAGATCTGAATTGAAATCCAAGATTTATCGACATAAAAATTAAAGATATCACGCTGTGTATTATCATTGGAGATGATTTTTTGTTTTTCAACTGTTTCTTCAATGTATTTCAATTGATCACGAATTTCCGCAGCACGCTCAAATTCAAGGTTCTGTGATGCTGCAACCATTCTTTGATTCAATTCTTGTTTAACACGCCCGATATCACCATTTAAAAAGCTCTTAATTTTTTTAATTTGGGCGCTATAAACTGACTTAGGAACGGTCTTAAAACATGCACCTAGGCATTGACCCATATGATAATAAAGGCACGGTCGTTTCTGCCGCCCATTGCAGCGTCTTAAAGGATAAACTTTCTGAATAAACTTCAATGTTGCTTGCGCCGCGTATACATTAGGGTATGGTCCAAAATAATAACCGCCATCTTTTCTGACAATACTTGTCAGCTTAGTCTGTGGATCACGTTCATTGGTAATTTCAATGTAAGGATAGCCTGTTCCCTGTTTTAATTGCACATTATAATATGGTTGGTATTTTTTAATTAAAGTAACTTCAAGCAGAAAAGATTCCTTGTCAGTTGAAACCGTGATTATATCATAGTCACGAATTTCTCTAACCAGCTCAGCTCGTCTACCTACTTGCTTACTTTTAAAATAAGACCGTACCCGGTTTTTCAGATTTTTTGACTTGCCAACATAGATGACCTTACCATTAATATCTTTCATTAAATAACAGCCGGGCTTTGCTGGGAGAAGTTTCAATTTATTTTCAATTAATTCTGATGCCAAAAAATCACCCCTTCCCAAAATTTGCTCTATCAATTTTACCACAAAATGCGAACTAATGATTTTTTAATGACTACAGTCTAAGACTGGGTAATAAAATGACGGTTAAATCGAACTACATTATTACTGGCTTGTTAACCGCTTATTTATTATAATGATGATAATTAATGAAAGGAACGAAAATATGGGCTTAACATTTAAAAAACAAGATGAATTAGAAAAGTTATTCGATAAATTTGCAACTGTTCCTAAGGATAAAAAGAAAAAGCTTAGTAAGAAAGACGGCAAAGAAAAGAGTAAATAAAAATGACTCTCTAAGAAGGAGAGTCATTTTTATTTTATAAATTTTGCTCGATCCAATCCCATACTTCTTTTACATGGGTCTTTTTAACTGCACTATAAGTAAGTACACTAACATTGTCATAAGCTAAATCTAGCTTTTTGTTCAAATTAGCTATTACCTTGTTTTCCTGGCTCTTTTTAACTTTATCAATTTTGGTACAAATAACTAAAATTGGTAAATTCAAGTATAAAGCATAATTATACATTGCAACATCATCTTTTGTTGGTTCATGACGTGAATCAGTTAAAAGAATTAACCCCTGAAGGTTTTCCCTTGTTTCCAAGTAGTCCTGAATCATCTCACCAAACTTTTGTCGTTGCACCTGCGAAACTTTCGCATAGCCATATCCCGGCACATCAACTAAATAAAAATCCTGATTGACAACGTAAAAGTTTAGCGTCTGGGTTTTACCTGGCTGTGATGATGTTCTTGCCAAATTTTTGCGACCTAATAGTGAATTAATCAAGCTAGACTTACCCACATTTGACCTTCCTGCCAAGGCAATCTCAGGCAAATTATCTTTAGGGTATTGTTCTTCTTTTACTGCACTAATTGCATAATCGCTACTTTTAATGATCATTTGCTGCCTTAACTTCTTGGGTGTCCTCGCTAGCTCTCCGAGTTACTCGTGGTTCTGCGTTTTTAGTAATTACATCCTTAGTCACTTCGACTTTTTCAATATCCGGATCACTAGGTGTCTGATACATAATGCTCATCATCGCATTTTCAATAATTGTTCTCAGTCCACGCGCACCCATATTTCGTTCGATTGCTAAATCGGCGATGGCACTCAGTGCGCTATCAGAAAAGTCGAGCTCAACTTGGTCAAGCGACAATAACTTCTTGTATTGCTTTACCAATGCATTCTTAGGCTCAGTCAATATTCTAACTAAGTCTTTTTGATTTAATTTATCTAAGGTTGTAATAATTGGGATTCGGCCAACAAATTCTGGAATCATTCCAAATTTAACTAAATCACCAGTAGTTAAATGCTTCGTCCAAGAATCATCTTTAGTTTTGTTCAACTTGTTTTCAGCACTAAAACCAATAATCTTTTTACCCATGCGGTCTTTAACAATCTGTTCAATGCCATCAAAAGCTCCACCAACGATAAATAAAATATTGGTGGTATCAATTTGAATTAATTCTTGTTGTGGGTGCTTACGTCCACCTTGTGGTGGAACTGAAGCAACAGTGCCTTCTAAAATCTTTAGAAGTGATTGCTGAACACCTTCACCAGAAACATCGCGCGTAATCGAGACATTTTCTGATTTTTTCGAAATTTTATCAATTTCATCGATATAAACGATTCCCCGTTCAGCACGTTCAATATCATAATCTGCATTTTGCAACAATTTCAGCAAGATGTTTTCGACATCTTCACCGACATAACCAGCTTCAGTCAAGGTGGTAGCGTCAGCAATGGCAAACGGAACATCTAAAATTCGGGCTAAAGTTTGTGCCAGATAAGTTTTACCAGAGCCAGTTGGCCCAATGAGCGCAATATTTGATTTTTGCAGCTCAGTTGAAGAATCAACATCCATCTGACTAATTCGTTTGTAATGATTATAAACGGCTACTGATAAAACTTTTTTAGCGCTTTCTTGTCCAATTACATATTGATCAAGTTGCTTTTTTATTTCCATTGGTTTCGGAAGGTCTCTAGCCTTTTTTAATGAATCTGACTTTAACTCATCATCAATAATTTTCTTTGACAAGTCGACACATTCATTACAAATATAAACCCCGTTACCAGCAATCATTTTTTTAACTTGATCTTGTGTTTTATCACAAAAAGAACATTTAATTTCTTCCTGATCAGTAAACTGTGATGCCATTATATTCCTCCTCATATCTACAAGAATAAGAGTATCATACATCGAGAGTATTGCTTGAATAATTTGCTTGTAGAAAAATAAAAAGGCAGTTCAACGACCACCTTTTTACCTAGATTTTAAATCCTATCATTTTTCAGATTTTTTATCATCTTTTTTGCTCTTGGATTTAGCAACTTGTTTTGCACTATCAGCTACAAGATCGATGGCTTTGCGAACGTTGATATCATGAGAAAGCATATCATCAGTTAATGTGTTGCGAACTGTCTTTTCATCCATATTGTATTCGCCAGCAAGATCTTTGATTTCGTTATCAATTTCTTCTTTAGAAGCCTTGATATCCTCTTTCTTAACAATTGCTTCAAGAACTAAGTTGGTCTTAACTCTTTCAGCTGCATCCTTACTAAATTGAGCACGTAATTGGTCCTCAGTAGTATTAGTAAGCTTGTAATAAGTTTGTGGGTCAATACCTTGACGTTGCATATTACCCAAGTATTGATTCATTTGAGTATTAACATCTTCTTGAATCATTGCATCAGGAATTTCATCAATTTTAGCGTTCTTTACCGCACCTTCAATTGCAGCTTGTTCAATTGCATCCTTAGCAGCTTCTTCTTTCTTAGACTTCAAGTCTTTCTTAATCTTTTCCTTCAAGTCATCGAGAGTGTCAACTGAGTCGTCAACGTCTTTAGCAAATTCATCATCAAGTTTAGGCAATTGCTTAGATTTAACTTCATGAATCTTGGTAGCAAAGTGAGCTTCTTTACCGGCTAAATCTTTTGCACCATAATCTTCTGGGAAGGTAACAACAACATCTACTTCATCGCCAGCCTTGTGACCAATCAATTGATCTTCAAAGCCAGGGATAAAGGTATTTGAGCCAAGTTCAAGAGCATAATCTTCTGCAGAACCACCATCAAAGGCCTTATCATCAATAGTACCCTTGTAGTCAATAGTTACGGTGTCACCCTTAGCTGCTGCACTCTTCTTAAGAACAAGTTCAGCATTCTTTTCACGTTCCTTGTTAAGCTCAGCATCAATGTCTTTAGCGTAAACACGAGTGTTTTGCTTAGGTACTTCAATTCCCTTGTAATCGCCTAATTCAACTTCTGGTTCAACAGTAACTGTGGCTTTCATCGTCCAGTCCTTGCCCTTTTCCATTGAATCAGGAATAATTTGAGGTTGGCCAACAGCAGAAATACCAGCTTCTTTGATAGCAGCTGCATATGCGTTTGGCAAAACAAGGTTCAAAGCGTCTTCGTATAAAGCTTCTTCACCATAGTATTGATCAAAAATAACACGGGATACGTGACCCTTTCTAAAGCCAGGAACACGCAAATTCTTTTTTACTCTTTTGAATGCTTGATCTAATCCAAGCTTCACCTCAGCTTGAGAAATATCAAAAGTAAGTTCGCCAGTAGTTTTACCGGTTTTATTCCATTTTACAGACATTAATTAAATACCTCCAATGTCAAGTTAAACTGCATCGTTGCATACTAAATTATCTTACATTAAACGCTCGCAAAAAACAAATTTAGGCAAAAAAAGATGCACTTCTATGAAGAAGTACATCTTTTTAAACTGTCTTTTTCGAACTAGTCGAGGATTTCAGTAACCTGACCAGCACCAACAGTACGACCACCTTCACGGATAGTGAACTTAGTACCCTTTTCAATGGCTGCTGGTTTGATTAACTTAACAGTAAATTCTGTGTTATCACCAGGCATAACCATTTCAGTACCCTCTGGCAATTCGATTTCACCAGTAATATCAGTAGTGTGGAAATAGAATTGTGGACGGTAGTCTGAGAAGAATGGAGTGTGACGTCCGCCTTCTTCCTTCTTCAAGACATAAACTTGACCCTTGAATTCGCGGTGAGTTTGAATTGAGCCAGGTGCGGCCAAAACTTGTCCACGAACAACTTGATCACGGTCGATACCACGAAGCAATACACCAACGTTATCGCCGGCTTCACCAGAATCCAAAGTCTTGTGGAACATTTCCAAACCAGTAACAACTGACTTAAGAACTTTGTCAACTAAACCAACGATTTCAACTTCGTCGCCGACTTTAACAGTACCACGGTCGATACGACCTGAAGCAACAGTACCACGACCAGTAATAGTGAAGACATCTTCAACTGGCATTAAGAATGGCTTATCAGTTTGACGTTCTGGAGTTGGAATGTATTCATCAACTGTGTCCATTAACTTCATGATAACTTCTTGTTGTTCCTTGTCGCCTTGTAAAGCTTTCAATGCTGAACCACGGATTACAGGAATATCATCACCTGGGTAATCGTATTCAGTCAACAAGTCACGAACTTCCATTTCAACTAAGTCGATCAATTCTGGATCGTCAACTAAGTCAGTCTTGTTTAAGAAGACAACGATGTAGTTAACACCAACTTGACGAGCAAGTAAAATGTGTTCACGAGTTTGAGGCATAGGACCATCAGTTGCAGCAACAACTAAGATAGCACCATCCATTTGTGCGGCACCAGTAATCATGTTCTTGATGTAGTCAGCGTGACCTGGAGCATCCATGTGAGCGTAGTGACGTTTTTCAGTTTCGTACTCTACGTGAGCGGTATTGATAGTAATACCACGTTCTTTTTCTTCTGGAGCTGCATCGATTTCTGAATAATCTTCAGCCTTTGCCAAGCCCTTTTCTGATAAAACTTTAGTAATAGCCGCTGTTAAAGTGGTCTTACCATGGTCAACGTGACCGATGGTACCAATGTTTACGTGTGGCTTTGTTCTAACGTAATGTTCTTTTTCTGCCATTAAAATGACCCTCCTGTAAATTTGCAAGAAGTCCGTTGAGTAAGTAACGGATAGTTCTCTGTTGAATATTGTACTACTTTCATTGGCAAATGCCTAGTATTTTAATGCATAGAGCCATGCCTAATGAAAACGTCCTTTGATATTATACTAAATACGAAAAAAAAGTAAAGACTTTTTATCTAAATTATTTTGGCAAACTATTATCGATTCGCACGAACAGGTCTTGGTTTGCGCGCCCATCATGATGATCAATATAAGAAGCTAAGTCACTAGCGAAACTGTCAGGCTCTGTAATATATTTCGGCAATACCGGATATAAGCTACCTAAAATTAGATTGACCTCGCCTAAAACGGCTGGCAATTGGCTAGGACGATGATAATACCGTGAGCCAATCCCCGAAACAACTTCACGGTATATCGGATCTTTTTCCAATAAATTGATTTTAGCAGGAACAAATTTTTCTTGTTGACCTAGCACTAAAACCGTAAATTCCGTTTTAAGCTGCAGCCGGGCTAAATCTTCGCACAAAACCAAACGAACGGCGAAGTTTAAACTCGGATCAAGCAATAAGCTTTGCGCGAAAGTCGTAAAATGCTCAAGATTCAGCTTAAATAATTGTTCATAATCAAATTTAGTTGGCTGGTTCTTTTGTCTGAATTGCTGCATTACTTGTTGCTGCTCAGTTTCAGAAATGGGCTCTACTTCAATAATCCACTCGCCCTGACTTAATTTTTGGACTTGGAGAGCTTCAATTAGAAAATGATTGGCTCGCAAAATTTTGCTGTACTCATCAAAGATCGCCTGATTTGAAAATAAATCCTTTTCTTCTTTAATGAGCGTGTAAGCAGAATATTCTTGTTTGTCCTTCAAGTATAAGTCACACAGCTGCAGAATTACTTCTTGACTATCGCCAGCTCGTAAAGCTTCTTCACAATTTTGAATAGCTAATGAAAAGTTACCTTCAGCTTCATTCTTTTTCGCTAACTTTAGCAAATTTTTTTGGCTTAACGTCGTCATCGTTAATCTTTCTTAACTATTCTTTGACCAGTTTTATTGACATCAACGGGATGATGCTCCTTGGTTTTACCATTCTCATTTTTATTGCCACGTTTTTGCATAGCTCGATGGCGATTTTGGTTAACCTCCATAACAACTGGTAAAACTACCGGACGACGATTAGTCTTTTTGTATAAGAACTTTTCAAGATCGTTCCTAACATCTTGCTTAATTTCCGTCCAGTCAAACTTTTTGTGTTCAAAATTATTTTTGATAGTGGTCTTAATCAGTTCAATACTGTCATGCATTAGCTTATGATTTGCTTTAATGTAAACAAATCCCCTGCTAGTGACTTGTGGCTGCGCAATAATTTTCTTTTTACGCCGATCAATTGTAACTACGGCAATAAAGATGCCATCATCAGATAACACTTCACGGTCACGCAAAACAATATTGCCAACATCACCAATTCCCGAGCCATCAATCATGATGTCTTCTCCCGGCACTGGGTTTGTTAGATGGAATTTGTGCTGCTTAAAGTCATAGTCTAAACAATCGCCATTTTTAGTAATCAAAATATTTTCTTTGGCAATTCCAGCTCTAATTGCCAAGTTTTTATGAACTTCCATTAAGCGGTATTCACCTATAACTGGGATCAAGAATTGCGGCTTCAAAATATCAATTAGCATTTGCAAGTCGCGTCCAGTTGCATGTCCACTGGTATGCTTAGCTCTTCCAAGTTCAATGACTGTTCCGCCAGCGCGATAAACCAAATCACTAGTTTGAGCTACAACTGTTTCGACAGAATGTGAAGGCGTCGTAGCAATAAAGACTAAGTCGCCTTCATGAATCGTAATCATGCTATGCCGCTTTTTAGCCATCTTCTGTAATGAGTTTAGCGGTTCACCCATTTGACCAGTTTCAAGAATGACAACTTTATCATCCGGCGTAGTCTTTAAATCTTTTACCCGAATTAAGAGATTCTTCGGTACTTTTAGATACCCTAAGTCCATGGCAGTTCTAACTATTTTGGCAACATCACGTCCTGTTAAAAGAACATGTCTACCAGTTTTATGGGCGCCATTTAAAACTTCTTGTATTCTGATTAAATTAGATGCCTTAGCAGCAACAATGACGCGTCCCTTAGCATTACGAAAAACATTAGTGACATAATCGCCAATTTCTTGCTCGGAAACATTAGGAAATGATGCTTCTGCGTTAGAAGAATCACTGAGTAGTGCCAAAACCTTCTTTTGTGAAATCTCAGCTAAACGATCCAAATCTGTTCGATATTTCGGTGTCGCAGATGGATCAAATTTAAAGTCGCCGGTATATACAACCTCGCCAGCTGGCGTATGAACATCAATACCGAGTGAATCTGGAATTGAATGAGTTGTATGGAAAAATGAAATATTAGCATTTTTAAACTCGATTTCAGTTTCAGCATCAATAACATGAAACAGACTATTTTTCAGCCGTTTATTTTCCCGCTTAACCGTAATCTTTGCGAGCTCGATTGTTAATTGCGAACCAAAAACAGGTATATCATATTTGCGTAAAATATATGGCAACGCACCAATTGAATCTGCGTGTCCATGGGTTAAAAAAATGCCGACAACCTGATCACCATATTGTTCAAAAAAATCAAGATCTGGAATTACCAAATCTATTCCAAATAATGAACTATCAGGGTATTTTAGGCCGGCATCAAGAACAAAAATTTCGTCATTAACTTGAACGGCGAACATGTCTTTTCCTTGCTCACGAACACCGCTCAAAATCATTATCTTAACTTGATCAGTCATTTTATTTCCTTCTCTTTTTTTGCTATTCAGTTGTTAATTTATGGATCAGCGTGATCACAACGTAAAAAGTATCTTTTTTTATTCTAGCATAAAATGCATTTATGACAAAAATAAAAAGCCAGTTCTTTTATAGAACTGACTTCTTAATAATTATTTTTGCGATTAACGACGCAAACCTAACTTCTTGATTAATTCACGGTAACGATTAATATCGTTGTCTTGTAAATAACGAAGTAAATTACGACGGTGACCAATCTTCTTGAGCAAACCAACGTATGAGTGGTGGTCATGAGAGTGTTGTCTCATGTGTTCAGTTAAATTGTTAATATCTTTAGTTAGGATAGCAACTTGTACTTCGGTTGAACCAGTGTCACCTTCGTGAGTAGCAAATTGCTTAATAATTTCATCTTTTTCTGCTTTAGAAATTGCCATAATTTTCACCTTTCAATAAAATAAATTGCCGTTAACAACGTTAACCGTCAGGTGTGAGCGAGCAAACAGCGTTAACGGTTCACAACAATAGTATAATACAGATTATTTTTTTAAAAAGCAAGCATAATTTGTCTTGCATCTGCATTTATTCTTCAGTATAATCTATTAAGTAAAATTACGGTCAATGGAGGTGAATTTTATGCCACAAATCAAATCAGCTATTAAGCGTGTTAAAACTCAAGACGCTGCTAGAAAGCGCAATGCTGCTCAAATGTCAGAATTAAGAACTGCTGTTAAGAAGTTCAAGACTGCTCAAGCCGCTGGTGCTGAAAACGCCTCCGAATTACATGTTGCTGCTGCTCGTGCTTTGGACAAGGCTGCTTCAAAAGGTCTTATTCATAAAAACAAGGCTAGCCGTGACAAGAGTCGCTTAGCTAAGTTAGCTAAATAAATTTGACTAAACTATCAATTTTAAAAAGGCAGGGATAATCATCCCTGCCTTTTTTAGACGCTTAAAATAAATAGCTTTAAAAAATTATCTTCACGATATTGGCCATTTTTATAATTATAATCTAACCTTATTGCCTCATTTAGTAAACTAGCCAGTTGCGTGATTTCCAAATTATTGTTTAACGCCAATTTAATCCGGTATGGATGAACAGCAAGCTCTCGAACTATTTCTGGCTCACTCCTACCCCGACTTTTCAAAATCTTAGCTACTAAAATCAATTCTAATTGATTTTCAAAAACGGCTAATAATTGAACGGGACTGCTACCTTCGCGCAACTGATTATCTAGCCGATCTAACGCTTCACGATAATGATGTTTTAACGCCGTTTCAAGTATTGCAAAAACATTCTGGGCAAAAGATAGATCAACATTCTGCTTAATTAGTGTTTCAGTAATTTTTTGATCGACCGCAGCAACTTTCAATTTATTAAAGTTGCTTAAAATCGTATCTAAAATTTGGTCGCTTCGTTCAAGCAACAACTGTAAAGCAGACTTTGAAATTTGATAACCTTCGGCCGTAATTAATGATTTGGTTATTTTACTAATTTCATAGGTCTTAACTTTTGTCTCTATGACATTAAACTGTTTTAAAACTGTTTTCGTTAATTTTTTTCGGCGGTCTAATTTCTCATACGAGGCTACTAATACCAGAACATCATCCAATTGATCCATATTAGTAAAAATCTGTTGCAATTGATTTACTTGCTTTTGGTACTTTTTGGGAACCTTGGCAGTCAGGAAAAAAGGATTCTTCACGATTATCATCTTTTTTTGACTAAATAAACTAGATTCCGTGATATCGGCAATTAGATTATCCAAACCATCAGTTTCACAATCTATTATCACTTTTTCATAGGAAGAAAAGCGCTCTTCATGCATCAACGAACGGGAAAGATAGTCATTTAAAAAGCTATCTTCACCAACCAGTATCGTCTGCGGATTATTGCTGGCGGTATTTTTAAATAAGGAAAGTAGTGTCATTTGTTTCTTCACCTTAAAGCTATTAGTTTTATAAACAGTAATAATCATATCACATTCCAAGAACTAACTTTAGTTTCCCAGATACCTCACTTTATCCGACCTACCTTCTAGCTATTAAAGCCTATTGCTTTCTGCATTAGGCTTTTTTATTTTGCTTTTACTGGTAAAAAACTAGAGAACTTCGAACTTGCAAACCTGCTATAAGTCCAAGTAATCATTCCACAGTCTTGTGTAGACGCATAAGGAATATGCTGCATTCTTAATGTTGCAATTGTTTCTGGATGAGGATGCCCGAAATGATTATTTCTTCCGGCAGAAATAAAGACCATTTCCGGTTGCAATTGCTTTAAGAAAATGGGATTCGAAGCGGTTTTACTGCCATGATGGCCTAGTTTAAAATAATTAGCTCTTAGATGAAAATTGGCCATAATCTCTTTTTCGCCTTCTTGACCTAGATCTCCCGTGAAAAGCCATCTTTTATTTTTTAATTTAAAAGTTAACGACAAAGAATCCTCGTTTTTCCCTGGACCGGGCTTAAAAGGATAAACAACATTAAAACTAATCTGAGGCTCAATTACTTGATCACCGGCAATAAGCTCCACTAATTGGTCAGTAGTAAGATGCCCCGCAATTCTTTTGGCAAATGATGGGTTTTTAATGAGTCCGGCAGCCATATACAGCTTTTTTACTTTAATTTGACTTAATAGCGGACCCAAATCACCAACATGATCTGCATCTTGGTGAGTAACAAAAATGCCATCAATTTGATTTATTCCTAATGCTTTTAATAATGGAAGTGTAATTTTATTGACCTGCGGGGTAAATTTTCGTTTGCCAAAATTAAGTTTGCCACCGACGTCGATAAGGTAGACCTTTCGCGGAAAAGGCGTAGTGATTAAGATACTGTCTCCCTGCCCAACATCAATGAAACTTACTTGTCCCGTTAAAGGAAAGTGAATCGTACAAAAAAGTAACCCATACAAGAGACCAAGTCCGCCAATAAATTTAATTTTCTTAAGTAAAACACCGTCATTCAGACAAACTATTATTCCACCCGTCACTAAAAGCAATCCCCCACATTGCCACCAATTAATCTTACCAAACGACAATAAGCCCAATTGTGTAGTCGAAATCTGACCAATCATCCTTTCACCGGTTTCTAAGATGAATTCAAAAAAACCAGATATTGTTGGTAGTTTGGCAAAAATGAATAAGTTTAAAAAAGTTAACGGCATTACAATCCAGTTAAAATATGGTACCGCGAAAATGTTAAAAATAACGGTTAAAAAATTAAACTGAAAAAAGTAAAACAGTAATAATGGCAATAGCAAAGCATTTAAAGCTATTGACCGTTTAATACTGGACATTTTATTGGTCAGTTCTAATCCTAGTGCCAATACATAACTCAATAAAGCACCTACTCCACTCATTAATCGCGGATCAAATAGTAAGTGAATTATGCAGGCGAGCCCCAAGATGTCATATTGTGCGATTGGAATTTTCTTAAATTTGAAGATTTGCTTTAAAACAAAAGTTAAACTAGCTCGAATAAAGCCGGCCTGGCCTTTGCTTAGAAAAATCCCAATAACTAATACTAGCAAACAACTAACAAAACTTTCCTTTTCGGTCATCTTAAGAAAGGAACAAATTGCTGTAATTACTATGGTGTAAATGCCAACATGAAGTCCAGAAATACTTAGAATATGAATAATTCCCAGATCTCGATAATTATTTAAGATAATTTGATTAGCTGAATTAGGATTTTCTCCTAAAATTAGTTCACTGCTAAAAAATCCTAAAATTTGCGGCATTCTTTGAAAATACCTTTGTAATTGGTAGCGCAAGTGATGCAAGTAATCAATTAAACCAGTTCTTTTAAAGGATATTCTGCATGCTTTTAAATTAACTTTTTGCCAAATTTTCTTAGTGGCATAGAATTTTTGCGCATCGAATTGACCATAATTTGTTGCCGGCTCAATTGAATTTATTTCACCTTGCAAGTCACTTAGCCAGATTGTTTTTCCTTGTTTTGCTTGCCAAATTTGTTTTTGACTTAATTTTGCCGTCACTAAGACTTTTTTACCATTTAATGTTCCTTGGCCTGAAAGCCAGTCCTCGCTGAGTTTAGTTTCATCAGGGTAAAGTTTAATCACCGAATTTTTAGTAAGAGATAAAGAGCTGGGACGAGCAGTAAACCAGTTTGCAAGCAAGAAACTGGTTAAAAGCAATAAAAGGACAAATACAAGTTTGCGATATTTCGCTATGGCCAATCCGCATAAATAGATAGCTAATAAAACAGTAACTACTTTAGCTATGATAGTCGTACATTGGTAAAGCAAAAAACTGCAATCAACTAGTAATAAGGCGGCAACTAAGAAGAGACCAGGCTCAAGGACATCAAACTTCGAGTTGATCTTTAAGCGCCGCAAATGTCTTGTCTCCAATTCCAGAAATCTGCTTTATGTCTTCGATACTAGCAAACTGGCCGTTTTTCTGGCGGTAAGCCACAATTAATTCTGCCTTTTTCTCGCCAATCCCGTTTAGCTTTTGTAATTCTTGAGCATTGGCTGTATTAATATTGACCTTGCTGCTTTTTTCTTGTTCTTTCGCATCTGGTGTCTCTTCGCTGCTTGCATTATTG
The DNA here is from genome assembly GCF_019469265.1 of Lactobacillus panisapium. NCBI lineage: Bacteria > Bacillati > Bacillota > Bacilli > Lactobacillales > Lactobacillaceae > Lactobacillus > Lactobacillus panisapium. Next base: position 989,535 of record NZ_CP048268.1, on the reverse strand, counting down.
GCGGAAGAATTAGAACTTTCATTAACTGATAAAACAATCTGATTGCCTCTCACTTTTTCTCCGCGATATGGAATGTGGATCTTGTCTTGATCTTTTAGAATTAATGCCCGGTTAACATTTTTTAATTGAGCATTCCTACTTAAACCACCTGCTGCCATAATCAATTCATTCAAGCGAGCACCATTTTTTAAAGTATAAACTCCTTCATTTTTAACTGCTCCCCCAATATCACAAGTTACCTCACTTGTTTTTTGATTAACTGAAGTTGATTCCTTTTGCTTTTTATCATCTAAATCTTGCTTGACAGAAGACGTTGAATTAACCACTTTGGGTTCACTTTTGACAATATTGTTGGCACTTTCTTGCTCACCTTGGCTTTGGTGTAAATATAAAAAGAAAGCGATAATAGCAACTCCAGCAATCAAGACATATTTTTTGTTTTCCAGAAGGAAATCTTTGATTTTTTTCCAATTCATACTTATCACCTCTAATAATAAGTACGAAAAAAAGCCCAGAAATTTTTTCTGAACTTTTTAGCGGTAATGTTTATTTAAATAATTTAAAGCATCTTCAAAGGTTCCAACAGGAACAATTTTCATCTTAGTTTTAATTTCTTTAGCAGTTTTACAAGCAACCGCGTAGTTACTTTCACTCTTTTTTAAAACCGTGGTATCAGTTGGTGCGAAAAAGACCTCTGCGCCAGCCTTATCTGCGGCCACAACTTTTTTGTCTACGCCGCCAATCGCACCAACTTGGCCTTTAACAGAAATTGTTCCCGTACCGGCTATTTTATGACCTTTTGCCAGGTTTTGCTGGGTAAAAGTTTCATAGCTAGCTAGGGTAAACATTAATCCCGCTGAAGGGCCGCCAATTGCTCCAGCATTAATACTTAGTTTGGGCTTAGTCGTGATTTTAACGTGTTCAATTAATTGGATTCCGATTCCTGGCTTATTCGTCCCAGCAACTTTCACGATCTTACCAGTAAATTTACGTTCGCGACCGTTGCGTAGGACATTAATAACGACATTCGAACCGATTTGCATTTTTTGAAAATAAGCGATCATTTCCTCAGTAGAGTGAAATCTTTTGCCATTAGCTCCGAGGACGGTATCTCCAATCTGCAGCTTGCTCTTAAAGCTGGAATTTTTTTGAACCTGCATGACATAAACGCCCTCATAATTCAATTTAGGCTTTAATCCAGCCTTTTTGGCTGCATAGTAAATCGCATTTTGCTGACTTGTTTCCATATACCAATTTTGTAATTCTTGGTATTGGCTGCTAGTGGCATCGCCGAGTAATTGTTCCTTGGGAACCCGCGTATAAAACTTTTGCGTATAACTTAATAGGTACCGCAAAACCGAGGCGGGACGCGTAGTTTCACTAACCGTTACTAAGTAAAAATTATTGGGCTTCTTGTTTTTACTCTTCATAAATAGGTTAATGGGAACAGCTTCTCCTGGCATTTCAATATAGTAATCAGTTGGCCAGCTTAACCCGATGGCAACTAATAAAACTGCCAAAATGGCGAGTAGCCAGTTACGTTTTTTGTTAGTCTTTTTACCTTGTGGTTTTGGATGATCGCTCATTAGCCCTTCCTCAACTTCTCTTTTAAAGCCGCTGCCGAGCTTGCTGGTAAAAAGCTGCTAATATTTCCACCAAACTGTGCAACCTCCTTGATAACACTTGAAGCGACATAACTATTATTAGGTTCCGTAAAAAATAAAACCGTTTCGATTTTAGGATTTAAATCGTGATTCATGGCTGCGATTTCCTGTTCATACAAAAAATCTTCACTATTACGTACGCCCCGGATAATTACTGACGCACCTAACTCTTGCGCAACATTAACAGTTAATTTATCAGGTCGTTTTAAAACCTCGACTTTTGCTTGACCTTCGGTGGCATCTTGCACAAGACTAACCCGTTTATCAACATCAAAAAGATATTTTTTTGAAGTATTAGTCATTACCACAACGTAAACCTTATCAAAAATTTTAACGGCTTTGTTAATCACATCGACATGACCATTAGTAATGGGATCAAAGCTACCCGGAAAAAGTGCGAAACTCATTTATCTTCCTTTCGATAAAAACGAACAATTGTCTTACCCAAATGATGCTTTTTCGTTAAAGAAAAACCTTCAACTTCACCAATACTGGTTTCATCATCTGTTTCTGCAACCACAATTGCCGCATTAGTTAACAAATCTTTTTCAAGCATTTTCTTCATATCAGCTGCAATTTTTTGCTTAGCATAAGGGGGATCTAAGAAGACTAAATCAAATTTTTGCTTTTCACTTGCCAATTTTTTTAAAGCAGCATTACTAGACATTTTATATACAGTAAACCGATCCTCTTCTTTAGTTAATGCGACATTCTTACGGATGATTTCAACGGCTTGGTAATTGATATCAACAATTGTGGCATGCTCTAATCCTCGTGAAACCGCCTCGATTGCTAGTGCACCGCTGCCTCCGTATAAATCAAGAACCTGGCCCCCCGCAAAAAATTGCCCTAAGCTATTAAAAAGCGATTCTTTGACTTTATCACTTGTTGGCCTAGTTTTCTGGCTTTTAAGCGTCAATAAATTCCGCTTAGCATATTTACCTGCAATAATTCTCATGATAACTGTTCCGTATTTTTTTCTTGTTCTTCAAGCAACTGTTCTTCTGCTTCACTGGCTAAATCTTTAATCTGCTGTTCAATATGTGTACTTGATAAATCAATATTTTCACCGTTGGATCGGTCAACACCATTAACAAAATCGAGTGAGTTCAAAACAGCAATAGTTTTATCAGCATCTTTTTGATCAACGTATAAGACGCAATAGTTCATTTTTTTCGAAAAATAAACGATATCGCCAAAGCGTCTCAATTTATATTGATTGCTGACAGAATTCAGGTAAACGATTAAGCCTTGCCTCTTAGTTACATTACTAGCTACTAAATCATGGTTAATGCTCATTAATAGCCTCTTCCTCTTTTCTAATTCGTTCATTTGCAGCGATATTCAAGACTAGTCCGATTGAAGTCGAAAGCACGATTAAGGAAGATCCACCATAGGAAATAAATGGCAGAGTAACACCAGTAATCGGTAGTAAACCTAGAACAGCCCCAACATTAAATAAAGTTTCTGTAAAAATAATGGTTGTAACACCAAAACAAACTAACGCATCAAACTGTGATTCGGCATGAATACCAACATCCATAATGCTCCACATCAAGTAAAACAACAGCGCTAAAACGGCTAAAGCCCCAATTACTCCAATTTCTTCAGCCGCCACAGCTAAAATAAAATCAGTATATGGTTCAGGTAAATAGCCCCGCTTTTGCATGCTATTTCCTAAGCCGACACCAAACAGCCCACCATTATGGATAGCATAATAGGAGTTGACCAATTGGGCACCGCCTTTTTGCTCAAGCTCAAAGGGATGCATAAATGACATGAGTCGCCGATATTGGTAACTATCTTGTAAAAACTTGGGGTTCCATTTAATGATTAAAAAAACAAGAAAAAAAACACCAATAGCAATTGCTAACAAGCAAAGGACTGCTTTCTTTGCTGGAACTCCAGAGACAGAAAACATCACTATTACGATCATTGCCAAAATCGCTGTTCCCCCTAAATCGGGCTCAAGAACAACCAAAAACATCATTACGCCGGCTAAAATTGCTGGTCTAGACAGATTTTGAATAATATATCCTTGATTAAAAGAACCGTCATGACGATCAAGATAATAAGCTAAATAAAGCACCAGTGCTAACTTAGCAATTTCGAGCGGCTGTATTTTGATGACTTTCAGATCAATCCAACCTACCGCTCCGTTAACTGCTGCGTCAGAACCTTTAAAAATCTTCAGGATAATCAAATATAGCAATAGCATCATACTGATACCTAAAAACCAAGCCACAAACTTAGTATTTTTGAAGATTTCGAGCCTTAATAAGAAAGTTACTGCCGCAAAAAGGAAGACAGCAAACACAGCATATATTGCTTGTTTGATTCCATATGTTGCCGGCTTAAAACCATTTACGAGCAAAATATCAGAACTAGCTGAATAGACCATGATAATGCCAAATACAACCAGTAACAGATAAGGAACTAAAATTTTATAGTCCAGATGTTGAAATTTCTGTCGCAAAAGTAGCCCTCCTTTTTTGTAAATTATTATCCCTTATTATAAAACAAAAATGGCACCACTTCATCAGTGAGTGCCGTTCTTGTGGATATTATTTACTTTTTGTTACGTTTCTTATCAGCTTTTTGCCGTTCAGAAGTGTTTAAGATCTTCTTACGTAACCGAATTGATTCAGGTGTTACCTCACAATATTCGTCATCATTTAAGAACTCAATAGCTTCTTCCAAAGTTAAAGTTTTTGGCGTTCTGATTGCGGCAGCGTGATCCTTACCAGCAGCACGTGTGTTAGTTAAGTTTTTACCCTTAATAACATTGACTGCAATATCACGGTCACGAGATGATTGACCGACAATCATTCCTTCATAAACTTCAACACCGGCACCGATAAATAGTTCTCCACGTTGTTCAACAGTTTGTAATGAATACGTAGTTGATTTACCCTGACTAATTGAAACCAATGCGCCATTTTGACGACCAGGTTCCCAGTTCTTAACAACTGGTTTATAGCAGTCAAAACTATGGTTCAAAATACCATAACCACCAGTTTGAGACATAAATTCATTGTTATAACCAATTAATCCACGTGAAGGAACTAAGAAGTCAAGGCGAGTCTGGTTATTACCAGTTGATTCCATGTTCTTCATTTCACCTTTACGTTGAGAAAGCGTATCGATAACCGAACCCACATATTCATCTGGCGTATCAACTTGCACAGCTTCGTAAGGCTCGCACATTTGACCATCAATTTCCCGGTAAATTACTTTTGGACGCGAAAGCTGCAATTCAAAACCTTCACGCCGAAGTTCTTCAACTAAAATTGATAAGTGTAATTCACCACGACCAGATACTGTCCACGCATTAATTTGGTCAGTTGGTTCTACCTTCAAAGAAACATCTGTCCGCGTTTGCTTAATTAAACGGTCTTCCAATTTCTTTGGGGTAACCTTGTCTCCTTCACGACCGGCAAATGGTGAGTCACTAGCAACAAAGTCCATTTGCAAAGTTGGTGGGTCAATCTTAAGAAATGGCAATGCTTCAGGATCTTCAGCAGAAGCAATAGTTTCACCGACAAAGATATCGTTGATACCACTGATTGCAATGATGTCACCAGCCTTAGCTTCTGTGATCTCATTTCTCTTCAAACCAAAGAAACCAAATAATTTAGTAACCCGGAAGTTTTGTTGTGAACCATCACGTTTCATAACTGTAATGTTGTCGCCAACTTTTACACTACCACGGTAAATACGACCAACACCGATACGGCCAACATAATCATCCCAGTCAAGCATTGTAATTTGGAATTGAAGTGGCTCATCAGCATTATCAAGTGGAGCTGGAATAGCTTTAATGATTGTGTCGAAAATTGGGTCCATTGTTTCTTTTTGAGTTGCTGGATCCGGATCATATGAGGAAGTACCATTCAATGCTGAAGCATAAACAACTGGGAAGTCAAGTTGTTCATCATTTGCTCCTAATTCAATGAATAATTCCAGAACTTCATCAAGAACTTCTTTAGGACGAGCACCAGGACGATCAATCTTGTTAATCACAACGATTGGTTTAACACCAGCTTCTAACGCCTTCTTCAACACGAAACGAGTCTGTGGCATTGTACCTTCATAGGCGTCCACCAATAGCAAAGCCCCATCAACCATGTGCATGATACGTTCAACTTCACCACCGAAGTCGGCGTGTCCAGGCGTATCCAAAATATTGATGGTAGTATCACCATATTTAACCGCAGTATTCTTAGATAAAATAGTAATACCACGTTCACGTTCAATATCATTAGAATCCATTGCACGATCTTCCAGAGCCATATGTTCGGGCAGAGTGTCGGATTGTTTCAATAATTGGTTAACCAAGGTTGTCTTACCATGGTCAACGTGAGCTATGATAGCTATATTCCTAATATCGTCTCTTCTTTTTTCTGACAAAAGTATTCCTCCTCCACTCCTCAATAAAAAAACTGTGACAATGTCACAGTTTCGGCGGCACGTCAAAAACATGCTAATCGAAGTGTTTCATATCTGTATATTTACGCTCATTGATTTTAACACCTAACTATATACTGGTCAACGTTTATCCCTCTTTTTCAAATTAAAAATTTAGTATAGAATAAAAAGCAGACAAATTAGCCTAACTTATGGTAAAAATATAGATATAACTTTTTATGAAAGAGTGAATGTAATTGATTTTAATGAAAGATATTACCCGCGACGGTAATCCTGTGTTACGACAAGTAGCAAAACCGCTAACTTTTCCTTTAAGCGACCATTATCGCCATCTTGCTGATGAAATGATGGAATACTTAATTAACTCACAAGATCCAGAAATCGCTAAGAAGCACCAATTGCGTGCCGGTGTGGGACTTGCAGCACCGCAGGTTGGCGAAAGCGTCCAAATGGCATCCTTACTCGTACCCAACGATAAAAACGAAATTATTTTTAAAGAAACAATTGTTAACCCAGAAATTTTATCTGAATCCGTTCGTCAAGCATGTCTCAGCGAAGGCGAAGGCTGTTTAAGTGTTGATAAAGTGATTGATGGTTATGTACCACGACCAGATAAATTAAAAATTCATTATTATACAGTCGATGGTGAAGAAAAAACAATTCGGCTTAAAGACTACCCTGCCATTGTTGCTTCACACGAAATTGAGCACTTACGTGGTCACCTCTTTTATGACCGGATTAACAAACAAAATCCGTTCCAATTAGATGATGATACTGTTGTTATTTATTAATTGAGTATACCCGAAATTAAACCGTCAGCTGGTGTTTGACGGTTTTTTTATTAAACTATTAGAACTCGATTCTATACTTGAAATAACAATTATGGTAAAATTTTACTAGCTATTGGGTACTTTAAGTTACCCAAACAAGAACGTTTTATTAACTGAATAAGGAGAATACAAATATGATCTACAAAGTTTTGTATCAAAAAGATAAGGTAGTTAACCCTCGTCGTGAAACTACTCAGACTCTTTACTTAGAGGCTGAAAATTTAGTCACAGCTAGAACTTTGGTTGAGGAAAATACCCCCTACAACATTGAACTCATCCAAGAATTAGCTGGAAATTCACTCGAATATGAAAAAGAGCACGCTGATTTTAAATTGACGTCTTTCGAGAGTAAGAAGTAATTTAAGTGCGTATTAAAAATAATGAAGTCGCTGTCGTTGCAATCGGGGGGTTGCACGAAATCGGCAAAAATATGTATTGTGTTCAATACCAAGATGAAATTATCATCATGGATTGTGGAATTAAATTCCCCGAGGATGACCTTCTTGGTATTAATTATGTTATTTCCGATTATTCTTATTTAATTAAGAATCGGAAAAAAATCAAAGCCTTGGTAGTTAGCCACGGACACGAAGACCACATTGGCGGGATTCCATTTCTTTTAGAAAAAATACCTGAAATTCCCGTATATGCTACACCTTTTGCACTTGCATTAATTAAGGGAAAGCTTGAAGAACATGGTATTTTGCGGACAACTGAACTTCATGAAGAACATGAAGATACGGTTCTGAAATTTAAGAAATTAACTGTTACCTTCTTTAGAACTACTCACTCAATTCCTGATACACTCGGAATCGCGGTTCACACACCACTGGGTGCGGTTGTTTTTACTGGTGATTTTAAATTTGACCTAACTCCAGTAATGAACCAACCTGCACCAGATTTTCAGAGAATGGCTAAACTTGGTAACGAGGGCGTGCTGGCCCTTCTTTCGGATTCGACTAATGCCGAAGTTTCGCAATTTACTAAATCGGAAAGATTCGTTGCCCACTCACTGCATGATATAATCACAGGCATTCATGGCAGAATTATTTTTGCCACCTTTGCCTCCAACCTCTACCGGGTATCAACAGCAATCGAAGCGGCAATTGATACCGGAAGAAAGGTTGCGATTTTTGGTAGAAGTATGGAAAATGGCGTCCAAAACGGAATTGACCTCGGCTATTTAAATGTACCTGAAGGTTTAATCGTTGACGCTAATGAAATTAACCATACTCCAGCTGAACAAGCAATGATTCTTTGTACTGGGTCTCAGGGAGAACCATTAGCCGCTCTTTCTCGCATAGCCAATGGTACGCACCGGCAAATTAGTTTGCAGCCGGGCGATACCGTAATCTTTTCTTCCAATCCAATACCAGGTAACACTTTAAGTGTTAACCACCTCATTAATAAACTAATGGAAGGTGGCGCAAACGTTATTCATGGCCGCATCAATAACGTTCACACATCTGGACATGGTGGTCAGGAAGAGCTGAAGATGATGGTCAGATTGACTAAGCCAAAATATATGATTCCTGTGCACGGTGAATATAGAATGCAAGTTGTACATACGGAATTGGCACAAGCTGCTGGAGTACCGGAAGATCACACCTTTGTCTTAGAAAATGGTGAAGTCCTCTGCTTTAGCCCAGAAGGTTCAAGAATTGCAGGTCATGTTCCTGCAGGCGATGTTTATGTTGATACGTCCGGAACTGCAGATGTGGGCAATGTGGTTGTGCATGATCGCCAAGTGTTATCAGAAGACGGCTTAGTCGTGGTAGTTGCAACAGTTGACTACAAGCATAAACGAGTATTGGCTGGCCCCGATGTTTTAAGTCGTGGTTTTGTCTATATGCGGGAGTCAACAGAATTAATCAATCAAGCGCAAAAACACATTTATCACATTATCAAAAGCGAAATGGATAAGGTAGAAACGCCTAAAGATAGCGTTGTTCGCAAGGCAATTATTGAGAATTTAGCGGATTTCTTATATTCCAAAACTAAAAGAAGGCCAATGATTTTGCCGATGATAGTTGAGAAAAAATAATTGAAGCCCCAAACGGGCTTTTTTATTTAAAGTAAAAAACAAAATGAATTCTAATTTAAAAATACACCTACTCGTCAATGAAACTGCTGGTAATGGTCGTGCAAAAAAGATATTAGATCGCATGGTTTTATTGCTGATAAAGGAAAAAATAACTTTTGATGTTAAAAAGAGTGCATTTGCCGGTGAAGCCATTCGGTTAGCACAAACATATGCTGACAAGCAGCATTTGAATAACGAAGTTTTAATTATTATTGGCGGTGATGGATCACTAAACGAAGTATTAAACGGTATCAAAAGATCGCAGAATCCGTTAACCCCGTTCGCCTACTTACCGGCCGGAACCGGAAATGACTTTGGCCGTGCTGCTAATCTTCCGAGTGATCCGCAAGAGCTTCTTGACAATATAAAACAGCACGTCTTTACCCCCACCCTAACCGATTGCGGCTCCTTTAGACTTCCTGAATTTAGTGAGCAAACTTATTATTTTGCGAATAGTTTTGGGATTGGCTTTGACGCATATGTGAACCACCTTAGCAATATTTCTAACCTAAAAAAACTTTTGAATAAACTAAATGAAGGCAAGTTAATCTATGGTCTTCATATTTTATCGGCCTTGTACAAGCAGGATACCTTTCACGTTGATCTGGAGGCTAACGGTAAAAGATGGCATTATAACGATGCCTTTTTAGTAACTACCACCAATCACCCATATCTTGGTGGTGGCATTCCACTTTTACCTTGCGCTAAAATTGATAGTCATAAAATTGACACGGTCATTGTTGAAAAGGATAGCTTAAAAAAATTAGTTAAGCTTTTTCTAGATCTATTAAAAGATGGTTCTCATCTTAATGACCCGCAATTTCATTATATTGAAGCAGATAAAATTACGGTTATAACTAATCAAAAAGAATTCGTCCAAGTTGATGGCGAGAAAATAAAAAGACAGCCCTTTAAACTTGAATTTGCTGTTGATCAATTTAGACTGTACCGGTAAAAACAAAAAGAATCATGAAGAATTTATCTTCATGATTCTTTTTTTGCTTTAAATTTGATAAAGACTATACGATTTTGGATTGAGCAAAAATATTCATTTTACGTGTAAGTTTGTTTAATTCTTGAAGATTGACATGGCTACCAGTAGTACAAATATCATAAATTCCACCATCGTCAATTAATCGATGCTTAGTCAAATTAAAGCCATTGTGCTGGTAAAAAGCTAAGCGCTTTTGTCGCTGTTCATAATTGTCGGCCTCAGATGTAACGGGCTCAATATCTAAGAAGATCTGCTTAGCGGGATATCTTTCTTTTAGTAAAGTCAGTACCTGACTGCCATACCCGTGTCCTCTTTTGGCCGGCTCAATTGCTAAATAGAAAAGATAAACCGCCTTTTCATCAACCGCAGTATAAGTGAGACCAATGAACTGATCCTGATCATACAGACCATCAAATTGAACTGCTTTTTTTAAGGACAATAACTGCAACTGCCAAAGTGGGAATCGCTCATTTTGCGGGAAAGCACTTAAATATAGTTTTTTAACTTTCCGATAATTAGCAGATAACCATTTAACCTGTTTAAATTTTAAAATAATACCCTTTCTTTCTCTCTAAAAATTAATCTAAAATGCATCAAACGAACCATTCTTTTTTTCCTTTTTAAAGCAATAATTGAAGATAACAATGCCAACAATTAGCCAAAACAAATTAACTACTACAAAAATTATGTAGGTATTAAGCGGAACGCTTTTACCTATAAATAAGCTCCGTACGATTTCGATACCACTGGCATAGGGAATGATCTGCTGATAAGGCGTAATCATTGGTTGATAGATATTGGAAAACATTACCAGTAAGGCCTGCAATATTGTTGCCCACTGTCCCATTCGCTTATAATGAATTGAACCAGAGGCAAAAATCATCCCGATACCAAACATTCCTAAGTTTGAAATCAAGGTAAAAACAAATATTAGTAGAAAAGCAATACACAAGTCAAGCAATGAAAAATGACCAAAAAAGCTCGTGACAATACTGATAATGATTAAATAAATCCAGGTGTAGAGTTCTTCAACAATTGTTTGGACTAAATAGATTAGCCATAAGGGAAGAGCTGATTGCGCCTCAGTTTCAAATATTCCCGATATTTCATCGCTTTCGACACTACTACTACATGAGTTTAAGGCAGAAACACCATTGCTCCAGAACAAATAGCCGATTAGAGTTATCAAGACGTTGCCCTTGATCCCATATTGCTGACCAATATTATTACCGTTTGCTCCGAATAAAATGAGTAGCAGAGCACCAGCATATATGATCATTTCGGTGATTGTTGCACTGAGATAACGCAGTTTGATTTTTAGCTGCAGCTTAAGCTGAACCACAAACAAAGTTACCAGCTGTTTTAACTTATTCATTTAATTCACCCCTTGACTTTAGCTGTATATATTATGGTAAATTGCCAACAAATCAGCTTCTTCGAGATGATGATCAACTACACGCGGAATCACTTTATCTTTAATAAAGAGATATTGATCAACGACCCCCGATAACATCTGAGTATCATGCGACGAAACGAAAATTAGTTTATGCTGATTATTTTTCAGTGCCAAAATGAAGTCTGCCAAATCCTTTTGCGCAGAAATATCTAAGCCATTTGATGGTTCATCAAGAAGAACAAAATCCGTTTGCATGGCGGCACCAACTAGAACTGCTGCCTTCTTCTTTTGACCTGTCGATAATTCTTGAAAAATTGTCTTCATATTTGGAGAAAAATTCAATTCAGCAGCCAATTTGGCAATGCTCTTTTGGGCAACTTTGGGATCAACACCTTTAATTGAGGCAAAAAATTGACAATTTTCCCAAGTATTCAGCCGGTTAATTAATCCTCTTTCACCAGAAGCAATAAAAGACGTGTGTGAACTTGCCCATTTAGCATAATCTTGGGCTACTTGATCATTGGTTATTCGGCCTTCCGTTGGCTCCAGAACTCCTGCAATAAGACGCAAAAGTGTAGACTTGCCTACACCATTTGGGCCGATTAGGCCTACAACTTTTGGCTGAACATTAATTGTTAAATCAATTTGATTTAAAACCATTTTTTTGCCATATTTTTTTGTTAGTTGCTCAAATTTTAGCGCCATTGGCAAGTCCTCTTTTCATTAATTTTTAAGAATTAATGAATTATAACATTGAAGTGTAACAATATCAACTTAGGTAGGAAATCGCTGCGGCAAGTTGGACTAATTCCATTATGACCGCAACTAAGCTTTCTTCATCTGCTTGAGCCCAAATTTCACCCGTATTAGCATCATATTCAAAGCCATCAGCTAAAATTAGTTCTTCTGCCGAATCTAGCAAGTTTTGGTCACTGGCACTGGGATCAATTTTAAAAAGAGTTCGACCATCATCGCCAACCCGGAAATAATTATCTTTTTGTTCTACAAAACAATAGATTGACTCACCCATTGCATCTTGAACAAACGTAACAATTTCCCAAGCATTATCTGCGATCTGACAAATTTGCGTCTGGTCCTGGACCCACGAGCCGATTGCCTTTTTTAATTGTTGACTTTCATTAGCAAAATAATTTTGGTTCATTTAAAAAGTTTCTCCTATTCTGAGTTAATGCTTCATTCCTGGCTTAATATCAGCCATTCCAATCATTGGGTCGATTTTACCAGCGTAAATTAATTCAGAAGTAAGTAAATAATCTTTAGGCTTTTCTTCTACCTGCTCGTCTACTTTTGGTGTTTCCACCTTTTTCTCAGGGATTGTCTGACTAACAACGCCTAATTGCCCTTGCAATTTCTGACTTAAACCAGTTTGCCGATCATTACCAGAAGTATTAAGCGCCATTACATACGCCCGAGGATCGCCAATTAAAACCAAGTTTTTTTCGGCACGCGTAACCGCAGTGTACAGCAGATTCCGTTTCAACATAACATAATTTTGCATTGTTAAACTCAAAATTACTAGTGGAAATTCCGAACCTTGGGCCTTATGAATTGTTATTGCATAAGCTCTGGTCAAATCAAATAAATCTTTTTTGCTAAAGTTTATTTCCCGCCCATCAAAGTCTGCAGTCATACACTTTTGCGGATTTTTTTCATCAATCGCTAAAATTTTACCAATTTGACCATTATATATATCTTTTTCAGGATTATTTTGTAACTGTAAAACCCGATCCCCTATCCGAAAAGCTTCATCATGAACTTCGAGGATTTTACTGTTAGGTTTAGCCGGATTCATAATTTCCTGTATAACATTATTCAGATTGGTTACTCCACCTGGTCCTTGATACATGGCACCTAAGACTTGAATGTCATCTTTAGCAAAACCATGGGCAATAGCTCTTTCAACTATTTGGCTTACTACATGATCAACTTCATGCGGCGGACAAGAAATGAAAGAATAATTTTTAGTTTTAGTAAACAAAGATTGCTGATCTTCACCCTCATTAATATCATGAGCCAACGTAATAATACTCGAGTCGTCTCCTTGACGGTGGATTTGCTTTAAAACAGTTGTAGGAAAAGCATTAGCCTTAATTAAATCACTAAAGACATTGCCTGCACCAACTGATGGCAATTGGTCCTTATCCCCAACAAAAACGATATGCTTTGTATCATTGATGCTAGAAATCAGTTGCTTAAACAAAAACATGTCAACCATAGACATTTCATCGATAATTAAAATTTCGCCGTTTAATTCGTTTAAATCAGTAGCGTCGTTTTCACCAATTCCTAATCCCAACATCCTGTGAATGGTCTTGGCCGTAATACCGGTAATCTCTTCCATTCTTTTAGCAGCCCGACCTGTTGGAGCAGCTAGCAAAAAAGGCGGATCGCTACTATATAAAGACGAAGCAGGAATTTCAGCCAGCTCTCGCAATGAAAGTAAAATACCATTAATAATAGTTGTCTTACCTGTTCCCGGGCCACCTGTCAGAATCGAAATCGGATTAGTTAAAGCATTTTTAATGGCCAGCTTTTGGGTGTCGTCATAGCTAATTTTTAATTTCTTCTCAGCATTTTTTATGGCCGTTTGAATTGCTCGTTCCTTATATGGTTTGGTGGTATTCTTCCGCTCAATCAGATTCTTCATCGTGAGAGCAATTTCGTTTTCAGTCTCAAAAATAGACTGCAATGCAGCATCTTCACCAGATACAACAATTTTGCCCTGGTGCTGGAGATTGTTAACGCACGTAGCAATGGGATCAAATTGTTTAATTTGTAATAACTTACTTGCTTGCGTTAGAAGTAACGCCAACTTTACAAAGGTATTTCCCTCTTTACTTAGTTCATCGAGTAAAATTTGGAAAATTGCACCATTAATACGTCGCGGATCATCGGCAGCAATTCCCAATTTACTGCCCATTCTATCAGCACTTTTAAACGCATAGCCTGTAACTTCTGCAATCGCTGCATACGGATCTTGCTCCAATTTAGCTAGAGTTTCACCGTGATAAATTTGATACAGTCTAGCTGCCACTTTTTTATTTAAGCCAAATTGTGCTAATTTAAGAACAATCTCTGAGTATGAGTCCATTGAATTAACACCCGAAATCAAACTGTCCTTTTGCTTTTTGGTTAATGGCAATGTGGCCACTTTAGCCGGATTATCTTTTAACACGGTTAAAGCATTTGTTCCTAAAGCTGAGATGATAGTATCCGCAGCCTTTTTCCCAATTCCCGGAAATTTACTGGAACTTAAATAGCGTGTTAAACTTCCTTTTTCTTGCGGAACTGATTGCTTATAGCTGTCACAGCGAAATTGCAAGCCAAATTTATTATGTACGACTAGCTTGCCGTCAAAAGTGTAAGTTCCACCTTCCTGAATATCGCCAAAACTACCAGTAACTTTAATTTCTTCTCGATCATAATCTTCTAGTTTACCAATGATAGTTACATCAAGAATTTTAAAAAGATCCTGATCGTTTTCAAAAACTATTCGATTTAATTTACCGTTAAACTTAGTCATTTTTCTTTTCCGAATCGTTAATCATTTTTAAAATTGCATCATATTGTTCTTGAGCCTGCTGGTAAAATTTAGGATCCTCTTGTTTAGCCTTGTGTAAATATTCTTCAGCTTCCTTGCGATTATCATTAAGAGTTGTTATGCCTAGCATGAAATTGACCTTAGCACTTCTTTGATTTTCGTTTATTTGCTGATAACTCGATTTTGCACTAGTTAAATCACCTAAGCTTAGCCAAATATCTCCCAGCAATTCTTTAACCCGATTATCGATATTTTTGATTGTTAATGCATGGGCTAAAGCCTTCTGTCTTTGTCCCAATTTGAGAAAAACCAGAGCCTTTTGGTATAAGACCAAGTCATCATTTGGGATTTGGTTTAGTAACTCTAAAGCTTTAGCAAAATCGCCTTGTAGATATAGACAAACTGCCAAATCATAGTCTAAATCCTGCGGATTTTTAACAAGATGTTTTGCTTGTTCTAAAAGCTGTGTTGCTTGGTCAAAACTCCCCTGTTCAATTAGACAAGTAGCAAGTTTTAGGTAATTTTCAGTATTTTGCGGGTCTGCATCAATTTTAGTAATCAGATCATGAATCTGCTTTTCAGATTGCTGCTTATTTTTTGCTTGGTTATTTTGGTCATTTGTCATAGTGAATCTGTTCCTAATATTTTTCTTCCTAAAAACTTAGTTTCATTCCAAACGAGTAAGTGGAAACTCTTTCCCTGATCGGTCGTTTCCAAAATACTTAAACTAGTATTACTGAGGGCGCCATTATGACGAATATCATAAAGAGGATAAGCTAAAAGTCCGCCCATGATCGCGCTTAAAGCTGCACCATGACTTACAGCAATTACTTTATCGCTATCATCAGGGTATTTTTGAGCAATTTCCTGCGCAAAACTCCATCCACGCTGAATTACGTCTGAATAGTCTTCTCCGCCGATGCTTTTACCATCGTACTTTTCAGGGCTATCCCAAATATCCGCGACTTGCTGTGGGTACTGCCTAGCAGCCTCTGTAAAATTAAGTCCTTCCATTTTACCCAAGTCAAATTCGCGTAAACGCTTGTCTCGGTTAATTATTAAAGAAGAAGACATACTCGACTTTAATCTTTTGGCAGTTTCATATGCACGATTTATCGGACTAGAATAAAAACCAGCAAACTCCGTTTGACTTAAATAATGTCCAAGTTTTTGAATATCAATTAAACTTTGGGGTAAGAGTGGAGAATCACCATGTGCTCCCTGAAATTTTCGTTCTAAGTTCCATTCTGTTTTTCCATGCCTTATAAAATAAATCTGCATTACTAATCGATCAATCTCCTCTTATTGTTACCTTCATAGTTTATCATTTAATTAACGCAATTGAAAAAAGCAAAAAATTCAATAAGACTAACAATCTTATGTTGTATTTGAAAAAGCCAACAAAAAAAGAAAAATGCTCTATACACATTTTTCTTAATTGTTATTACTGTTTAAACTAGCTGTAATTTTTGCTCATTCTGGTAAGCACAATCAATATTGCCGCCACCAAGACACTCTTCACCATTATATAAAACGAGTGCCTGACCAGGTGTAACTGCTCGAGCCGGCTCAGCAAAGTAAACCGTCGCGGTATTGGTTGCTGCGTGGTAATCCACTGTTACTTCAACATCTGGCTGACGGTAACGAAACTTTGCGCTACAATGGAGCGTTAAGTCATGATCAGGCTGACCAGTAAAAAACGTCATCCCGCTTGCCTTAAGCTCAGTCGCATAAAGCAACTTGCTATCATAGCCTTGCTCTACAATTAGTTCATTCTTAGCTAAGTTTTTCCCGACCACAAACCAAGGTGCAGTAGACTCCTTGGTCGAGCCAAGTCCTAGACCTGAACGTTGACCGATGGTGTAATACATCAGACCAGCATGCTCGCCTACGATCTTACCGTCAGGAGTAACCATTTTACCCGCTTGTGCTGGCAAAAACTCACTCAGAAACTTTCGGAAATTACGTTCACCGATAAAGCAAATTCCAGTAGAATCCTTCTTTTTAGCATTTACTAAACCATTTTTAATGGCGATTTCTCTAACCTGTGGTTTGGTTAGATTTGCTAACGGAAAAATTACCCGCTTTATTTGGTCTTGCGTCAATTGACTTAAAAAATAAGTTTGATCCTTATTCCCATCTTTTGGACGCATCATATGAGTAATCCCGTTTTTATCAGTCACGGTCTTAGCATAATGACCCATAGCAATATAGTCGGCATCTAAATTTAAAGCAAATTCTAAAAACGATTTAAACTTAATTTGACTGTTACACATTACATCAGGATTAGGCGTCCGTCCTTTTTGATATTCGTTTAAAAAATATTCAAAAACACGGTGCCAATATTCTTTTTCAAAGTTAATTGAATAATATGGAATACCAATCTGATCTGCAACTTTTTTAACATCTTCGTAATCTTCAGTTACGGTACAAACACCGGCGTCATCCGTGTCATCCCAGTTCTTCATGAAAACACCGATAACATCATAGCCCTGCTCTTTAAGCAATAATGCAGATACAGAGGAATCAACTCCGCCACTCATTCCAACAACAACTCTGGTCTTTTTAGCCAATTAAATCAATCCTTTACAGCAACAATAATATTACGCTCTTCAAGATCTTTTAAAATATAGTTCAAAAGTTCAACCGTGGGCGCTAATTGCTTGTTTTTAAAAATATTTACTTTTTGCAAACCATTACGATCCGTAATGACCATCGTTAAATGGTTTAAATCTTTGTTAATCGTCATCTTAAGCTTGGTTGGCGCATTATAAGGTGAATCATTGTACAAAGGATGTTCGTAATTAAAATTCCCTTTAACTGTTTTAACAAAGCCCGCATCAATTAATGCATAAAGCTTTAGTTCTGGACTAAGCGTAAATTTACGATTATCACCATTGATTATAACTGTATTTGCCATGATTACACCTCTTGCTTACAAATAATAAGTTAATTTTTCTTAAAAAGCAACTAATTTTCCCTTTGTTGGACTTTTTTAACGATCTTGCTTAGTTGCTCAGCAAATTCCTCTACTTCTGTTTCAGTATTATACCGGCCAAATGAAATTCGGATTGATTCTGAAATTCTAGGAGAATCCTTACCAAAACAAGCAATTAACACATGCGACGGCTCAAGTGAACCAGCTGTACAAGCGGAACCACCCGAGACAGCAAAACCAGCTAGGTCAAGATTAGCCTGCAGCACTGTAGTTGAAACACCATTTAGGCGTAAATTTAGAACGTGATGTGATACATTTTCACCCACGCCACCATTAATCTGATAAGCAATTTTTTCTGCAGTCAATTTATCTAAAATAATTTTTTGTAATTTTTGATATTTATTCTGCAAATCATTCTTATCAATAGCAGTAATTTCTGTAACAGCTTCACCAAAACCAGCAATACCAGGAACATTCTCCGTTCCAGCCCGCCTTTTAGTTTCTTGCTCTCCACCGTAAACGAGTGGCGGTAACTTAATTTGGTTATTTTCATATAAAAAGCCAAGAAATTTGGGACCATTTATTTTATGGGCTGAAGTAGACAACAAATCTATCTTCATTTCTTTGACATCCAAATCAATATTACCCAGCCCCTGAACCGCATCAACATGAAAATAAGCGTTGCTTTGAGCTACAATTGCGCCAATTTCCTTTAATGGATTAATTGTCCCGACTTCATTGTTGACCGCCATGATTGATACCAGAATCGTTTCAGGCGTTAAGGCTTTTTTTAGGTCATTAAGAGCAATATGACCATGTTCATCTACATCAAGATAAATTACATCAAAGCCTTCTTGCTCCAACTTTTTCATTGGGTTTAAAACAGAAGGATGCTCAATTTTAGTCGTAATAATACGCTTACCTTCGTTTTGCCGACTGTGAGCTGTGCCTAAAATAGCGGTATTATTACTTTCGGAGCCCCCAGAGGTGAAGATGATTTCATTATCTTTGGCATTAATCGCTGCCGCAATTTTTGAACGAGCCTGATCAATTACATGCCGTGCTTTTCTCCCCAACTCATAAGTGCTAGAAGCATTGCCGAAATCATCCTTCATCTCCTTGGTAATCACATCAATCACTTTGGGAGACATCGGTGTTGTAGCTGCATTATCAAGATATATTTGTTTCATGATTTAATTCATCTCTTCTAAATAGGCACAAATTAACTTAGCAGCCTTTGCCCCTACCTTTTGCGCAAAATGATCGAAATCTTCATTTGCATCATTATCGCCATTATCTGAAATAGCACGCATAGCTACTAATGGTTTATTGAAATGAGCGGCAACCTGTGCAAAAGCTGCGCCTTCCATTTCAACTCCTAAAGCAGTTGCAAAGTTCGCCTTAATCGCCTCTTTTTGCGCTTCAGAGCCGATAAAAGAATCTCCAGTAACTATTAAACCTTCTTGAAATTTGACGTTCTGTTGCTCTAAAAAAGTAGCAAATCGTTTTCTAGCAGGTGAATCTAGTTTAAAAACTGCGGGTTCTCCCGGAATTTGCCCTTCAACATAATCGCCAGCAAGAGTGTTATGCGCATCATGATAAGCAAAAGCGTTAGCTAGTATCAAATCTTCTTTGTGCACTTTCGCCTGTAAAGATCCAGCGGAACCAGTCATGAATATTAAGTCAATATCCACTTTGCTTAGCAAGCTAGCTAGGTTCATCGCAGCCTGAACTTTACCTATTCCACTCAAACCAATATAAATATCATTATGGTTAACGCAAAAATGCTCGAATAACGTTGATCCGAACATTTCTTTGCTACCAGAGTGAAAATACTTATGATAATATTCTGCCTCAATTTCCATTGGGACAATAATTGCTATCTTCATTTTTACCCTCGTTAATTTTATAGATGAAATAACGCCAGTAATACCAAAATAATTAAAACTAGCATAATAAAAATTGCTCGATTCAATTTTTTCTTTAGTCTAAGACCTTTTTGTTCACTAGTAAGTGCATGGTCATTCGGGGAAATATGCGAATTAGCAGTTTTTTGGCTAAAATTGCCTTGTTTTCGCCGCTTTTTGCGCGTATTTTCCCTGTTTGGCTGCTGAATATTTGACGCACCCTCATTTTCAGACCGAGTAAATTCAGGGTTAACGTCAACTTCCTCATCATTGCCATCAAATGCCGATTTAATTGTATTGAAAAAGCCCTTATTCTTTTTATGCTTATTTTTCTTACGGTAATCTGATCGTTTTTCAGTCATCTTAATCCTTTGCGTTTGCACCTGTTAAAAGCATATTTTCCCATACGCTCATTGCATACAATGTCTTTGCATCAACAATTTTACCCTGTGCAGAAAGTCTCTTCAACTCTTCTAAACTGAACCAATGGCCAGTTAAAAATTCATCAGAATCAAGTGGCCGTTTATCAGTCAATTTTGTTAATGTATCGCAATAAAATAAATACAATTTCTCATTGGTAAAACCAGGTGACGAATAAAAATCTGTGATTTTTTCCCAATAATCGGCATGGTAGCCGCCCTCTTCATTCAGTTCCCGTTTCATCGCGTCCAAAGGACTCGCATCAGTTTCGTCAACCAAACCAGCAGGAATTTCTAAAGTTAGTTCCTTAATTGGTTCCCGCCATTGTTCAACTAAAAGCATTTCTTGCTTTTCATTTACGGCAATAGCTGCCGCTGCAGGTTGATGCTTAACCACTTCTCTAAGAGTAGTTTCACCATTAGGTAATTTAACTGTTCTAACCGAGAGGTCAACAATTCGACCTGAGAAAATCTGTTTTGAAGAAATTTCAGTTTCTGTTAAATCCATTTATTCACTTTCCTGTAGATTGGGCCAAGTAAACATTTACGCACTGAAGCCCATTTTTTCCTTGAGCAAGTTGATATTTAACTTTTTGCCCAACTTGAAGACGACGATAGCCCTCTTCTTTAATTGCAGTATAAAATACAAAATACGATTTATGGTTTTCACTATCTTCAATAAAACCAAAACTGCTGTTTTGATCAAATTGTTTTACTGTACCTAAACGCATTATTCCTCTAATCCTTCTTGGACAATATCTGGATAATCACTTTTGACTATCTTAGCACAACGTCCACAAATTAGTGGCAAATCTTTGTCCTCACCAATATCAGTTCTGATCATCCGGCAACGTGGACAAACCTCGCCTTCAGCACGTTCAACAATATATGCCCCATTAGTCAATTTTTCGGCATTTGCCGGTGCTGGGTCAGTTGCAATGGTTAGTTTAGAAACAATTAAAATTTGTCTGAAGTTGGCATCAAGTTTAGCTAAAACAGCCTCAGTTTCCTTATCAGGATAAATTGTTACTGCAGCTTCAAATGACTTACCAATCAACTTCTTATCACGTGCTTGCTCTAAAGCCTTCAAAACATCGTCACGCATACTCATAAATTGTTTCCAGTCTGCTAGTAGTTCCGCCTCATTTTGATATTCGGAAACTTCTGGCATGTCAGCTAATTGGACATAGTCTTCTTTTTCTTTTAAAAATGACCAAATTTCTTCCATCGTGTGAGGCAAGATTGGCGTTAATACTTTGGCTAATTTGACTGCTGCATCGTAAATAACAGTTTGCATTGAGCGTCTAGCATGACTGTCTTGACCTTCAATATACAAAACATCTTTAGCGAAATCCAAGTAGAACGCAGATAAATCATTTGAAATAAATGAAAAGACCTTCTTATAGACCGTATTAAAATCATATTGCTCGTATTTATCTAAGCAAGTTTTTACCAATTGGTTCAAAAGTACTTCGAGATATTGATCAACTGAGTTTAACTCTTCATACGGAATTCGATCTTTTTCTGGATCAAAGTCAGACGTATTGGCAAGCATATAACGGAATGTATTTCTAATCTTCCGGTAGCTCTCTGAGGTCTGCTGCAAAATATCCTGCGAAACGGCAACGTCGGAAGTTGCATCTACAGAAGCAACCCAGAGTCGAATAATTTCGGCTCCCATCCGTTTGATTACATCATTTGGTGCGATAACGTTACCAAGTGACTTAGACATTTTATGTCCCTTATCATCAAGGACGAACCCTTGAGATAAAATACTGCGGTATGGCGCTTGTCCTGTAGTAGCAACTGAAGTAATTAAACTTGAGTTAAACCATCCCCGGTATTGATCACTACCTTCAAGGTATAAGTCGGCAGGAAAACGCAAGTCTGGTCTTTTAGCCATTACAGCTTGGTGTGATGACCCCGAATCAAACCAAACATCTAGAATGTCAGTTTCTTTTCTGAATTCACCATTTGGTGAATGCTCAGAGGTAAAGCCTTCAGGTAATAATTCTTTGGCAGTATGCTTATACCAAGCATTTGAGCCCTCTTTAGCAAAGATTTGCGCAATATGCTCAATTGTTTCTGGCGTTACGATCGGCGTATCATCTTCGGCATAGAAAATTGGTAACGGAACACCCCAAGCACGTTGACGCGAAATTACCCAGTCTCCCCGGTCCTTAATCATATTATGCAGACGAACTTTACCCCACGAAGGTGTGAAGTTAACTTTATCAATTTGATCAAGAATTTGTTGACGACATTTTTCGATTGAAGCAAACCATTGAGTTGTGGCACGATAAATTACGGGCTTCTTGGTACGCCAATCATGTGGATATGAGTGGGTAAAGAAACTCAATTTTAGCAAATTGCCGGATTTGCGCAATTTTTCTGCAACCACTTTATTTGCATCATCATAAAACATGCCCACTAAATCGGGATCTGGTACTTCAGACGTAAAGCAGCCTTTGTTATCCAATGGACTGAAGACAGGCAAACCATACTTTTGGGCCACATTATAGTCATCTTCACCAAAGCCCGAAGCTGTATGAACTAAGCCTGTACCATCTTCTGCGGTAACGTGCATAGCGTTCATCAGCAGTACATCCTGGCCATATAATGGATGAGTTGCCAGCATACGGTCCATATCTGAGCCTGCTAGGTGCTGAACTACCTCATAATTATCCCAACCTAAAGTTTCGGCAACTGCTTTTAAGCGGTCAGTTCCAACGACATATTTTTTGTCATTAACTTTTACAACGGAATAGTCAAAGCTTGGATTAACAGTAATACCTTGGTTTGCAGGAATAGTCCATGGCGTGGTTGTCCAGATCAAGAAGTAAGTGTCTTTTGGATCTAAAATATTTTTACCGTCTTTAACCGGAAATGCAACAAAAATTGAAGGTGATTTAACATCATGATATTCAACTTCGGCTTCCGCTAAAGTGGATTCACTTGATGGTGACCAATAAACTGGCTTTTTACCCTTATAAATGTAGCCCTTTTCATACATCTTACCAAAAACACGAATTTCTTCAGCTTCGTATTCCGGCTGCAACGTTATATAAGGATGATCCCAATCGCCCATTACACCAAGGCGCTTAAAATCAGCCATTTGCTTTTTGATTTCTTTTTTAGCGTAGTCTTCACATAATTGACGGTAATCTGCTCGACTCATTTCTTTGCGGTTAACGCCCTGTTTCGCTAATTGCTGCTCAATTGGCAAGCCGTGCGTATCCCAGCCAGGAACATAAGGAGCATAGTGACCGCTCATATTTTTAAAGCGAACAATAATATCCTTTGAAATCTTATTTAAAGCATGACCCATGTGGATGTTGCCGTTAGCAAACGGAGGACCATCATGTAAATCAAACCGTGGTTTACCCTCATTTAATTTTAGCCGTTGCTCGTATAATTTATTTTCATCCCATTCTTTTTGCCACTCGGCTTCACGAACTGGAAGATTGCCGCGCATTTTGAACTTAGTTTTACCTAAATTCAGCGTATCTTTCACTCTCATTTAAATTCCTTTCTGTCAAAAAACCTCGTCCTAAAATTAGGGCGAGGTTTATTCATCGTGGTACCACCTAAATTGAGCTTTTAAGCTCCACTTATAGATTGCGTAACGTGCAATTACCGAATAAACAATTTAGTTAGCAGCTGATCAACTATCAAGCTCTTATATTAGCCTTACACCACCGCTAATTCGCTGACTTGCTTTCAAGTTTTACTGCCTGTTTATTATTTATGATTCTTATCACTATCGGGAAAAATAATTTGCGCACCTGGTTCTACAATTGGCGCATTTTCATTTTCTCGTAAATTCACCGTTTCAGAATTAGGACTATCTCCAGCCATTGGCTTAGGATCATCTGCGGTGTCTTCATCAAAGTTTACTTCATCATCTCCGCCATTGTCAACCTCAACAGTAACATCATCGTCGTCATCTTCATCAACAACTTCTTCTGCATCTGTTAACATGATAGGCTCAGCACCATCTGGTGGGTAAAAACGTTCAGTCGAAAAATATTTATCAAGGGCCTTTTGCCATTTCTCATCATCAAGATTTTTGATTGCTTGTTGCAAAAGTTCTTGAATGTAACGTCTATAACCCGCAACTTCTTTTTTAACCCGATCATAATCTGCTTTGATTGTATCTAATTGCTGCTTCTGGTATTCAGTATCAACTTTAGCTTGAGCAGTTTCATTATGAGCTTGTTGTGTAGCTGTATTAATGATTTCTTGGGCTTTTACATGTGCATCAGCTAATTGAGCCTTGGCTGCTGATTCATTATTATGAAACCTGGTTACTTCCGCTTGTAATTTTTCAACTTGATGATTTAGTTTTGTAATTTGATTTTTCAAATCAACCGTTTCATCAAGTGCATCTCCATAATCATCAACAATCCGATCTAGAAAAGCATCAACTTCGTGCCGATCATAGCCACTTAGTCCTCGTTTTTTAAATTCTTGATCATGAATGTCCATGGGGGTTAGTTTTTTTGTCTGTTTTTTCTTGTCTGCCACAGCTTCAGCACCACCTTAAATTTACCTTTTCTCGTAGACGAGATATTCATTACCTGGCATCTTCCAAAATGTCGCAAACTAATGATATCAGTTTCTTTTACTATTATATTAGAATCTCGCACTCCATGCCAATTTAATTTCACTAAATTCGCGGTAATTGCGTCTTTGATCATTTTACGACTCTGTTTACTAATGCCCGATAATACTGCATCAATTCTTAACGATGCAGCGATAATCGTTGCGTCAGTACTATCATCTTCAGCATGCAAAATATCTTTGGCATCAATTGGCCGAATTTTAACTTGCGAGCGGCCAATTCGGCTAATCTCTTCCTGAAAAAAAGTAACTAACTCATTTTTTACAAAGATTTGCCAATGACCCGCATTGTCAGTAATGATATCACCAAAAGTATCAGTTTCGATTCCGGAATTAGCTATGCTACCTAAAATCGCACTATGCGATAAGTGGGCGAATTTATGCGGATACACTATTTCGCAAGGAGTAATTTCATAGGCGCAAGGAGTTAAATTGACCCAGTCCTCAGCCATGTAAACCCGTTTTTTCTCAGCATTAGTGTATCCACCAAATTCTTGAATAAACAGGTCGTTACCACTAATTGTTTTTAAAATATCTCGTTCACCAGGATTTAAAAAATCAGTCAAAATAGGTTGATGCTTAAAAACAATGCTATTGAAAAAACCGGTCATTTTATCAATAACCGATTTTTCTTCTGAATCAAAATATGGATAGAATTTGCTAGCTTGCCGTTTCTTCATTATAAAAAGATCCTTAATAAAATATTAGCAATCCAGCCCAATACGTAATCTTGAATAAAATAAAGCACTAACAATCCAATTAAAAACGATATATCCAAACCAGTCGAATTAGTTAAAGTTTGAATTGGTCCTTTGCGGAACAGATTTACATAAGGGTCAACTAGACGATCAATTAGTCGACCTACAAATGAATCGCGTAGCATCGGCACCCAGCTCATAATTGCATCAATAACCATAACAATACTGTATACCCAAATAATCCACTTAATAGTATTTAGGATGTAATAAATTGCTGTAAGCATTAACTCAAATTATCTTTCTTATCTACTAAATCGCTAATTTTACCATTAGTAACAAACTTTGGCGGGGTTGCCAAGAAAATTTTGTCACCAATACGTTGAATCTCGCCATTTAACGCATAAACAGTGCCAGTAATAAAGTCAACGATTCGACGCGCTGAGGCATCTTCCATTCGACTGAAATTAATAATTACTGCTTTATTACTCAGCAAGTTTTGTGCAACATCTTTTGCGTCTGAATAAACACGGGGTTCATACAAAACAATTTTGCTTTTAGCAGAATTGATTCCAGATTTGATGGAAACCACTTTATCATGATCAATCGCACCATTTGGAATATTATCCTCATCGGTTATTTCTTGGTCATCAACATATTCTTCGCCGTCTAATAACTCGTCTTCGTCATCAGAAACACCGAAAAACTTACCTATTTTACTAAAAGCCATTACACTGCCTCCTATTAGTTTTCACCACGGTGTCTAAAAAACGGGATATCATCTGTATCATCGTCGTCAATAGCACTCGTTTCAATTTGTGAAATACTGCTTTGGTCGTCATCATCAAAAGAAGTCTGTCTTTCACTAGATTCAACACTGGCTGGTGTCGAACGTCTAGTTTCTTGGGTGTCATCACTATTTAAGCCCCAAACACTTGTAGGGTCAACCATAGTCTTATGCTTAGGTGCTGGTTGTACTTGTGTTTGTTGGTTAACCGCCGTTTCTTCTTCAGCAGCAGGTTTTGCAGTACCTTGTTCTGGTACTTGTGAGCGTGACTCTTTGCTTGGTTGAGCCTTAACTTGATGACTGCGGCCAGGTAGCTGCTTTGAAGCCTCTTCTTCAGCCTGCGAACTAATTCCTGTTGCAATAACAGTCACAACAACTTCGTCTCCTAAATTAGGATTAATTGAAGTACCAAAGATAATGTTGACATCATCACCAGCGGCCTTCGAAACTATTTCTGAAGCATCTTGTGCTTCAAATAGAGTCAAATCAGGTCCACCAGTAATGTTCAATAGAACTTGCCGAGCACCATCAATTGAAACTTCAAGAAGTGGTGAAGAAATTGCCAACTTAGTAGCTTCAACTGTTCTATTTTCACCACTAGCGCGGCCAATTCCCATTAAAGCAGCGCCTTGATTAGCCATAACTGTCTTAACGTCAGCGAAGTCGAGGTTAACGTAATCAGTTGAAGTAATCAAATCTGAAATACCTTGAACACCTTGCTTTAATACATTATCAGCTTCTTTAAAGGCATCCATCATTGGTGTCTTCTTGTCAACCATCTCAAGCAACCGGTTATTTGCAATAATAACAAGTGTATCAACATATTGCTTTAATTGCGAAATACCCTCAGCCGCATTTTTTGAACGCTTCGGGCCTTCAAATGTGAATGGTCGTGTGACTACACCAACAGTTAAGGCACCAGTTTCACGCGCAATTTTTGCCACAACAGGTGCGGCACCGGTACCAGTACCACCACCCATTCCTGCGGTAATAAAAATCATATCTGCACCCTTTAGTGCATCTTCGATTGTTTGTTCACTCTCTTCTGCAGCTTTTTGACCTACTTCAGGATGTGAACCTGCACCTAAACCACGAGTTAGTTTTGGCCCAAGCTGAATTTTAGTTTCTGCCTTATTACTATTAAGAGCCTGAACATCAGTATTCGCAGCTACAAAAGAAACTCCTTGTACGCCGTCATCGATCATTCGATTAACAGCATTACCACCAGCACCGCCGACACCAATCACCTTGATGACAGCATTTTTATTGTCGTCCGAATCGAATGTGAAATCCATCTAATTAACCACCTTTAATCAAAGAACTTTTTAAAGAAATTCTTAATGCTTTTATCTTTATTTTGCGTATTATTTTTTGATTTGCCTTGCGATCTCTTCTCTCGCTTTAACAACTCATGTCTATTATATTCTTCTTTTACTTTGGTTTCATTACCAGCAACTGCTCTTTTTGAATTTTTAGCAATTTTTTCGTTGTGCTCTTCCGGTTCTCCCAGTAAGTCTTTACCGTAAATGGCACTGATAACCAAAAAGTCAATATCAGACATTTTATATGCATAGTTTACTATACCATAAGCAGCCGAATAAACTGGATTACGCATCCCAATTTGATCAGGTTGATATATCCGCGTTTTAATATTCAGTTTCGAAGCAATGATATTATCAATTCCCTGAAGCAAACTATTGCCACCAGTAATCACAATCCCACCCGGAAGTTTGAGTGCGTCATGCTTTACTAAGCCTTTTTCAATTCGACTGATAATTTGCAAAATTCGTGCATTAATAATTTCACTTAGATAGACTTCATCAACCATTTGCTGGCCGTTAGAACCAACACTGTTAACCGCAAATTTATTCTTAGCTGACGCTAAATTTGGATCAGCGTAGCCATAATCTAGCTTAATTTGCTCTGCATCACTCTTAGATGTGCTCAAAACGGCAGAAACATCATTTGAAATATCACTACCGCCTTCAAAGTCAATATTTGCGTACTTGATTTGGCCATTATGAATAACTGTTGCAGTGGTTACTCCACCACCTAAATCAAGAATGATTGAACCAAATGTGCGCTCACTTTCATCAAGAGCAACACTAGCAATAGCAAGAGGGGTTGGGATAAAGAAGTTATTTTGATAGCCCGCACGCTCGACTGCCTTTTTGATATTATGCAACGGGCTCGCAGGCGCTGTTAACAAAATCCCCTGCACTGCCAAAGAATGTGCAATCATTTTACGGGGATCGTCAACTTCGGTTCTACCATCGATTAAAAATCGACTAGGTAAAAAGGCGATTGGTTCCCTTTCACTTTTAACTGCAGATTTAATCGCTGCTCGAACAACCCGTCTAACATCGTTATTACCGACTTCTTGACCGTTGTCACTTACATTAATTAAATCGCTTGCTGTTTCAAGCTGCAACATTCCTACCGGAATGCCCGTTACAACACGATAAATTTTTGCATTAGTCTTATTCGCAATTTCTTTTAATGCTCGTCCAATCGCATCCGCTGTTTCATCAATATCAACGATATTACCATGCCGCATTCCTTTATTCGGAACTGCCACCGCACCTATTACTTTGCCTGAATCCGCAACAACTGCTTTAACGCTGGTAGTACCTATATCCAGTCCCACCAAAAGATTTGTATTGTCCAAAATTAACCCCCCGTCGATGCTCTTTTAAAAAGTTTAACATAAAAAAAGCATAAATTCAGCTTATGTTAAGCCATAAGCCCGCTTTTCATTTGGAGTAAGTGGGCGACTAAATGCTCCTACTTCCAAATCAATCAAACTGTTTTTTCCTACTTTAGTCTTTATTTCATTATAATACTTTAATTTGCTTTTGAGGGTTGAGACGTTGCCGATGACTACGTTTCCATCTTTCATCAAAAAAATCACTTGCGATTTACGACGGGTATTTCCACTCAAAAGCTTGATCTGACTCTGAAAGTCACTTGGCAAGCTATTAAATAATTTGAGATTGTTTTTCAACGAAACCTCATGATTGTAGCCAATAAAAACCGGCTTATCTTGACTTACTTTATTCCAAGGTAATAATTGCGTACCTAACTTTCCGTGGGATAATATTTTACAATATCCATTTTCTTTTTTAATATAACCAATCGTTTTATATTCATTAATCTGTAAAACTAGTTGATTAAAATGGTTTACGCTAATATTAACATTTTTTACCTCGGTATATTTATCAGTTAACTTATTATTAACATCATTTAAATGAAGTAAATAATCAATAACCTTGTCACTCGGTCTAATTTCGGAAGTTTTAACTACTTCCTTAAGTGGTAAATCTGTTCCACCTTCGATTTTGACACTCTGAATGTTGGCCAGTGGTGAAATATAATAGCCCAAGGCAATGATAAATAAAATAGAGATGCCCACAATTAAGCCTAGTCGCTTAAAAAGAGCGTTTTTACGCTCACTGTGCAATTTAGAAAGTGAGGCAGAGATTTTAGTTTGGTTTTTTCTTTTCTTTTGCTTAGATTGATGATCCAAATAGCGTGATAGCTTTTCCTTGGGATCAATCTTAGTTATCCGCTTTTTTGTCAACTGTCTCACCTCCACTCTTAATTATTTTGCGATTTCTTGCATTACCTTTATTACTTGGTCAGAAGCATTTGGAACGCCAAGCTTTTTAGAAGCATTACTCATTTCATCTGCATATTTGCTATCAAGCAAAATATGGTCGATTGAAGAAATAAAGTTATTAGGATTAAGGTCGTTTTCAGCAATTACTGTTGCCGCACCCTTTTTCTCAAGGTCGAGTGCATTAATCATTTGATGATTATGAGTCACATTAGGACTCGGAATTAAAATTGCCGGTACGCCAAGAGCCGTAAATTCCGCTATACTTGTCGCACCTGATCTTGAAACTACACACGTCATTTTCGGTAGTAACGCTGGCATATCTTTGACATAAGGAAGAATTTTAATTGTTTTTCCGTAATCAATACCTGCTAGTTTCTTCTGGATTTCGTCATAATAATAAGTTCCAGTTACCCAAATAATTTGATAAGGCTTCTTTTCCAATTTAGTTAACGATTTTAACATAATCCGATTAATCGCTAATGCTCCGCGGGAACCCCCAAAGACTAGGACAGTAGGAGTTTTAGGATTTAAGCCCCACTTACTCTGCAAATCCACCTTCGAGGCAGCCAAACCTAAAACTTGTTGCGAACGAGGGTTACCAGTTTTAACCAGCTTTTTCTTTTCCCGAAATTGTTTAGCAGCATCGTCAAAGGTGTAACATATTTTATCAACATAATGACCTAAAAACTTATTTGCCACACCGACAACTGAATTAGATTCGTGAATCATCGTGGGAACATGCAATTTGGCTGCAGCAAAGACTATTGCTCCACTAACATAGCCCCCAGTTCCGACAACTACGTCAGGCTTAAAATCAGTAATAATCTTCTTAGCCTTTTTAGTAGCCTTCATAAATAGGTTAACAGTGGCAAAATTACTTAATAAATGTTTCCGACTAAATCCTTGAATTTCAATTGTCTGAAAGTTAACCCCTGCTGCAGGAACTATCTTCGCTTCAAGTCCTTTTTTAGTCCCAACAAACAGAATTTCATCATTTGTTGCAATATTTCTTTCTTTTAATCTCTCGATTAATGCCATTATTGGATAAATGTGGCCACCTGTACCGCCACCTGTAAAAATAATCCTCATTTTACTTCGTTTTAAGTTCCTTAACAAAATTTACAAAATAATCGCCACGTTCTTCAAAGGTTCTAAACTGATCCCAAGAAGCACAGGCTGGTGAAAATAGCAAAACATCACCTGGACTGGTTAACTCATAGGCCTTAGGGACAGCTTCTTGAAGCGAGTTTTCAATAACAATTTCCTTGATACCGGCCTTTCTAGCTGCATCAGCCAGTAAATAGCGCGTCTCACCATACAGCACGATTGCTTTGACGTGCTTTTTTAGTAGCGGCACCAATGAATCAAAATTAAATCCGCGATCAAGACCGCCAGCAATCAGCACTTCTGGTTCACTAAAAGAAGGTATGGCCACGGTTGCAGCCTCGATATTAGTTGACTTTGAATCATTATATATTTTTCGGTCGTCTAATGTCATAACATATTGCAATCGGTGCTTAGCTCCGGTAAATGTGGTTAACACCTTGCGAATATCGTCATCATTTGCGCCCATCATCTGCGCAATTGCACTGGCAACAAGAGCATTTTGCTGATTATGAATTCCCGGGAGCTTCATGTCCTGCGTCTTCATAATCTTACCTTCATGGCTCTGCAAATAACCATCAGCAATAAAATAATCTGCTGCTTGATCATTCTCAGAAAAGGTTAGTACCTTAGCCTTGGTTGCTTCTTTTTCTTTTGCTAAAATTTCCTTTTGATCAAAGTTAGCCAAAAAATAATCTTGGGACGTTTGCGTTCGCGTAACATTTAATTTGGCATTAACATAATTAGCAAATGTCTTGTGGTAATCCAAGTGGACATTGTGATAAATATCAACGATTGCTGCAACTTTAGGGTCAATGTCAGTCACTCCCAATAATTGAAAGCTCGACATTTCAACAACTAGAATGTCATCCTTGGTAGCTTTTTCGACCACCTCAGAAATTGGAACTCCGATATTCCCAACAGCATAAGCATGGTGATTTTGCGGGGCTAAATGATGCTCAAGTATTTGCTGCGTCAGCATAACTGTCGTAGTCTTACCATTTGAACCGGTGACACAAACATAGGGTGCCTCACTCACGTTTAGGGCAATTTCTGGTTCAGTAATTACTGGAATAGACAAATCAAGAGCTTTTTTTACCATTGGATTGTCATACGGAATACCAGGATTTTTGACTAAATAATCAAAGTGCTCGTCACTTAATAGTTCAACTGGATGATGACCACCAATTACGCGTACACCTAATTCCTTGAGCTTTTGGGCATGCTCGTTTTGTGCAAGTTCTGCCTGGTCGTTCAAAGTCAGCTTTGCACCAAGTTTAAGCAACAACATACTTACTGCAAAACCACTTTTTCCTAGGCCTAAAACCAAAATATTCTTATCGACATATTTTTTTATTTGCCTCATTATTTTTTTAACCCCAAATTATTAAATATAAAATACTACCAATTAAACCAACAATCCAAAAAATGATATCAACTTTCCATTCGGAATAGCCAAGCATCTCAAAATGGTGATGGATCGGCGTCATTTTGAATATTCTTTTGCCTGTAGTTTGGTAAGAAATAACTTGAAGAATTACACTAGCCGTTTCGCAAACAAAAACAATTCCAATCAAAAGCAATGACCACGGTCTATTTAAGAATAAACTAACAGCAGCTAATCCGCCACCAAGTGCTAAGGAGCCGGCATCACCCATAAAAATTTTAGCAGGTTTATGGTTAAAAATAAAAAATGAAATTAAACCGCCGATAACACTCATACAGAAAATGAGAACCGCAAAATTCTTTTGCTTAAGAGCCAAATAGGCATATGTCGCATATGCAATGATTGATAACCCTGTTGCTAGCCCATCTAACCCATCTGACAAGTTAACTGCGTTTGAAAAGCCAACCAGCCAGAAAATTTCAAAAATTGTGAATAGAACAACGCTAGTGACAGTGCCAATAAAGGGAATATATAGACCAAAACTAAAGTGATCCGTTGCTGCAATACCAATAATAATGACTGCAATCAAAATCTGTAGTGCAAACTTTTGCCAGGCTTTTAATCCAAGATTGCGTTTATAAAATAGCTTAATACCATCGTCTAAAAAGCCAATAATACCGTATCCTAATAAACTGATTAATAAAATCCAGATTAATTTATTTAATTGATTTTGCCAGCAGGCAACCCATACGGTGGAAATAACCGTCGAAAGAACAAAAACAACACCACCCATCGTTGGCGTTCCTGATTTTTTTTCGTGCCACTTTGGACCTTCATCTCGAATTTCTTGTCCTTCATGATGGCTCCGCATAAAAATAATCATCCACGGTAAAAAAATACCGGTTAAGACTAATGAACTAACTAATGCAATGATGCTGATTACTAGCATAAAAAGTGCTACTCCTTTAATTTAACTTTGATTTTTGTTCCCGACTTTATGGTTGAATTCACGGAACGACTTTGCTCTTGCACGACGCCACTTCCCTGAATTGTAATTTTTGCGCCAGTCAAGTCAGCAAACTGGTGCAAATCGTCAATTGTCCAGTTTTTCATATTTGGACAAGTAATCTTGCCGGAAGTCATAACAAACATTCGCTTTCCGGCTTCTTGCT
The DNA here is from genome assembly GCF_019469265.1 of Lactobacillus panisapium. Lineage (NCBI taxonomy): Bacteria > Bacillati > Bacillota > Bacilli > Lactobacillales > Lactobacillaceae > Lactobacillus > Lactobacillus panisapium. Next base: position 955,927 of record NZ_CP048268.1, on the reverse strand, counting down.
TCTGGTTCTGTTTAATTGACTGTTCAGTTATTTTATCACCACTACCTATCTTGGCAAGCCTTAAGCCCAGTTGACGAGCCTTTTTTTGTGCCTCAGAATAAGTCATTCCTGTGAAGTTAGGTATTTTAACAATCGTTGAATCATCGACCTCATTTTTCGACATTAAAATGACCCGGTTCATCACTGGCTTAAAAATTGATGACAAGATTACTTCTGCTGGTTTAGTCATTTTACGTGGCTGCTTTACAGTAATATAGATACAATACCGCGGATGCTTAGCTGGTGTCACACCGACAACTGAAAAAGTATAATTGTTATCGCCCTTGAGGTAGCCTCCACCTTTAAGATTAGCAATTTGCGCCGTACCAGTTTTAACGGCAATACTTTCACCTTTAATGCGGTAAACAGAACCTGTCCCAATTTGTTTATTTAAGACCCGCCGCATATTTGCCAAAACAACTTGAGCCGTCTCTTTTGAATAAATCGGTTGGCCAACATTTTTTACTTGGTAGCCAGAAATTGTTTTGCCTTCCGCATTAGTAATTTTCTCAACGAATTGGGGCTTAACCATTTGACCATCATTAGCCAAACTGCTGAATGCCTGCATCATTTGCATCACATTGACGTTAACACCTTGACCAAAACTGGTAACCGCTTGGTCAATTGGCGACTTAAACGCAATTAAACCTGGTTGTTCCCCTGGTAACGTTACATTCGTTTTTTGCCCAATATGAAATTTATTCAGATATTTACGCCAAGTTTTTGCACCCATTTGTTGCTCAATGTGAACAAACCCGGTATTACTGGAACGTGGGAATGCTTGAGAAAATGGAATACTACCCCAGCCATGCGGTTGCCAGTCATGAATTACAGAACCACTAACCGTGACTGATCCTGAATTGTAGTACTGATTTGGATGGTAACTGCCACTATTAACTGCCGCAGATAGCGTTAATACCTTGAAAACTGAACCCGGTTCATAAGTATCTTGCACTAAAATGTTACGGTAAGAATGTTCTATGCCCTTTTTTGTTTGCGGATTAAAAGTTGGCCTTTGTGAAGCAGCCAAAATCTTACCCGTTTTCATGTCTTCAACCACAGCCGTCATTGAAACTGGGGCAAAATTATTTTGAACATACGACAAGCGACTTTCAAGATATTCTTGAAGTTGAGAATCAATAGTTAGGTAAAGATTATTACCATTCTTGGGTGGTTGGAAGTTTTGAACACTATTCGGAGTTTGAAAATTAGACGCATCGACTGATGAAATTTGATAACCATCCTTACCAGATAGTTCATCGTTATACCAGGCTTCCAAACCCATTGTACCGACTAAGTTCTGAGTTCGCTTCTTCTTATCATATTCGGGGCTTGCTATCCCAATCACATGAGAAGCAAAATTACCGTTAGGATATAGGCGCGATTGCGTTTCGAAGAATTTAATTCCCGGAAGCTTCATCTTTTCAATTTGATCCTTTTGCTTCTTGGTTAAACCAATTCCCGCAGTCCCAAATTGAACTTGAAAAACAGGCTGAGCAGGATTCAAATAATGCAGTATTTGACTACTTGATAATGGCAGCACCTTAGCTAACTTGGCAGCCGTTTCTTCTTTATTTACAACGTATTCAGGCTTATTTTTATAATTGATCGAAGACTTATCCAAGATGGCATAAACAGTATATAGATGCGAGTCCTGTGCAACCGCTAAACCATTTCGATCATAAATCGTTCCCCTAGTTGCCTTCAGAACTTGATTACGCATATAAAGCTGTTCTGTCTTTTTAGTTAAATCTTCTCCACTAACAGTCTTGGAGATTCCAATATACAAAAATCTGCCTATAAATACAAGAAAAACCAAAGCTACGGCTACCTGGAGGAATCTACCTACTGTAAAACGGTATTTGTGAGCTTTGGATTTTTGCGAATTTAAATTACTATTGTGCTTTTTCATTAGCGAATAGTCCTAATATTTTTTTCAATTAGAGTCAACCCTTTACTCTTAGCAATTTTATTCATTCTTGCACTTGAGGTTAACTCACCTAATTCTTGATGTAAATCACTAACTTGATTTTGCCCTTTTGCAACTGCACGTTGCACACTGGTTAATTCATGTTGTGCTGAAGTGGCAGAAATGCTTGAAGAAACTAATAGGGTCATTAATCCCAGTGTAATAATGGTTCCTAGAACAAGTAAAAACTTTTCTAGGCCATTCCAAGCAACGCGACTATGATCTAAGACCTGTCTTTTTCGTTGCTCGGGCTCTTGTTGTTTATTAGGATTAAATTCTACTTTTCTTGCTAAACTATCAGCCATTGCTATTTCCTCTTCACAATTTTTCCGCAACCCGCAACTTTGCACTGTGTGAGCGGTTATTGTTTTTTAACTCTTCATCTGAAGCAATGATTGGTTTTCGATTAACCAAGCGAAGTGTTGGCTTCATACTATCTGGTATCATCGGCATTCCTCTCGGAACTTCAACTTCTGAGTATTTCTTAAAAATGTTTTTTACGATTTTGTCTTCGTCAGACTGAAAAGTTATCACACTAATTCTACCGCTTGGCTTCAAAAGCTCAATGGCTTCTTCAAGTGATTCCTGCAAAACATCAAGTTCGTGGTTAACTGCTACTCTTAAAGCTTGAAATGTCTTCTTTGCAGGATGCCCTCCAGTCCGGCGTGCAAACGCAGGAATTGCTTCCTTAATAACCTCTACCAATTCAAAAGTTGTTTCTATTGGTTTCTTTTGTCTTCTTTCGACGATTTTGCGAGAAATTTGGCGGGAATATTTTTCATCCCCAAACTTATACAAAATATTAGCTAATTCTTTCTGACTCGAATTGTTAACTAATTGGTATGCATCAAGTTCTTGGCTTTGATCCATTCTCATATCTAGTCTAGCATCGAAACGGTATGAAAAGCCGCGTCCTGCTTGATCAAATTGAGGAGATGAAACCCCCAAATCATAGTATATACCGTCAATGCCATTTTGATAACCAAGATCTACTAGGTTCTCCTTCAAATGACTAAAATTGTCGTGTACAAGCTCTAACTTGGGTTCACTATCAGGATTTAACAAATCCGCAAAGTTTAACTGTGCTGACTTTATTGCATATTCATCTTGATCGAAACCAATTAGTGTTCCTCGATCAATTTTGCTTAGCAAATATTTTGCATGTCCGCCACCACCGAAAGTTGCGTCTACGTAAAGACCACCATCATGGGGTTTTAAATTTTCAATTGTTTCATGTAAGAGTACACTGGTGTGTTTGAATTCCATAGTCATATTAAAGCTCAATATCGTCCAAATCTTCTGCGATGTCATCATAGTTATCATTAGCTTGGTCGCTAAATTCTTCCCAACGTTCTTTTGACCAAATTTCAATCCGGTCTGAAACGCCAACAATGACACATTCTTTAATCAGGGATGCGTGTTTCTTCAGTGTTGTGGTCAGATTAACACGTCCCTGCTTATCGAATTCGCATTCCATTGCACCAGAGTAGAACAAACGCGTAAAACTACGCGCATTTCTCTTAGTCAACGGAAGTTGTGCTAACTTAGCCTCAATTTTTTGCCATGCTTCAGTAGTATAGCCAAAAATGCAGCCTTCCATTCCACGAGTAAAAATCATCTTGTCACCAATCTGAGTACGCAAACGAGCGGGAATAATTAACCGCCCTTTACTGTCAAGATTGTGATGATATTCACCCATGAACATGGTCTAGCCCCCTTCCAAATAATAATTTACCACATTTCACCACTTCCTACCACTTTTTAGTATAAAATTTACATTTTTTATTTATCCATGTTTAAAAGCAAAAAAAGATCGAAATCCCATGCGAGATTTCGACCCTTTAAGGTTATTTTGCTGGTGTCACGTCAGCCCATTAAATCATCATAAATAATAATCCGATGTACCAGAATATCGTGTTCATGGTGAGAAAGTCCCAGATTTCACGAAAAATTTTGCCCAAAGAAATATTTTTGTTTTTAACTGCCTCGGATATTGCGATTATTATTACTAAAATAAAAAACAACAAAAATCCGTATGGTAAAAATTCAGGTCTTTTTTCCTGAACCACAATTAAGTGGCAGGCAATCACTAAGAAAAATGGGAGAATATCATACCCATGAAACTGTGCTTTTGGAAAAAGCCTATTTAATAAAACTGCCAAAAAAATCCCAATAAGTGGTAATAAAAAAATTAAAAGCATATTTTTGTCCTCTACTATTACTTAATTTCCATTTTAGCTTAATAGCTGTTTGAAAAAAACCATTAAGTAGAATAAAATATTGTTCAAATAGGAGGTCTAGTAATGGCACGGAAACACAAAAAGAAAAAATCAGGTTTTGAAAGATTAACTATCTTCATGGCTTGGCTAATGGCAATTATAACCTTAGCGGCTGTTTTAGTTAACGTTTTAATGGGCCTGGGAATTTTCGAATAAAAAACGTGAGAAATAATTTCTCACGTTTTTTAATTTTGATAATTTTCGAGTTTTACCATAAATGGAAAATTATCAGCTAGACTGCCCCAAATTTTATACGTAACTACTGCAAATACAAGTGACCAACCAATAGTTGGCAAAAAACTGCCAAGTAATGCAGAAACGGAAATGTTGCTGATACCCATTAAGTTCAAAACTAACCAATTATAACTATTAATTAATATTGTACCTAGTAAGACTGCTATCAGCCTTACCCAAAAAACTTCGGGAAAGAACCGTGCAACCTTTTGCAATAGCCAGCACACACAAGGCAAGCAAACAGAATAAAGTCCTAAAACACCAAAAAAGTAAATGTCACTAATTACACCTGCTCCTATGGCTAACCATAATTCTTTGGAATTAGTGTCATCAAATAAGGCAATCAACATCATCCCAATCGGCATTAGTTGATTTACACCCACGTTGAAAAAAGGATGCAAGTACATTGATAGACTACCATTTAAAACTAAGGCCACAAATAACCATAGAGCCAGCGTAAATTTTCGTAAAGAACGCATTAATCCGTCACCGTCCTTTTAATAACGGTTACAACAGACGGATCGTTCAATTCACCAGCTGGGTCTATTCTAATTAAATCTGATAAGCCAAAGGAATCATGAGTCGTAGTTGCTACTTTACCAACTAATAATCCCTTAGGAGAATTACCACCCATTCCACTGGTATAAATTTTAGTCCCCTGTTTTAGCTTTTTGCTATCAATTGCTTGAGTGAAAGCTAAAGTTTTATTGCCAATAACAGTAATTATGCCATGAACCTTTTTGCCATTGGTTGCTTCTGCTTCGACAGCAAACCGGTTAGCAGACTTATCAGTCGCAGTAATCAATTCAACCTTTGCTGAAGCTGCACTGACTTCAATAATCCGACCGATAACACCGCCACCAGACATAACCGCCATATTTTTCTTGAGGCCAGCAGTTGCACCTTTATTAATCACAAGTAAATCTGTCCAACTATCAGGTGAACGAGAAATCACAGAAGCATTAATCATATCAAAGTCGGTTAGAGTCTTCTTCACTTTTAACGCTTCTTTTAATTGACGATTTTCAGCCTCTAGACTGGCATTCCGTGTCTTCGTTTGTTCTAACTCTGTTACCCGACTTTTCAGATAATTATTTTCATTTTGTGTATTTAGTAAGTCATGAACCGTGTTAAAACTGCCAGAGACAAGTCCAATTGGAAAATCAACAATTCTTGCTCCTACAGCAACAATATCATTGCCAAAGCTTTGAACAACTAATGGTGTGCTTCTTTTATTCCGCAAGCTTACAGATCCGCCAATGATTGAAAAAATCACGATAACGGCAATACAAACTGATAATAATTTTTTGTTTTGTAGAAACTTCTTCATCTGGAATTGATCCCTAAAGAAAAGCCGGCATAAACAGCCGACTTTTAATATTATCTGCGACTTCTACGCATTACTTCGATATTTTTAAGAGACTCGCCGGTGCCGATTGCAACACAGTCAAGCGGATCTTGGGCAATAAAGACAGGAACTTTAGTAGCTTCTGAAATTACATCTGGTAAGTTCTTAAGCAGTGCGCCACCACCAGTTAAAACTATTCCGTGATCAATCACATCAGCAGCAATTTCTGGTGAAGTTTGCTCAAGTGTTTCTTTAATTGCAACAATAATATCTTGGACAACATCCTGAATTGCCTCAGAAACATCGACAGCTTTTACATCAACGGATTTTGGCAGACCCGTGACTAAATCACGTCCGCGAATATTCACTGCCTCAATATCCTTTGCTTTATCAACCGAAGCTGAGCCAATCTGGATTTTAATATCTTCAGCTGTCCGTTCACCAATAAGCAAGTTAAAGTTTGAGTGAACGTAATTCACAATAGCAGCATTAAACTTATCACCAGCTTGACGAATTGAAGTTGAAGAAACTATCCCGCCTAACGAAATAGTAGCAACATCAGTTGTTCCCCCACCAATATCAACAACCATTGAGCCAGTTGGGTCCATTACTGGAAGACCGGCACCAATAGCTGCGGCAAAAGGTTCTTCAATTACATAAGCTTCACGAGCACCAGCAACACGAGCGGCATCGATGACAGCCCGCTTTTCTACTTCAGTTACTCCTGAAGGAACGCAAATCATTACTGAAGGTTTCGCGTTACCAACTGTTTTTTCAATAAAGTACTTGAGCATCGATGCGGTTGTATCATAATCCGCAATCACACCGTCTTTCATTGGTCGAATTGCAACAATTGATGATGGTGTTCTACCAATCATTTCTCTTGCTTCTGAACCGACAGCAATCACTTTATTAGTTTGTGTATTTTTGGCAACAACGGAAGGCTCCCTTAATACAATACCTTTGCCTTCCATATAGACAAGCGTATTGGCGGTTCCTAAATCGATGCCAATGTTTTTTGCTCCTAATCCAAACACGAAAATCTCTCCTTATTCCTGCAGTCTCTAAATCTTGAATAATTATAGCATAAAGTGCAATTTAAAAAAGATTTGCGGTGTAACTTTAAGACGAACTTAAAACAATTGGTGTTCGCGCATACTTAAATAACGCCCTTTTCCTACAATAAAATGGTCTAAAAAATCAACATGCATCATCTCTGATGCTTTTTGCAACATTTTGGTTAATTCCAAATCACTTTGTGAAGGAATCAAGTTACCACTGGGATGATTGTGAACTACGAATATACCTGCACAAGGATATATTACTGCCCAGCGGAAAATCTCACGTGGATGTGCAACAGATTTATCCAAAGTTCCCCTAAACAGACATTTTTCAGCAATAATATGATTGCTGTTATCAATATAAAAAGCCCACAGTTCTTCTTGCTTGCGATTGGCTAATTTATTAGTCAGATACATGCCTACCTCATTACTAGAAGTCAACACATCATCACGATCAAATGAGGCCATTCGCAATCTTTCAAGCAAATCTTCACTTATAATAGCTATGTTCTCAGGACAATTTGCGCCCGATAAATATTTAAATAAATCGTTAAAATCATTTAACCCTAATCCTTTTATTTTTTGGATTAGTTGTTCAAATTCAGTAATTCCCTCTTCCTTTAATTGACCAAATAAAGTACTCAACAATTCCATATCCGTATTAATTAAATAGTGCTTGGACTTCATAATTTTCATTAAATCATTCCTTTCACTATTAAATACGTAGAAAATCACCGAAATTGCTTTAAAACTGCAAAAAAGTCTTTACAAATGCACGTGGCAATTTCATGATCCTTTTTGCTAGCCGGTATTAGTTCTGGAACCATCATGCATTTGATTCCAGCATTTACCGCTGATTGCAGCCCTGGTGAAGAATCTTCAAATGCCAGCAAATTAGTTTTTGCAACCCCAATCTTTTTGGCAGCCAACAAGTAAATATCCGGTGCTGGTTTAGGCCTAACGTAATTTTTTAAAACGTCATCATAATTTAAGTGAAACTGAAAATAATTTCGCGTTCCCGTCACCCATAAATTATGCTCTACCACATTCTCTGTATTACTAGTGACAATAGCCATCGGTATGTCACGCTCATACAAAAAATCTAAAGTTTCTTGCACTCCCGGACGCAGCTTCAGCTTACCCTGGTCAGTCCATTGCCACACCAGTTCATCAGTTCTTTTAATAAACTGATCACGTTGAGCATTACTTTCAAAATACTCATTATAAAAATTTTGCATATCATTATTAGTTGAACCAACCAATTTTAAGTACATATCATCTGGAGTTGATAAATTGGCTTCATGAGACGCTTGAATATTCGCCTGCCAGTATAATTCTTCTGAATTAACCAGTAAGCCATCCATATCAAAAAGCACACCATTAATTTCGTCAGTGCTGTTTTCTATCCTCATTCTTTTCCTCCATTTGCAGGATATTGCCCACCAAATAAAATGAACCTGTTACTAGCAGTATATCATTTGCCTGGCTAGCTTGTCTCATCTGGGTATAGGTTTTTTGCCAATCCGAATGATATTCGTATTTTCCCCGAACTTCTGGTGGAAAATCGGCTTCTTTAGCCGCCCGTGGATAGTCAATTGTCGTAAGCATGACGCGGTCAGTAGGTTTAAATAGAGCAAAAACTTCTGTTAAATCTTTATCTTTCATCATCATGATTAAAATTCTAATTGTTCCATGCCGTTTTTGCTGCTGCTCGTGAGCAAAAGTTAACAGATTTTTCATTGCTTGAATATTATGAGCACCATCAAGAATAATTAGCGGTTTGGTCGCCAAAATTTGATAGCGACCTGGAATAACAGTTTCATTAATTGCTCTTTCAATTTGAAGATCAGTTAACTTCAAATTGAATAACTTAAAAGCCCGAACAGCCACGGAAATATCAATTCCTTCTACTCTAGGCCGGGCGGTAAAAGATAGGGTGCTGTTTCCGTCACGATATATCATGTCCTTATTTTGCTCAGTTTCCATTCTAAAATTCTTGTTCCAGAGCTTCACAGGGGCATTTTCGTCATTGGCCTTAGCTAAAATAATTTGTAATACTTCTTCGGGAATATTGCCTAAAACTACCGGCCGATTTTTCTTGATAATGCCACTTTTTTCGCGAGCAATATCCTCAAGTGTTGGGCCAATAATTTGTTCGTGATCAAGCCCTACTGTTGTGATGATACTTACTTCTGGGGTAATCACATTAGTTTTGTCATGTTCACCACCGATGCCTACTTCAATCACGGCAAAGTCGCACTTTTCCTGAGCAAAATAAAGAAAAGCCATCGCCACTTCATATTCAAAAGTCGCTAATGCAAAGTCAGGTTCAGTTTGACGAATCTTGCTAAGAACTTTTTCAATCTGATTAGCCAAATCAATGAGACGGTCATCACTGATGTTTTGTCCATTTAACTGAATTCGTTCATTAAATTCGAAAACATAGGGTGAAACAAAAAGACCGGTCTTTTGACCAGCCTTTTGCAACAAATTACTTAAATAATAACAAGTTGAACCCTTACCATTAGTGCCCGTGACATGAACGGTTTTTACTTTATCCTGAGGATTGTGTAAAGCAGCCAAAGTTCTTTTAATGTATGATAAATCTGCTTTTTCATGAAACTTCGGTAGCGAATATAAATAACTAATCACATCTTGAGTATTGGTAAAATTCACATTATTCACTCTTTTTCAATTCTTCAATTCTCTGGCGAACACTGTCAAGTTGGCTTTCATAATCAGCTTTTTTAGCTTTTTCTTTGTCGATAACAGCTTCAGGAGCATGGGCAACAAAACCTTGATTGTTCAGCTTCTTGGTTGAACGCTCAACTTCACTAACCAGATCTTTTTCTTCTTTTTCCATTCGCTTGATTTCATCGTCAATGTTAACCAAATCAGCTAATGGAACAAAGATTTGTGCTCCTGAAATAACTGCTGTCTTAGCTAATTTTGGTGCAGCAAGTTCAGTTGCAATAGTCAACTTCTTTGGGTGCAAAAAGTTCTTAACGTACTCTTCATTATCAGTCAGAATTTGTTCGTTTTCGGCATCTTCAAGTTGAATCATGATGTCAATTGGTGATGATAATGGAGCATTAACTTCAGTACGGATGTTCCGAACAGCCTTGATCACTTCAATTAAGAAAGCCATATCGTGATTTGCTTTTTCATTAGCAAATTCTGGGTGTACTTCTGGATATTTAGCAGTCATGATTGACTGACCATCATGCGGCATTGACAGCCAAAGCTTTTCAGTAACAAACGGCATAATTGGGTGCAAAAGTCGCAAAGTTTGGTCAAGAATCCAAACGAGGTTAGCTTGCTTTCTTGTCTTCAGTTCTTCATTTTCACTGTTTAAAGCAACCTTTGAGATTTCAATATACCAGTCACAAAAGTCATTCCAGATAAAGTTGTATAATTCTCGGCCAGCCTCACCAAATTTATACTCATCAAACAACCGAATAACTTCACTAACAGTGTGATTTAAGCGGTCGAAAATCCAACTGTCTGCCAGGTCAAAATTGGCAGTATCTGGCATATGAGCTGGCTGGGCATTTGCTGGCAAGTTCATAATTACAAACCGTGCGGCATTCCAAATTTTATTAATAAAATTCCATGCCGAAGCAAGCTTCTTAGGGTTATAACGTGTATCTTGGCCAGGAGCAGTTCCATTAAGTAAAAACCATCTTAAAGCATCTGCGCCGTATTGATCAACAATATCCATCGGATCAACACCGTTACCGAGCGATTTACTCATCTTTCTGCCTTGTTCATCACGAATTAAGCCGTGGAGAACAACATCTTTAAACGGACGTTTCTTGGTAAAATGAAGACTTTGGAAAATCATACGTGAAACCCAGAAAGGCAAAATATCGTAACCAGTGACTAGAGTATTTGTCGGGAAATAGCGTTGGTAATCCGCAGAATTTTCATCAGGCCAGCCCATCGTTGAAAATGGCCACAATGCGCTTGAAAACCAAGTATCTAAAACATCTGGGTCTTGCTCCCAATTTTCGCTATCCTTTGGTTCATGCTCGCCAACGTATATTTCACCAGTTTTTTTGTTATACCAAGCTGGAATTTGGTGCCCCCACCATAACTGGCGCGAAATTACCCAATCATGAACATTCTCCATCCATTGTTTAAAAGCCTGCTCAAATCTTTCAGGTATAAATGTCACTTTATTTTCAGTTTCCTGATTTTGCAATGCCTTTTCTGCTAACGGCTTCATTTTAACGAACCATTGGGTAGACAGACGAGGCTCAACTTGAACACCAGAACGCTCTGAATGACCAACAGAGTGAACAATTGGCTTAACTTTAATTAAATAGCCTTGATCTTTTAAATCTTTGACAACTGCTTCACGACATTCGAAACGATCCATGCCTTCGTATTTACCAGCATTTTCGTTCATCGTACCGTCATCATTCATGACATTAATTCGCTTCAAATTGTGACGATTGCCTACGGCAAAGTCATTCGGGTCGTGAGCTGGTGTAATCTTTACTAAACCAGTTCCAAATTCCGGATCAACATGTTGATCTTCAATAATCGGAATATGACGGCCAACAAGTGGTAAAATCAATTCTTTACCGACAATATCTTTGTATCGTTCATCTCCATGAGCTACCGCAACAGCAGTATCACCAAACATGGTTTCTGGACGAGTAGTTGCAATTTCAACAAACCCAGAACCATCGGCAAATGGATATTTAATATGATAAAAAGCACCTTTATCGTCTTGGTGAATAACTTCAATATCACTCAGTGCCGTTTGCAGTTCTGGATCCCAATTAATGATATATTCACCACGGTAAATTAATCCTTCGTTGTATAGTTGAACGAAAACCCGCCGAACCGCTTTGGACAAGCCTTCATCTAAAGTGAACCGTTCGCGAGAATAGTCAAGTGACAAGCCCATCTTTGCCCATTGACTCTTAATAATATTGGCGTATTCATCTTTCCAGTCCCAAACTTGCTTAACGAAAGCTTCTCTGCCCATCTGATGACGGTCTTTGCCCTGCTTACGCAGTTTTGCCTCAACTTTAGCCTGTGTAGCAATTCCGGCATGATCCATTCCGGGCAAATAGAGTGTGTCATAACCTTGCATTCGTTTATATCTTATTAACGTGTCTTGAATCGCTGTATCCCAAGCATGACCCAAATGCAACTTACCAGTAACATTGGGTGGAGGAATAACAATTGAATAAGGGTGAGCTTTTTTATCTCCAGAAGGTTTAAAAAGATCTTGATCAAGCCATTCTTGATACCGGCCTTCTTCAACCTCATGGGGATCATATTTAGGTGCTAAATCTGACATAATTTTTCTCCCAATAAAAAAATCCTAGACAAATTGTCTAGGACGATCTAATTTAACCGCGGTACCACCTAAGGTTAAGCAAGTTAAAAACTTGCTTCTCTTGAAAGTGATAACGGTGAACTTACCGGATTAGCCTACTAATAGTTCAGCTAACCAGCTTAATCAAGCTACCAATTAACCTTCATTCGGCCTTTCACCAACATTGGGCCTTTCTCTATTTATAAGGTTAATACCTCTTGATTTTTGCTTTGCTAGCATTATAACATGTTTTTTAAAGTAGTGCAGTATCTTCTTCGGCTTTATCAGCCAAGAACTTTTCGTCAGGATAAATTGGCGTTACTTTAATACCAGCAAGCGCACGCTGAATTAAGCCATCAACATCAAGCCGAGCTTCATATTCCCGTGCCTTATCAAGTCTAGGCTTAGTTTTAGGACGTGGTGGAGCAAAAATTGTACAACAGTCTTCAAATGGTTGAATTGATAAATCAAATGTTCCAATTTTTTCAGCTAAACTGATAATCTCTGTTTTATCCATCGTAGCAACGGGACGCAATACGGGAGTCGTTGTTACATCATTAATGGCCGTCATTGATTCAAGCGTTTGCGAAGCAACTTGACCAACAGATTCACCGTTGAAAATTGCTAGGTCTTTTCTTTTTGCCCGAATTTGGTCAGCCAGTCGCAACATAAAGCGGCGCTGAACCGTCATTAAGTAACCTTCAGGAATTTTTTCTTTAATTATTTCTTGAATTTCCGCAAACGGAACAGCAATAAAGTTAATTCGTCCGGCATAATTAGCCAAAATTCCTGTTAACTCCTTGGCCTTATTCAAAGCCTTCTCTGTCGTATAAGGCGGACTGTAAAAGTGGACCATTTCAATATCAACGCCACGTTTTAAGGCAAGATACGATGCGACAGGAGAATCAATCCCACCAGAAAGCATCATAACAGCACGCCCACCTGTTCCAACAGGCATTCCGCCTGCGCCGCGCAATAATTGGTTTGAAAGATAGATTGCGTCCTGGCGAACCTCTATACGTAAAACAAGATCGGGATGTTTCATTTCAACTTTTAAATCAGACATATGATCAAAAAGATAATCACCAATCATTAAATTTAATTCATTGGTATCATAAGCAAAATGATGATCACTACGCTTGGTATTGACTTTAAATGTCATGCCTTTTTGGTAAGTTTCTTTCATCAAGGCAAGAGCAGTTTCTTCAATTGCCTCAAGCGTTTTATCAACCTTAATTGTCGGTGAATATGTCTGGATGCCAAACACCTTTTTCAAATGTTGGTCTATTTCTTCAAACGGTGCACCATTCAATACAATGTGCATTCTGTCATGTTTAGGGTGAATCTCAACTTGTGGATAGTCACGCAATACTTTGGTAACATTACCAGCCAAACGACCAATAAAATCTTTGCGATTTTTTCCCTTAGTTGAAAGTTCACCATAGCGAACCATAACTTCAGTATATTTCATTAAAAATTATTCTCCTAAATGATTAATTCGAGCAAAGTGACGGTAAATCTGGTCAAAAACCGCGATAAATTCATCCGCTTCTTCAAGTGTATTCGTTTCATCAAAGCTCAGCCTAATGGCACTAGTCGCGATTTTATCATCAATATGCATAGCAATAAGAGTACTTGCCTCATCTACCTTGGTTGAAGCACAAGCAGAGGTTGTGGAAGTATAAATATCATGTTCTTCCAAAGTATGGACAAGTGTTTCGCCCCGAATGCCTTCTAGTGAAAAGCATAGAATGTGCGGAGCAAAATTATCGTTAACTGGTGAAAATATTTTAATTCCTGGCTTTTTCTGCAGATAATCAACAATCTTAGCTTTAATTGCTGCTTCTTTATCAGCCTTAGCTTTTTCATCAGTTAAGACTAAACGCATCGCTTTCGCCATTGCCGCGATTGCCGGTAAATTTTCGGTTCCTGAACGCATGCCTTTTTCTTGCCCTCCACCATCGTGAAGGGGTGCAAGCATCTTACCTTCTCTTTTATAGAAAACGCCAATACCGCGTGGTCCGTGGAATTTATGCGCCGAAAGACTGGAAAAATCGACCCGCGGGGTGAATACGCGTGACCAAATATTTTTGCCTAATGCCTGAACATTATCTACATGAAAATTGATAGTCGGATAATTGCTTAACAGATCGCTAATCTCATCAATTGGCTGAATAGTGCCAATTTCATTATTAACACCCATTATTGAAACTAAGGTAGTATCTGAATCAATTGCGTTGCGAAGGTCATTGACATTAACCCGCCCTTGTTTATCAACTGGCAAGTGCGTAACCCGAAAGCCGAGGTACTCCAAAGTATTAAAAGCATTTGTGACAGACGCATGTTCAACACTAGAAGTTATCAAGTGTTTGCCAAATTTTCTTTTCTGAAAAGCCGTTCCTTTAATCGCCAAATTATTAGATTCAGTTCCACCAGAAGTATAAAAGATTTCCTCGGTTTGTGTTCCTAATAAACTAGCGATTTGTTTTCGGGAGCTTTCCAATAATTGAAACGCCCGATCACCTAATTTGTGCAAACTTGACGGATTGCCCCAAATGGTTTGCGCAACTTGATCATAGGTACTTAAAACAGACGGATCAATTTTAGTCGTTGCACTATTGTCAAAATAAATCACAAACTTTACTCCCCTCAAAAAGCTCTAAATAGCTATTGTTAACTAATAAATTGTAACTTAAAAGCCCCAACGCTTCAATTGCAATTTAGATAAGGAAATTATAATTCTCTTTTTGCAGTGATAAGTTAGAAAGAACAGCTACTTCCTTAATATTAGATGGAAAATTGCTCTAAAATAGTAACACTATTTTTGTGAATAGTTCAAAAATTTTACTTTGCCAACAAAAAAAGTACCGTATTTTGCCATTGATACAGTACTTTTTCGAATTTAAGGTTAGTTATTTTTCTTATCTGAATAATAAGCATTTTCTAAGCGTTGATATGATCCTGGTTCCACTTTTTCAAGAGCAGTGGCGATGGTGTCAAGAGCATCTTTGTAATTAAATTCTTGGCTATACAATTCCATTGCCTTAGTTTGCGCTTTTTTAATTGTCTCATTACTTGAATACTTATTAGAATATTGCAAGGTCAGTTCTACTAAATCGGCACAGTTAATAATTTCGTCTGCTTCTCTTTTCAAACGTTCAACGTCATCTGAAATCTGAATTAATTCATTAGAAATTTTTTCCATGTTAATTCTTACTTCGCTAAGTTCCTTAGCAACATGACCGATTTCATTTACTACCAAGGTGTACATCTGTACAAAAGTATCAGGATTACCCGGCAGATTTTTCCGCTCCAAGCGGCGGTATACTAATGAAACTTCTTGCTTAAAGCGATTGATTGAGTCGTTAGCAACATTTTCGGAATCATATAAGCCATCAACGTCTTGTGCCATCTTGGTCTGCTTATCAGAAATTTCGCGCAGCCGCTCAAGCATGCTTAACCAAGAAGCCTTAATATCGGAATAGACTCCGTTTCCGTCAGCAATATTTTGCGTATCAACGGTATATTGCCGATTCATGTCATTTACTTCTTGCTCTAACTGCCGACTTTCAGCTAATTCACCGTGAGTTAACTCGTAACTTTCATCAATATGACGCAACTTCTCAACTAATTTTTTCGATTCAACTTGTTCGTGAGAAAGAAGGCGCTGAATTTTGTCCTGATTTTCCTCAACAAAAGGACGAGCCTTGTATTCTTTCGCTAAGACATCGTATAAGTTGGCAATTTCTTTTTGAATTTTACTAATCTTCTTATTAAGTTCATCGATTTTTAGATCTTGTAACAACTTACGCGCATCATCAACTTCAGTCCGCACATTTTTAATTTCTGCTAGTACATCAATCTTGGTAATGTAATACTTCGACGACATCATCTTTTTGTATGAATCAGAAATTTCCCGTAGTTGATCCTGGAAAACCGTATCAAGTTCATGACGAGCCTGTCTGATTTCTGGTAATTTAGTTTTCACACCAGTTAATGCAACCTTGATTTTTGACAAGACTCTTTTTGCTTCAACTTGATCACCTTGTGCAGTTAGACTTTTGGCTTCGGTAAAGTCACCTTCTATTGCGGACAGCTCACTTTCAATTTGGTCCAATGCTTGACCATACTCAAAGGAATCAGCCAAAACCTGCTTGCGCATATCCTGATAATTTTTATTTAAATCATCAAGCTGCATTTGATTTTCACGATTTGACTCTAAAAGTTCAGTAAAGACTTCCTTAGTATTTTTGGCATCATCAAAAGTCGGTCTCATAACTTCCTGAGCTTGATTGATATTTTTCTTAGCCTTAAAAAGCTGATAATGAGCGTTTTGTTCAGCAGCCTTTTCAATCAAATCCTGAACTTCTGGAATCTTCTTCGTTGTGGTTTGATCATAATTTTTGCGCCAAGTAGTTAATGTCGTTAAACTCTCTCCCGCAAGATCCATTTTATCCAGCTTGATAATGTCTGCGTCCAAGTTCATTTTCTCAATCTTGGTAATCAAGTCGTCAAGCTCAATTATTTCCCGCAGCTGCTTCCGATTAACGATGAGCATAAATGCTATAATTAGAATGATGATTAAAATTGCAATTATTACAATAATTGACTGAGTTGATGACATATTTTTCCTCCAAAACTACTTCCAATTATACCAAACTTCTTTACCAGTGTGGGAACCTGATTTCAAGAAGTGCCAGAAGTATCTAGTTCATGAATTATCAGAGCTAATTCTTTACTAAATTTTACCTATATAATAGTTTTTTGCGATTATTTTCGTTACAAGTAAAAATTTAGTACTGACGACTTTACTACAGAATTAGTATTCATTTAACTTTTTTCTTGATTTAGTAGGAACAGCTCGCTATAATGTAGGGGTTGTAAAATATTTGCAGCTATAAGTGACAAGAACGTCAACATCTTAATACGTTTAAGTGAACGAGTAACCGACGCTGCAACAGGCGAAAATGAAAATTAAGATGCACGAATGTTGAACTTATACGTAATATTTTACTCCAAAAACTGTTATCAGATTTTATTGGAGGATTTTATGTCAAGATATACAGGTCCAAGTTGGAAACGTTCAAGAAGATTAGGTATTTCACTTTCAGGTACTGGTAAGGAACTTAGCCGTCGTAACTATGCTCCTGGTCAACACGGTCCTAATTCACGTGGTCGTTTGTCAGAATACGGTGAGCAACTTCACGAAAAGCAAAAGTTGCGCTGGATGTACGGCTTAAACGAGCGTCAATTTAGAACTTTGTTCAAGCGCGCTGGTAAAATCCGTGAAGGTGAGCACGGTACTAACTTCATGATTTTACTTGAATGCCGTTTAGACAGTCTTGTTTACCGTCTAGGCTTAGCTACTACTAGAGAACAAGCTAGACAATTAGTAAACCACGGTCACATTACTGTTGATGGCAAACGTGTTGACATTCCATCTTACGAAGTTAAAGTTGGTCAAGTTATTGGCCTTAAGGAAAAGTCAAAGAACTTACAACAAGTTAAAGATGCACTTGAAGCAGCTGCATCCCGTCCATCATTTGTTTCATTTGATGACAACAAATTGGAAGGTTCACTTGTACGTCTTCCAGAACGTGATGAAATGGAACCAGAAATTAATGAAGCTTTAGTTGTTGAATACTACAACAAGTTACTTTAATTTTTTATCCGCAAATCCCCTTTCCTACATGGAAAGGGTTTTTTGTTACTCGAAAGGAACAAGCAAACAATGTCCGATGATTTAAATACCAGAGTTGCCAATGCAGCACAAGGAATCACCCCCCAGACAAAGCCTGATGAACGCAGGCGCTTCTTAGGATCACTACGTGAGCGGGTTTTTGTCAGAATGACAAATGCGGAAGTTGAAAATAAAAAATTAACTGACCTATTTTTAGCTCACTTTCAGGACTATCTTAAATATTCACTTTTAATTAACTGCAATGTAAATGATGACTTTTTAAGTCAAGTAGAAACCCAATGCAGTCAAAATAACATTCCATTTACCATTGTCAGTGACGAAACTGCTAAAACTGGCCCAGATGATACGGCGATTTTGGTAGTTGCGCAAACAGCAATTAATAAAATGCGAATCGAAATTGCGCAAGTTTATCCACCAGAAATACCTAAAACGGAGCTGAGCCAACCAACTAAACCTAAAAAAGTCGGTTTTTGGAAACGGATTTTTCATGGAGACAAATAATGAAACCTTTAGCATATCGAATGCGACCACAAAACTTAGATGAAGTTGTGGGACAACAACATTTAACCGGGCCCGGCAAGATAATTCGCCGAATGGTTGAGGCCAAACTTCTTTCCTCAATGATTCTTTATGGGCCACCAGGCATAGGTAAAACAAGTATCGCTAGTGCAATTGCTGGTTCAACCAAATACGCTTTTCGTAAACTTAATGCAGCAACTGATAGTAAAAAACAGCTTGAACAAGTTGCAGCTGAAGGTAAAATGAGCGGAACAGTAATCCTCCTGCTCGATGAGATTCATCGTTTAGACAAAGTTAAGCAGGATTTTCTTTTACCATTATTAGAATCCGGTCAAATCATTTTGATTGGTGCTACAACTGAAAATCCTTATATCTCGATTTCGCCTGCCATTAGGTCACGTTGCCAAATTTTTGAACTTAAACCGCTTGCTGAAACTGATGTTGCTAAAGCAATTGACCGTGCTTTAAGCAATCAGACCGAAGGCTTAGGCAAATATAAAGTTAAGCTAACTGCAGATGCCAAGCAATTATTAATTCAAAAAGGAAATGGCGACCTTCGTTCTACCCTGAATGGACTTGAATTAGCTGTGCGTTCTACAAAGCAAGAACTCATTATGGCTAAAAAAGATCCCGAAAAAGGTTTTACTATTAACCAAGACGAGATGGCTAATTCAATTCAAATGCGTAGTCAAAATTTTGATGCTCATGGTGATGGACACTATGATTTAGTTTCCGCTTTCCAGAAATCAATTCGCGGCTCTGATACGGACGCTGCTTTACATTATTTAGCGCGTTTAATTGAATCTGGCGATTTAATCTCAATCTGCCGCCGGCTTAGCGTAATTGCCTATGAAGATATTGGTCTTGCTAACCCCGCTGCTGCCCAACATGCCATTACAGCCATTCAAGCTGCGCAAAGTTTAGGCTTTCCCGAAGCGAGAATCCCTCTTGCCAGTGCGGTTATTGAATTGTCGTTATCGCCCAAAAGTAATAGTGCGATTAGCGCAATTGATTCCGCTTTAAACGATGTTCGAAGTACTGATTACGGCAGTATCCCTGATGATTTAAAAGATGCACACTATTCTGGAGCAAAAAAATTAGGACATGGCACTGGCTATGTATACCCGCATTCATACTCCGGCGACTGGGTGGCTCAGCAATACCTGCCAGACAAATTAACTGGTAAACAATATTTTGCGCCCAAAGGAAATTCAAAAATAGAAAAAGCCCTTAAAAAGCAATACGAGATTTTACGACAAATGCAAGACGAAGGCTTACGTAAAAAGTCTCATAATTAAGTCCAGTCATGCATTTTTATAATACAAAGAAGCCGTAAACCGACTTTATCGGTTTACGACTTCTTTTTTTATCGCTTATTTAAAACTAGAAGTTAGCAGCTTTCACGAATTTATTGATATCGCAAATATAATATTTGTGACCATTAATCTTGATTGGATCACCATAAACTCTTATCTGCTGACTCTTTCTTAGCATTCTTCTAGTTTGACGCTCTCCGTGTTGATTATAAATATATGCATTGTGCTTTAACGCAACACTTTGACCATCAATATTGTTGGCAGCAATATACAAGCCATCACTCAAACGATAGAATGGACGACCATTGATAGTCGTTTGTTTTTCAAAATTAAGCTTTGAGCCTGCCAAAACAATTAATCTGTTAGCTCGAATACCACTTTGATCATACAGATATGAATTATGCATAACTCTTTTTTCAATGATATTTTGGCTAGTTAAAGCGCTGGATGCGGCAACATTAGCCGTTTGAGCATTTTGAATAAGCTTACTGCCAACATTTGCTGCTTTGACATAGCGGTTATGGGCAATAATATAGTATTTCTTGCCTTTAATTGTAACTTGAGAGCCGTAAGTTTTAATTTGCTTGCCCTTATAACGGATACCTGCACTCATAATTCGTTTGCCATGCTTATTGTAGACAAATGCATTATGACGTAAAATCCGGCTAGTAGATTGCACATTACCAACAGCTAAGTAATACTTCTTCTGTTTTGCACCTTGATCTACCAAAATGTAGAAATCGCGACCATTAATTCGGGTAATGCCATGACTGGTAACGATTGAGCCAGCACCTAAAATAATTTGATTATCACGCTGACCATTAGCATTATACAAGTATGCATTGTGCATTAACATTACTTCTTCTGTCTTATTCTCAGGATTATTATTATCCGAATTAGTTATTGGGTTAACAACAGGATTACTAATATTGCTATCTTTTGGATAATTGTTTTGCAAAATCTCAGAAATAGTCTTAGGGTCAGAACTAATTAAGGATAAATGACTAACTGCTTGCGTAATTAGTGCTTTAATTTGCTCAGGATCGGATATCGAAGCAAGATTATCAGTTAAAGTTTTTCCTTGCTTAGCAATTTCCTTAGTAAGAATTGCCTTGTCAGCAGCCGAATAATCAGATCCGTCCTTATGCTTGAGTTCAGCCACAACTTTTTGTGCACTACTGATTGCGTCCGTAATTGCTGCATTAGCTATTTCCTTAATTGCAGTTAGCTTATCAGCCTCAATTGCTTCAGGTGTGTCACCTGTTACATGTTCATGATCGTTATATGCTTTAGCAGTAGCTGCAGTAACTGAGTGTGAACCAAACTTTTCATTCAGTTGCTCTAATGCATGTTGATACGTCTCCTTGATTTCTTGGTCAGCATTGTTTTTGGCGAGAGTCTTAGCTTGATTGATATAACTTTCAATGTTGGCTTTAAAATTATCAATTGCAGATTTAATCTGCTCAGCTTTACCTGTAGTATCGCCAACTGGAGCCACAATGTTATCAATCTCATTCCGGCTGCTTTTTGCATGATCCTTTACTTTCTCAATTAATTTATCTTTATCCTGCTGACTCAAGCTTTGATGAGAGTTAATTTCATTTTTAGCACGTTCAAGATTCCGTGAAATCTCTTCCTGCGCATTAAGCTTGTTAATTGCAGTCATTCCTTTGTCGTAAGCGTCATTGATGTTTTCCATCGTATTAGCTTGACCAAATGCACTAATACCGTCATTGATATCCGCAAGATATTGTTTATAAGCTTCATTATTACGCTGATCATCAGTCAATTTATTAAATTCGGTTTGCAAGCCGCCAATCTGATCTGATCCACTCAGAGCATTTTCTTTTGCTTTGGCAAACCAGTCATTTGGCTTATGACCACTTTGCCATAATTCATCAATTTCCTTACCAACATCTTCTGGTATGTCTTTACCTTCATTAACCTTATCACTAGCAGCAGTAAATAGTTGGTCAATTTCTGCTAATGCATCTTTTTTATCATCCGGCGATAGTTGAGAAGCATTAATAATTTTAGATGCTTTGGCCTTTTTAGAAACAAGGTCACGCAGAGCAGTTGACTTATTGCCTTGCTGTTTTGCCTGCGATATTAAATCGGCAAAACCAGCATTAGCAATTATGTCATCTGCCTTCTTCTTAACTTCCTGTTCATCTGAATCGGTAAGATCATTAATAGCTTGCTTACTGCTGTCATATAATTGTTGCAATTTATTCTTAAATGGTATTTGCTCATCTGGCAACAGATTAGAATTAATAATAGCAGTTAAAGCAGCAGCTCTTTCATTTTCTAGCTTGGCAATTGCTTCTTGCTTTGCCTGTACAACTCCTGCTTTTTGTTTCGTCAAATTAACAATAACGTCAATTCCCTTTTTACCAAAATCAGGAACTTGTCCTTCAGGTACACTACCGTTTAAAGCTGCACTAATATTAGCTTTGGCGTCATTCAAACTGTCTGGAGTTAAAGCAGTTAAGTTAACGTTATTAATCTGATCAATGGTCTTCTTTCTAGCCTGTTCAACCTGATCTTTTAGCGAATCAATCAATTCTTTTGCCAAACCATTCGGATTTTCATCAGATTTTTGATTTTGATCGATGGTCTTCTTAGCTTGAACGGCATAATCATTAATCGCTGCAATCGCAGTGTTCTTCTCAGTCAAAAGATCACTTGGTAATTTAGCATTATCGATTGCTGTAATTGCATTATCTTTTAATGATTGCAAATCAGCAGTCTTATCTGCTTTTAGAATAGCAGAAATACCATTTTGCAGTGCCTGATCAATCTTATTTTCACCAGCTGTAATTTGAAGTGGATCAAGTTTGGAACTCGGATCAGACAGCGCTGCTTTAATTTCATCCGCATGTTTATTTAACTCGCCAATCAACTCATTTTTCTGCTGGAAGCCATCAGTCAAATTGGTAACAGCATCTTGGGCATCTTTAACAATTTGCTTCATGGTTGAAATTGGCTTTACGCCGGTTTGAGCCGTCTTCACATCGTTAACTGCCTTATCGTGCTCCTTGTCAATCAGACCCTTCATTGTATTAGCTATTTGACTTATTTCTTCAGGGGTCTTACCAATTTGAGCTGCCACCTGATCAACGATTTGATATGCATTCTGACTTGCCTTATCCAAATCACTCAGGGCCTTGTTTAACGCTTCAGATTGATCAAGATCTGTCTTAATCTGATCCAAACTTGTCTGCCCATTTCCTTTAGCAAGTCTTACTTCATCAATACTGCCTGCACCATCAAGAGCCAAATTGATAGCTGTAAGTGCTTCGTTAACTTGATTGGTTAAGCGATCATATTGTGTTTGATCAATCAAATGATTTTGCCACGATTGACTAATTTGATCTTTGAGTTTACCGGCCTGTTTAGTCAGGTCATCCCTAGCTGCCACTTTTTCATTTTTCAGTGCCGAATCTTTGGCTTGGGCTACAATACCGTTAAGCGCCTTTTCACCAGCTGACTTAGCAGCATCAACTGAATTGACATCAGTGGCTTGATTGATAGTTGCTATTGCATCTTTTAGGCTCTGCTCAATTGCATCCTTCTCCTTGGGAGCATCATCGCGCGCCTGATCGGCAATGTTATTGAGCTCATTTATTGCCTTATTTTTAGCAACTTGCAACTTAGCATCTATCAATGCTTGATTAATATTTGCGATTGCTTCTGCCTTTAAACCGGCAATATCTTTTGCATCAGCACCACTAATAATACCTTTTGCAGTATCATAAGCATTTTGTGCTTTTTGCTGGAAAGCAGCTACTTGTTCAGGAGTCAATCCCTGTTTTCCATTCTCATCTAAAAGATCAGCAATTTGCTTAAGAATTCCTTCCGTGCCAGTTTCAGGATCACCATTTAAAATAGCAGCCAATTCATTTAAAGCAGCTTCTCGCTGTTTCTTAGTATTTTCAGAATTAGCAATCGAAATAACGTTGTTAATGCCATTAAGCGCATTTTTTTCATCTTTAGCAACAAGTCCAGCATCAGTTTCAGCATCAATGTTAGCCAAACCTTGGTTAACCACATCGTTTAAAGCAGTTATATCTTTTTCATCAGTTAATTTAGTATGGGCATCAGCGCTGGCCTTTCTGATATTAAGTTTTGCCTGTGCTTTATTGATTGCTAGTGATGCTTCTTGTTCAATAGTTGTAATTTGATGGTTGCCATCAACTAATGCATCGCTTACTTCAGACTTATTCTTAGCTTTATCAATTTTTGTCGTAGCAGTTGTTAATGCTGTATCGATTAACTGTCCGCTATTTGTCGCTTTTTCGTAAGCACTACTTGCATTATCATAATCTTCTTTAATTGCTGCTTTTTCAGCAGTAGTCAAATTAGGATTATTTTGAATAAAATCATTATAGTCTTTAATAAACTGATCATATTGAGTTTTTAGATCGCTCTTAGCACTATTAGCCGCTGTTGCGATTGAAGCTTTCGCCTGTTCTTTTGAGCCTGCAAGGTCTAAACTTTCTGCAGCAATTTTATCAATTACATTTTCTCCGTCAGTTTCCGCCTTTTTGGCATCTTGTTCGGAAGTAGCCTTTCCGATATTTTGGATTGCAGTTGCCGAAGCATCTTCAATCTTTGCAATTGTTTCTTTCTTAGCATCATCTGTTAGAGCGCTAGAATTATTAATTTCCTGAATTACCTTGGCAACGTGATTATTTAAGTTCTGCTGACTGATGGCAATAGCAACATTGACATCACTAACAATGTTTTTAAGCTCTGTTACCCCATCATCGGCACTTTGTTTAATTTGCTCAATCGTTTCCGGATTAGGGTCCTTTATTGCAGCATATGACTTATCATAGCTATCTTGAACCTCTTTCAAAAACTTATTCTTAGTTGGAAGATCAATGCTATCAAGCTTATTAATTTGATCAGTCACAATGCTCTTAGCAGTATTTAACTTGTTCCAAGCTTCCTCTTTAGCTCCTTGGAATGCTGCTGTCGTACCAATATTAGCTAATTTTGCCTTAGCAACATCTTTTTGGCGATCAATTCCATCAATAGCAGTCTCTGCCTCAATTGCTATTTTAGCTTGAGAAAGTGCATCTGTAATTTGGCTTTCATACTGATCTTTTTCTACGCCAGACAGTGAGGCATTAGCCTTAATTTCGGCTAATGTAGAATTAGCCAACCGGTCAAGTTCAGCCAAAGCATCTTGCTTATGCTTTGCTAGTTGCTGAACTTCTTCATCATCGGCAATACTATTAGCAACATTGTTCATGCTACTAATACCCAGCGTACTGTCTGAATTGATGTCAACAATACTGGTATCATTTTTAACTAGACCAACAGCCTTATCATAATAGCCCGTAATTGAATCAATGTATTTTTGTGCACTTTCCTTACTTATCTTATGATCAGTTGAAGCTTGCTCAATTACTGCAACATTTTTCTTTTTGGCAGTTAACAAATCATTGATTGCTGCTGATCTTGCAGCCTCAACTAACGCCTTAGTAAGAGCATCCTGAATATCAACTTTTCCTTGATTTGCAGCCGCATTTAAATCTGTAGTATTTTGTGCGGCCTTAATCTGGGTTGTTGCCAACTGTTCAGCTTGATTAATTAGGTCATTATAATATTCTTTATTAGTGGAACTTAATTGCTCATCACTAATTTTACTAATTTGATCACGTGCATCTTGTGCCTGCTTACTAATACTAGATAATGCAGCTTCTTTTTGTGCCTTAAATTCGGTAGAAACTTTTCCAGTTGCATCCTGAAGAATGTTATCGATTTGTGAAACCAGTGCATCTGCTAACTTACTGATAGCAGAAGTTGGCGTTTTTTCTACCGCATTATTGTAACTAACAATTGCAGCAGCAATTTGATCTTTAAAGCTCTGCTTTTCTTGATCATTTAAAACATCTAACTCGTCAATCTTTTTATTGACTTCATTTTGCTTAGCAACGATTGCATTATTGGCGTTACTGATGGCATTATTGCGCTGAGCAGTTTCATTAGCAGCTGCTTGCAAATCTGCTAATGCTTTAATTCCTTCACTAATATGCGTCTTTATTTCACTAAAGTCTTGACTAGTGTCAATTAAATCGCTATAGCCAGTTTTGTCTTGTGAAGTTAATAAGTTATTAGCTTCTTTTTCGTTATTAGCAATATTCTCACTTGTTAAACCAGAAATATTTCTAATATTATCTAAGACAGTATCACGTTTGTCCTCAAGTCTCTTTTTTGCGAGAATTTTAACTTCATTTAAAATATTTTCTTTTGCAGTTGCTTTGGCTGCAGAAACTTTTTCGGCAATATCAGCAATAGAACCATCCTCATTCTTGTCGCTTACTGATTCTATATTGGCAGTACCATTTTTTTGCTCGGTGCTAATTTTGTCATTTTCAGCAGTAGTTGTTTCTAATGCCTGCTCAATCTCATTAACATAAGCGGCAAGTTCAGCTTTAGCAACTTCCTTTTCAAAGAGATTCTTGGCCTGCATAACTTTATTTGCTATCTCTTGATCATTGTTACTACCATAAATTGATTTATTTTCATCAAAAGAAGGAGAATCTTTTTGAGCAGTCACAACTAAAACAGCTTGATCAATTGCATTTAGGTACTTCTGCTGTTCATCAACGTTTAAGCCACTGTTTTGCAATTTCAGTTTAGCAGCACTGGCAGCATTAGCTATTTCGATTTTAGCAGCGGCAAGTGTCTTTTCATTATGGACATTGGCAATAGCATCCCTTCCTGCAGAACCATCGTGATCACTACCAGCAAGAATTGCACTAACAGCTTGATTCAAAGCGTCCTTAATCTCACTAGCATCTTGGCTGTGCTGCTCAATTTGCTTATTGGCTTCTTGCTCAACTAATTTTATAGCCGCAATTTTATCTTGAATTAATTTTAAATTACCTTTGGCTTGTTCATCTGCGGTCTTAACTTGGTCTTCATTTTGAGCTAGATCAATGGCACCGTCTCGTTTGATAGCATCCTTGACCGCAGTAATTTCTTGGCCATCAATCAATCCATTAATTGCAGTTTGCTGCGTTTCAGTTAAATTATTATCTCCCCCTGCAGCTTTTAAATCTTCTTTAACACTGCTTAACGACTCACTCAGTTCTTGTTTAAAATTATTCTTATAAGATTTTACAACTCCGTTAATATTCTCTTTTTCACTAGCCAAAATGTCAGCTAAATTATCTGCAGTGGTAGTAGATGACTTAATATTGTTTGTAGCAGTTACCAACGCTTGGTTAATTTTGTCTTTAATTGATGGATAAGCAGCCGACTGATCATTAGCTAATGATTGTAATTCGTCAATTGCCTTAGACTTTTGGGTTTGTAAATTATCATGAGCATTAGCCGTATCAATTGCCGCTTGAATTATTGCTAGCGCTTTCTTTTGCCTACTACTTACGGACAAATGATCTTTTGCCCCATATACAGAAGTATTTTCATCATAACCCTTTTCGGTTGGTTGTTTCGTGTAAGCATCTGCCTGGGCCATTGCTTGGTTGAAAGCAGCGGCCTGCTCTGGAGTTAGGCTTGCCGGTAAATTATTTTTGGCTTGGGTAATTGCTGCTTTGATTGCTTGTGCCGCTTCTTTTTGCGCATTAGCTAATGAAGCAATTTTCAAGTCAATTGCAACTGGCCGTGATCCTTCATCAAGAGCGAGCGGATCATATTCAACGAAGTTAGCATGCGGTGTCAATAAAATTTGGGTTTTTTCATCAAGATTAGCTGTAGTTGATGTCGGTAAAACTAACCTAAAGGAACCGTCATTGTTGACTTTGGCAGCAAATTGCTTTTGTTTAAGACTTCCATCGGAATCTGCGGTTTTACCATATGGGCTCTCAATCATATTGCCATTTTGTTCGTTTTTCGGGAACCAGCTAGTTATTTTGCCACTAGGACTCTTTAGGCTAGCTAAAATATAGGCATCAGTTCCGCCCGGAAGAATCTTATTGAATAAGCCATCACTTTCGGGTCCATCCTTGCTTTCTTGATAATTTAGCACAGATCCAGGAGCACCAACGACTTCTCTTGAGCCATCTTCATTGGTGACAACACTAACTTTAGTTGGATCTATGTCCAAAAAACCACTTGTATTAGCTGGAATAAAGCGAGCGTTGTTATATCCGGGAAGTAAGCTATTGGCAAAAATCTTAGAAATTACCTGAGCAAAGACTGTATCAAAAGTTGAATTTTGTTTACCTGCATCTTCTAAAATTGTCTTTAAGAACGGTATCTGGTTTAAAATAGCTGAAACAACAGGTTTTTTCTCTAACTCTTTTACATAATCAGATGTAATCTTGGTATTACCATTTAACATTTCAATTTTATTAACGTTGAGTGTGTCACTACCCTTTTGAACCTGCAAAACATGGTATGGCGGAAGCGCAATTGATCCCGTAAGACCAATCCCATTGAGTAAGTCACCTAGATCAAGTGCCTGGCGGACGTTAGTAATTGAAATCTTATTGTTCCCGATAATGCTGGTTCCTGGATTCTTATTTAAATGTGCATCCAATATTAAGGAACGAGGGTTATTAACAATAATTGAACCACCCTGGCCAGTATCCACCAAGATAATAGCGTTTCTACCAGTATCTACTCCTTCTAGTCGAGCTTCAAAACTACCATTTTGAACAGTAGCAGTTCCTTCAATCAGAACCAAAGTATCGTTATATATGCCCATGTTCTGGCCAATGATGGTTAAAGAACCTCTTGGTCGAATATTAATGTCGCCACCATCATACAATAAATTTCTTCTCTTATTAAAAGCAGCAATATCACCATTAGTATTAATTTTGACATTTCCGCCATTTAGAATATTAAAGGCGGAAGTGTTACCCTTAGTGGTTTTATTAATATAAATGGCAGAAGCCTGTTTGTAATCGTAATCTGAAAAGATACCTGAACCAATATTAATATTCAAATCGCCTTGAACATTAACCGTTTCTTTATCGCCTCGCATTACGATTGCAAAAACAGTTCCAGTACCTTCTGCTGGATTAGCTTTAGTCGCATTAATACCATCGGCGTTACCACGAGGATCTAAGGTGACTGTTGCACCCTTAGCTACGTTGACGGTATTATTGCTACCATCCATCTGAATGATGTTACCCGCAATTGTTTTGCCGATAAAGTTACCTTCGTCAAAATCAATTGTGTTATCAGATTTGGTAAACTCAAATAATTGCTGGTTATCTCCATTGGAAGCAGTAGTACCAGGATATGGGCAATGAATTGTTTCCGCCACGTTTTGGTCACCAACAAAATGGATGTGCGTTCTAGAACTTGAATAAACCATCTGTGAACCATGGAAAAGAACGTTTTTAAATGTAATTACTGCTTCTTTTTGATTACCAACATTAGCCGTATCAATAACACCAAAGAAATCAGCACTGTATAACTCTAAATTTTCATAGGTCAAGTCTAGAGAATTAGCAGAAGTTAAGTTAGGATGGTTGCCTTTAAAATCAATTTTGTGTCTACCCAAACCAGACGATTTAATCAGCAATTTTCTTCCTGTAAAATCAAAACCGGTAGTGCCATTATCTTGGTCAGCTGAAATATCATTCATAATATCGATTTCGTTAATTGTCGTATTAGCAGGAATCTTTTTTTGCTGATAGGCATTAACAAATTGACGCCAATTATATACCTTAGCAACATTGCCTTCTACTTGCGGTGTATCACCTATTATATCCACCAAGCCTAGATTTTGGTTAGCTTTAGGTTGTTGTTTGGCCGGCTTAGTCGGTTGCTTATTGGAAGAATCATCTGGCAGCTTATTTTGCTCTAAATCATTATTAGTTTGGTCGTCTTTATTTTGCTTATCTTGCTTTTGGTTACTATTACTAGTTCCAGAGTTAGCAGAAGCATTGTCATTTGTATCATTATTTTCCTTAGAGTCGGCCACTTCAGTAGAAGAATTGCTCTTTTCTGTCTCTTCATGGTTAGGAGCAGATGAATCATTAATAGCTTTTTGGGTGACTTTCGACACCTTACTGTCCTGCTTTGTTTGAGAAGCTGAAGATTGATCTACATTGCTTTCTTTAAAAAACAAGCTTAAACCAGAATATGTTGTCAAATCTGGCTTATTACTTTTTTCTTCATTTAAGTCAGTATGATTATTTTCTTTTACTACATTATTTGCCGTTTTGGTAGTCGAATCAGTGGCAACCTGACTTGTTTGTTGTTCAGGACTAATTTCGCTTGCCTTAACAGATTCAGCATTTATACCGAAAAATGAAAAGCCTAATAAAACAGAAACTGCACCAATACTCAATTTACGAATTGAATACTGGTCATGCTTATCTTGCATTTCCATTTGCTTCAATCGTTCTTGAAAATTATTTTTACCTAACATACAGATATCCTTTCTATTAACCATAGCCTATACATCTATACCGTAATATCTGTAATTATTAAAGTCAATTTTAAAGCTTTTTTAATATATTTTATAAAAGATTATAGTAAAAGTAATTATTAGAACGCTAAAATTATTATCATCATAGGCCTATTTTTCCTATTTTTTTATTAATAAATCTAGTTTATACGTATCTATGTATACATATAATATAAGACAAAACTAAATCAAATATAAAAAAATGGTACAACCTGTATCTTCAACAAGTTGTACCACTTTTATTTTATCTATTTAGCTTTTAAAAATTGGCCTTCTTTACATATTTGTTTTTAGCAACAATGTAATAAAGCTTATTTTTAATTTTTACTGGTGCACCATATGTCCTTACTTTCTTATGCTTGCGTAGAATTCTCTTACTTATGCGATTACCATATTGACCGTAAATAAAGGCATTATGCTTTAGTTTCAATTGCTTCGGATCAATATTGCCAGCAGCTATATACATTCCATCAGCCAAACCATAGTAGAGCTTATTATTAATGCGCTTAATGCCAACCGTATCAATGATCGAACCGGCTCCAAAAATCAATTTGTTGCATCTCACACCTTTTTCATCATATAGATAAGCATTATGCATGATTGTTTTTTCGACAGTTGCGTTTTCTTTCGTGCTTTCAGGAACGCTTACTGGCGTAACCTCAGCATTTTCTGTCTTAGGAACAATCTTCTCAATATTAACCTTGCTTGCCTTAATGTATTGGTTTGTACCAATGATAAAGTACTTTTCACCACGAATGTTGACTACATCGCCATAAGTATGAACGGTCTCACCTTTCTTAATAACGCCCTGATTCTTAATCTTATTGCCGTACTTATCATAGACTGAGGCATCATTCTTTAGTTTTTGTACCAAATACTTAACATTGCCAATCGCCAAATAGTATTTTCTATTATTATCACCTCGATCAATCAAAATGTAGTACTGATTGCCATTAATATTTTCTATACCATAAGTCTTAACAATTGACCCGGCTCCAAGAATAATCTTATTGCACCGCTTGCCGTCAAGGTCATAAACATAAGCATTATGCATTAAGGTAACTTCCTCGGCATTGGCTACAGAGGTATCAACATCCTTATCTCCATCAGTTCCTGGCTTAGTTGCTACAGGTACTTGTGAATTACCAGAACCGTCTGATGAACTTCCAGAGCCACCCGAATTAGAATTATTAGATGAACCATTATCCAGAGTATCTTTGATTTGTTTGGTTCCTTCATCACGAGCATCATCTGTATCTGTTTTACCGGTTTTATCGTCCTTTTTACCTGTAGTTTGATCTATTTTATCTTTAGCATCCTTAGAATTTTTATCGATCTGATCCTTAATATCCTGCTTTTCTTTGTCAGTGTATTTTGAACCATCCGGTTTCTTGGTCTCATCTTTATCAAGCTTGTTCTTGGCATTGGCAGCGGTATCATCTACTGCACCCTTGGCAATTGCTTTTTCTGCATCGAGCTTACTCTTTTTAATCTCATCGAAAGTATCACCAGTAACATGTTGATGAGTATTCCAAGCACTATCAGTTGCACTCGTGATAGCTTGAGCACCGTATTCCTTATGGAGTTTATCAATTGCTTCTTGATACTTTTGTTGCAGCTCTTGATCAGCTTTAGTTCTACTTTCATTCGTAGCTTTGTTAACTATGCTTTGAATTTCATTTACCGCATTGTTAGCAGCATCGCTAATTTGACCTTTTATCGTTTCTAGATCACTAGCTGAATTAGAAATGTTAGAAATGTTTTCCTTACCTTTTTTGGCTTGGTCTTTAATCGCAGCTATCATCTGATTTTTCGTGTTTTCGTCAATATCATCATTTTGAATAAGTTCGCTGATTGCTTTATCAGAAGCAACTTGGACAGTTTCCTTACCCTTAAGCTTGTTCAAGGCTGTCATACCCTTATTGTATGCGGCAGTGACCTTTTCCATTTCACTAGCATTTTTTATTCCTTCAATGCTATCTGTAATATCTTTAATATCAGCAGCATAATCTGGATTCGATTTTTGTCTATCAGCTAATTCGTCAAGACCCGTCTGCAGACCTGCAACATCACCGTCACCAACCAGCGCATTATTTTTATCAATAGTGACCCACTTAGAAGAATTTTTAATAATATCGTCAATTTCTCGACCAATTTGTGCTTCATCGGTTGGTATCTGGCTAATATCTGTTTGCTTTTCAATCTCAGTTTTAGCATTTTCACAGGCAGTATCTACTAAATTTTTAGCAATTGTCTTTTGCACTTGAGTCAACTGTGATTGATCAATTATTTGCTTGGCCTGAGCCTGCTTATTCTGCAAGATTCCTTCAGCAGTAGTCTTGGCACCCGCAAGATCAACATCGTTCTTGATTTGATCAAATCCTGGTATTTTTTCACCATTTGATCCTTGAGAGCCCTTAGAAGCGGCATCAACAATGGCCTTTGCTTCTTGGGTTATCTCATCAATCGTCTTATCTGTTCCATCCGGCTTTTTATCAGAAATACTGTTGATTTTACTTTTACTGCTGTCAAAGATATCTTGAATCTTTTGCTTTTGTTTGGCTTGATCGCTAGCAGACAATCCTGATTTTTCGATAGCTTGATCAGCAGCAGCTTTATTTACTTGCAATTCATTAATTGCATTTTGCTTGATTTGATTGATTGCTTCAATTCTAGTAATAGCAGAACTTATATTACTTAAATCTGCTTGATTGTTTTCCTGTGCTTTAGTTAATTCTTCAGCAGTAGTCGACTCGCTAATCCGTTTTGTACCATCTTGTTTGACCTGACTAATCTGTTCCTTTAATTGATCATATTGATCTTGACTTAACTTCTTAGCAGCTAAATCATCGTCAATTTGTTTTTGCAATTTAGCAGTGTCTTGATCAAATTTAGTTTGCGCAGCAGCCTTATCAATTCCAACTTCAGATCCACCAATAATGGTAATTCCTTCATCACGGGCATCATCAGTATCAGTTTTACCGGTTTTATCGTCTTTCTTACCTGTAGTTTGATCTATTTTATCTTTAGCATCCTTAGAATTTTTATCAATCTGATCCTTAATATCCTGCTTTTCTTTGTCAGTGTATTTTGAACCATCCGGTTTCTTGGTCTCATCTTTATCAAGCTTGTTCTTGGCATTGGCAGCGGCATCATCTACTGCACCCTTGGCAATTGCCTTTTCTGCATCGAGTTTACTCTTTTGAATCTCTTCAGGAGTATCACCAGTAACATGTTGATGAGTATTCCAAGCACTATCGGTTGCACTCGTGATAGCTTGCGTACCGTATTCCTTGTGAAGCTTGTCAATTGCTTCTTGATACTTTTGTTTTAGTTCATCATCAGCTTTAGTTCTACTTGCATCAGTTGCTTTGTTAACTTCACTTTGGATATCATTTACCGCAGTGGCAGCTGCCTGCGAAATCTGATTCTTCTTTGCTTCAGGATCACCAGTCGGAGCAGTTACGTTAGCGATATTTTGCTTACCTTCCTTAGCATGATTCTCTGCATTCTGAATAAGCTCATTTTTCTTATCTTGATCCAAATCATTGTTAGCATTAATATTAGCTTTAGCTTTATTAAGGCTTTCATTGATAGTTTCCATTCCCTTGAGCTTATTCAAGGCAGTTATTCCCTTGTCATAGGCTGCACTGATTGCTTGAATGTTGTCAGCTTGCTTAATTGCAGTGATGCTATCAGTAATGTCCTTAATGTTGCCACTATATTCAGGATTTGCTTTCTGTTCGGCAGTTAACTTGTCAAATTGCTCTTGCAAACCATCAATACCTTCAGTACCATTCAATGCATTGGTTTGATCAGTTTTAACCCAACTAGATGAATTCTTAATAATGTTATCAATCTCTTGACCAATTTGTGCTTCATCAGTTGGAATTTTACTAATATCTGTTTGCTTTTCAATCTCAGTTTTGGCATTTTCATAGGCAGTATCTACTGCATTTTTAGCAGCAGTCTTTTGCTCTTGGGTCAGCTGTGACTGATCAATTGTTTGCTTAGCCTGAGTCTGTTTATTTTGCAGAATTCCTTCAGCAGTAGTCTTGGCACCCGCAAGATCAGCATCATTTTTGACTTGATCAAATCCTGGTATTTTTTCACCATTTGGTCCTTGATAACCCTTAGAAGCGGCATCAACAATGGCCTTTGCTTCTTGGATAACTTCTTCTACGGTCTTATCAGTTCCATCTGGCTTTTTATCAGAAATATTATTAATTTTATCCTTACTGCTGTCAAAGATATCTTGAATCTTTTGCTTTTGTTTTGCTTGATCGCTGGCAGACAACCCTGATTTTTCGACGGCTTCATTAGCTGCATTTTTATTTTGTTGTAATTCAGCAATTGCCTCCTGTTTAGCTTGGAATATTGCTTCTTTTGTCTTTGCCAAAGTGTAAACTTTGTCAACACCTGCTTCACCAAAGTCGGCGGTTTCTCCGTTTTCTGGAATACCTTTTTCAGCATTCGAAAGCTTATTCTTTGCAGTTTCTAAGTCAGCAGCCTGCGCGTTTTCAGGTAAATTAATTGCCTGAATCTTTTCTTTTGCCTTTTTAATTGCCTGATCAACCTGATTTTGTAAGTCTTGCTTTTGCTCATCGCTTAGATCTTTGGCAATACTATTGATATCGCCCTTATCTTTTACATATTGATCTAATGCACTAATCTGCTTATTCTTCTCTGCTAATAAACTAGTTGGTAATTTAGCATTATCAATGTTTTGCTTAATTGTATCTTCGATTTTAGCTAAATCATCAGTATCTGTTGCTTGATAAATATTAGTAATTCCTTGTTGTAATGCTTGGTTGATAGCTTGCTCACCAGTAGCAACTTCTGTCGAAGATAAATTTGGATCTTGTAAACTTGTTTTAGCAGATTGAGAATACTGCTTTAAATCATTAATTACCTTATTCTTTTGCTCAAAGCGTTCGGTTAAATGATTTAATGCATTAACACCATCAGCCGCTGCCTCATTTATGGCTACATTAGCATCTTGGGAACTATTTTTAGCAGCTTGAATATTTTTAGCAGCTTTAGAACGTTCTTGTTCAATCTGTTCTCTCATTCTTCCAGCTAAATCAGGATCATCGTTAGCGATCTTATTAGCGGAAGCAGTTGCTTTATTAACTGCATCTTGTAATTTTGCCAGTGCTTCATTTAAGTTCTCTGCGCTGGTGATTGCAGAGCTGATGCCATTCAAATCAGATGTATTTTTAGCAATCGCATCATCCAGGTCTGTTTGCTTTGTAGAAGAAGTAATTCTGGTTTCACCATCACTACGTACCTTGTCAAGCTTGCTCTTTAAGTCATCAAACTGATCTTGACCAATCTTTTTATTCGCTAAATCATTATTAAGCTGAGTTTGCAACTTATTTACTGCTTCTTCAAAACTAGATTTAGCTGCTGCTTTATTAGCAGTAAGCTGTTCGTTATCAGCTGTATTAACAATATTAGTTATTGTGGTTGTCCCATTATCTTTAGCTGTCTTAACTTCATCTTGGTTTTGAGCTTTATCAACATTTGCTTTTGCCTTGTCACGTTCAGCATTAATTGTAGTTTCATCTTTCTTATCTTTATTAACAGCATCTTGAGCAAGGTGATCCAAATCAGCTTTTGCCCTATTCTTTGCTGCTTGCAATTTTGCCGCTGTGACAATGTCATCAATGTTCTTTAATCCGGTGTTCTTTTCAGTATCAATATTTTCCTTAGTAGCACCCTCAACATTTGCAACTGCACGATCATGCGCTTGTTGCAATGCATTTTGGTAGTCTGCTTTTTGCTGGTCAGTTAAGTCTATCAGATTGCCAACATCACCTAATGCACCAGTATTTTGTGTCTTGTCTCCTAGTTTTTGATTTAAAGCATCGATTGCTTCTTGCTTTAATCTCCGAGTGTTTTCTGCATCACTTGATTGAGCAATTGATGTGATATTCTTAATGCCATCAATAGCATTACCTTTTATCTTGTTTACAGTATCAATATCTTGCGCTGCGTCAACATCAGATACTCCCAGCTTGGCAACAACATCGATAGCATCTTGATCTTTGGGATCAGATAGATTCTTTTTAGCTTCGTCTGCTGCTTTTTGAATAGCTTCTTTAGCTTGCGATTTAGTTGCTGACAGGTTGGCCTTTGATTCCGCGTTTCCAATAGAATTAATTGCGTCATTATAAATATCAGAAACATTCTGCTTGTTCGTGGCTTTTTTAATCTGAGCTTTTGCATTTTGCGCAGTTGTATTAATACTATTAGTGACGTCATCAAAAGTAGATTTAAGTTCAGTTTTAGCCTCATCACTTAAGGAGTTATATAAATCATTTAAGCGCTTAATGGCCGAATCAGCGGCATCATCAATTTGCTTACTTGCATTATTTTTAAGAGTATCTAAGCCATTACCTTGTGACTCAGCCAAATCAATTGCTTTTTCACCGTCTTTTTCAGCACTATTAGCTGAAGCGATATCAGTTTGGTTAGTTACTTTTGCTTTCGCACTGTCACGAGCTGACTGAATTGCGGTAATTGTTTGACTCTTAAGATCTTGCGAAATGTCCGTTGAAGATTGAATCCGATTAATAGCTTGTTCAGCATACTGATCAAGCTTTTGTTGATTAATAATCTTGTTGATATTTAAATCTGTAATAACATCGTCAATATTCTTTTTACCTTGCTCTTTTTCCGAGGTAATTTGGTCAATTGTTGCAGGAGAAGGATTATTAACTTTACTTATTGCAGCATCATATGCAGCATCAACTTTTTTCCGCAGCTGATCTTTGTTTGCGCTTGTGACTTCATCCAAGTTACCGATCTTTTGGTAAATTGTGTTTTTCTCAGCTAATAATTCAGAAATTGCCTTATCCTTGGCTGATTGAATATCAGCATCTTCTTGAATTTTATTTAATTCCGCTTTACCATCGTTTAAAGCTGCTTGTACTTGATCCTTACCAGCCGCTTGAATAGCAGATTGAGCATTATTAAACTTTTCGGTAATTTGATTATAATATTTAGTCTTTTCTGTAGGTGATAAATTAGGATCATTTGTAATATGATTCCGGACATTGTCTACCGCTTTTTGTAAATCATTAAGCGCATTTTGCTTTTGTTGTGCTAATTTTTGCGATTCAATATCGGATGAAATACTATCGGCTACACTCTTAATATCTGCTATTCCTTTTGTAGCATGATTGGTGATATCTCCAAGCTGGTAATCTACAGCTATTGCCTCGGTGGCTTGATCATAGTATTTATCAATTTGATTAAGCTTATCTTGCCAACTACTATCACTAATTGATTTTGCATCATGCGCGTCATTGAGCACTTTTTTAGCTGCTTCTTTGGCATCACGTAAATCTTTAATAGCTTTTGACCTAGCAGCCGAAATCTGAGCATCATTCAAATCACGGTTAATATTAGCTTCACCATCTTTTTGAATTGAAGCTATTGCATCAACAACTGTAGTCGCATCAATTTTATCTGTAGCTTCCTTAACATGCTTATCAATTAAGTCCTTGTAGTAATCCTTACTTGTTTGACTAAGTTGGCTATCAGGAATTTGGTCAATTGCATTCTTAGCAGCAGTTGCTTCATCTGCAAGTTTTTGTTTAGCTGAAGTTTTAGCAGTTTCTACTACTTCATTAGCTTTACCTTGAGCTTTGGTTACCACGTTATCAATGTTGCCATTAACTGTATTTACCAAATCATCAATCTTAGAACTTTCTGTCGTTGCTAAATCATTAACTCCTTGATCGGCTAAATCATTAACCTGCTTATGATATGCGGCTTTTTGTTCGTCAGTTAAAGAATTAATATTATCGATAGCCTGATTGGCCTGCTCTTGCTTTTGACGAAGCTTTTGCGTAGCTTCAGTGATTTGCTTATTAAGTTGACCCTTTTCTGTTTGAGCAGCTAGCAATTTGCTTAAAGCGTCAATTCCATCGTTTCTGACAGAATCAATTGCTTCTAAACTATCTGCCTGATCAATCTTTTGATTATAGCCAACTGGCTTTTGCTCATTATTGATTAATTTTCTTGCCTGCTCTTTGACATCATCAATATCTTTTGCAGTCAAGCCAGTAACATTATCTAGTTGATTTTCGAAATCTGATTCAGCATCATTTAACTTCTTCTTAGAAATTTCTTTCAAAACATTTTTCTTTGCTTGTTCTTCTGCAGCATCAATATCAGTTGCTTGATCAATAGCAGTCAAGCCAGCTTTAATTGCTTGGTCAATTGCAGGAGTCGTAGTAACACCGATATTGGTGTTACTTGTTTGACCAAATCCTACCAATTCAGCCTTAGCTGCCGCTTTAGCAAAAGCATTTTGTGCCTTGGTAATTCTCTGCTTGATAGCATTTTCATCCGAAGTGCCATAGATAGATTCATTAGCATCATAACCATCAGTTCCAGGCTGTGCTGTAGCTAATTTAACTGCATTATCAATTTCGGCTAAATAGCTAGCTTGATCATCAGCTGATAACCCTGATTCTTGCACACGCTTTTTAGCTGCCTGTGCAGCATTAATAATGTTTTCTGCTTCTTGGTCAGCATATACCTTATCAATTACCTCTAGACCTTTAGAGCCATCAGGATCATCCCCTGTTATGACGTCATGAACCGTCTTATTTAGTGCATCCTTTATTTGTTCAGCTTTATCGGTATGCTTTGTAATTTGATCCTTAGCAGAATTTTCAAGCTTGGTTATTGCATTAATTGTATTTTGTAAAGCAGTAATTGCATCTTGTGCCTCTTTTTGATGACTTTCAACGGACGACTGATCTTCATCTTTATCAATGTCACCCTTATCTGCAATGATTGCCTGCGGTCGATTAAGTCGATCAGCCAGTGCTAAGATATCATCTTTTTGCTTTTGATCTAGATTTGTATCTTCTGCAATACCTTGCAAAGCCGATTTAACTTGCTTAATTTGATTATTTAAATCTGCCTTAATAGCATTTTTATATTCTTGTGCTACATGATTAATTGTATCAACACCCGTATCCTTTGCCTTGGTAATTTCTTCAGGAGTTTTTGCAGCTTTAACTTGGTTAATGGCATTATCCCGCGCTTGATTTATTGCAGTGGTTTGAGATGGATAAGAACTGATTTGTTTATTGGCAGCATCATTTAACTCATTAATTGCATCTGCACGATTAGTTTCAGTTTCTGAAGATGACTTAGCATTTTTTAGTGCTTGCTCAATGATATCTATAGCTGCTTGCTTCCGATTATTAACTTCAACATAGGTATTTGCACTTGGATCGTAAACCGAGGTAGTTTTATTATCATCCGTAATTGTTTGTGAAGCTGCTGCAGCTGCTTTAGCAATGGCATCATTAAATGCTGCATTTTGTTCTGGAGTCAGATTATTCGGTAGATTAGTTTTTGCATTATTAAT
This sequence comes from Lactobacillus panisapium, assembly GCF_019469265.1. Lineage (NCBI taxonomy): Bacteria > Bacillati > Bacillota > Bacilli > Lactobacillales > Lactobacillaceae > Lactobacillus > Lactobacillus panisapium. The sequence continues at coordinate 916,327 of NZ_CP048268.1, read as the reverse complement.
AGCATCGTTAATTTCTTGAGCTGCATGATTACGCGCTTCGTTAAGAGTTTGAATATTTAAGTTCTTAGAAATTGGCCTACTTCCTGAATTAATTTCGGTTTGATCATAGCCAATAAAGTTGGCACTTGGAGATAGTTCTACTGAATATGCTTTATTCAACTTAAGTACTTGCTCGGCTGGAATCGTAAATTCAAAGGAACCATCATCATTAACAACAGCAACAAATTGTGTAGGTAATGGATCAAGAGAGCTATTGCCTGTATCTCGTAATGAATCATTTGTATCCGCATACGGATTGGCTATTAGTTCATTACCGTTCGCATCTTTTGGTGACCAAACAGACTTATTTTTATTACCGTCAACTAAGTTTGCTGTGATATAAGCCTTAGTAGCCACAGGTAAAACTAAACTAAAGATGTTTTTTGGATGTTGCAAATCAGTATCTGGCCCGTCCAAGGCAGCATCATAATTAATTACGCTTCCTGCCTTACCTGAAATTGTTTGGGATCCATCATTATTTCTAACAACATCAACTTTACTTGGATCAATATCCAAAAATCCACTTGGATTAGCTGGAATAAAACTAATGTTGTTATAACCGAAATTATTTTGGTTATTAAAGGCCTTCTGAATGATATCTTTAAAAAGACTGTCATAAGTGGCATTAGTACTTGCAGCCGTTTGTAAAGAAGTGATTACGTCTGGTGGTAAAGCTTCGAACTTAATCCCAGAATTGGCCATTTTGTCCTTTAAATCAGTCAAATCCTTTTGGGTAATTTTACGAAGTCCATTCAGTAATTCAATATTATCAACAGAAATTGTTTGATTAGTCTTCCTAACCTTTAAAACATGGAATGGTGGCAACTGAAGCTCATTAATATTAATGCCTAATCCACTTAAATCAAATTTTTGTCTAACGTTAGTAATAGTTATTGGCATTGAACCAATAATACTGGTATTAGGGTTTTTATTTAAGTGTGCATCCAAAATTAAAGAAGTCGGGTTATTAACAATTAAAGTACCACCCTGGACATCAACTAGAGTAATAGCACCAGTACCCGCATTATCCAACAATCTGATATTAAAAGCACCATTTTCGATATCAGCTTTACCTTTGATATAAACCAATGTATCTGAATAGTTACCCATATTTTGACCAGTAACATTCAGTGTCCCTCTTGGCCGAATATTAAAATTACCACCATCGTAAATAACATTTCTTCTATAGTTAAAATCAGCGATATCGCCGTTAGTATTTATATTTACCGTGGCGTCATTTAAAATATTAAAGGTCGAAGTTGTACTATCATTTATGTAAATGGCAGTAGCCTGGTTATTATCATATTGCCCTTTATATTTATCATTTTGAACTACAATATTAAGCGTCCCGTTAACATCAACGGATTCATTATTACCTCTTAAAACAATAGCGAAAATGGTTCCAGTCGTTTCTGCAGGATTACTAATCCAACTAGTACCGTCACTATTACCACGAGGATACAAGCTAACTGTTGCTCCTTTATCAATAGTGACCTTGTTATAATCACCAGACATTTCAATTACATTACCGCCATATGTTTTACCAACAAATGTTCCTGAAAAAGTAATTGAGTTGTTATTACCAGTATATTGGAATAATTGCTGGTTATTACCATCGGAAGGACCATTGACATCATATGGTGTCTTAACTGTTTCTGCAGTGTTATTACCGACAAAGAAAATATGCGTATTATTGTTGGTATATATCATCTGAGAACCATGAAAATCAACATTTTTAAAAGTGATGTTAGCATAATTATTACCTATCAAATCATATGCCCTTGCAATACCATAAAAGTCAGCACTCCAAATGTTCAGGTTTTCATAAGTTAAGTCCAAAGAAGTATATCCATTTAAATTAGGGTGATTACCTTTGAAATTGATTGTATATTTATCCGTTCTTTTATCAGCATCATAACTCTTAATAAGTAGGGTTCTACCATCAAAGTCGAATCCAACCCAGTTGATGTTATTATCAGCAACAATATTTTGCATAATATCGATTTCATTAATAGTTTTATTTTGATATGCATTTCTAAATTGTGCCCAATTATATACGTGAGCTGCACCATTAACAATTGTTGGCAGATAACCGGTTTTATTATCGTTTGCAGTTAAGTCAGTGTCTTTTTTCTTAATGCTGTCAGGAGTTTTTCCTGATTGATCACCAGTATTTGCTGGATCATTATTGTCTTTTGAATTATCTGGTAGTTTACCATTATCCTTGCTATTATCACCTGATCCAGTAATATCAGAGGATTGATCTGAATTCGAACCTTTTGAGTTATTTTTATCCGTTTGATCTGAATTCGAACCATTTGAATTAGTTTTATCCGTTTGGTCTGAATTCGAACCATTCTGATTTAATTTGTCCGTTTGATCTGAAGTATTAGTGCCATTTGAATTTTGTGTTTGACTATTTTGATCATTATTAACGTGATTATCTTTGTTTGTTTCGCTACTAGTTGAACCTGACGAACTAGTTTGAAGTTTGGTTGAGCCAGTTTGAGGAACAGTACTTGCCTTTAAAAATGAGGTCAGTCCGGAGTATGTAGATAAATCCGGCTTTACATTTTGATCTGTCTTATTTAACGTTGTATCAGATTGGGTTGTATCAATATTTTCTTTTTTTTCTTCCTGTTCTGAACTAATATTATCGGCTTTTACAAATTGAGTATTCATTCCAAAAAAAGTAAAACCAAGCAAAACAGAAGCAGCGCCAACAGTGAATTTCCTAATTGAAAATCGCTCCTTTTTATTTTGCATGTTCATTTTTCTTTTCTTTTCGTTCAAATTATTTTTTCCTAACATAATTAGCCTCCCTATAAAGACACCTTATATCTTTCATTTTATTGGCACGGCTAATAAATGCTAATATATTGCTTGTTATTATATTAAAAATACAGTAGTTATTGTTATCTTAAATAATCATTTTTATATTTTAAAAATTTTGCACAATAACTTAATTTCCTGAAAACACTAGGAAACAAGTCCAACCATCAATTTAGCAAATAGAAGATAATATATTTTTGAAAAAATTAAGTTTATTTAATAAAAATATATTATATCTTTTTTATTTTATATATTTATATAGATAATAAGAGCGAATTATATATATGCATAAAGTTTAAACAAAAAAATGCCACAAGCTATTACAAAAATAACTTGTGACATTTTTTTATTTAACTAAGTAAAATTACTAATTAGAAATTAGCCTCTTTTACATATTTATCTTTGTCAATAAGATAGAACTTCTTATGATTAATCTTAACAGCAGCACCATAAGTTTTTACCAAACTATTCTTCTTCAAGACCTTCTTTCCAATTCTATTACCGTGTTTACTATAGATAAACGCATTGTGGGTTAATTTACTCTTTTTACCATCAATATTGTTTACCTTGATGTAAAGGCCATCATCTAGCTCATAGTATAACTTGCCATCAATCATTCTTTGACTAGTCGTATTAACTATTGAGCCACCTAAAAAGATTAATTTATTTGCTCTTTTGCCTTTGTCATCATACAAATATGAATTATGAATGATATCCTTTTCAACGATATTTTGAGTATTGGTATTAGTTGGCAAGTTGACTGGTACTACCTCAGCTTTAGAAGTCTTGGCTGAGCTTGATTTTACAGTAACGTTAGCAGCTTTAATGTAACGATTGCTGTCAATAATATAGTATTTCTTACCACGTATTTTAACTGCGCCACCGTAGATATTAACAAGTACACCCTTCTTAAGAACACCGTCTTTCTTTACTCGTTTGCCATGCTTGTTATAAACATAACTATTATGCTTTAGCTTCAGTTTTGCAGCTTCAGCATTGGCAACTTTAACGAAGAGCTTCTCATTATCTTCTCCTTGGTCAACAACAATATAGTAGTCTACACCAGCAATATTCTTGATGCCATAAAATCTGATAATTGAACCAGCACCTAATGTAATCTGATTTGCCCGATTACCATGAATATCGTAAACATAGGCATTGTGCATTAATTTTACTTCTTTGCTGTTGTTCAAATCAACATCAACATTTTCTGTTGAACTTCCAGTTTCTGAGCCACTAGTTCCAGGATTCTTATTTGTAGCATTATTGCTGTTAATGTCACCATTGCCGGCAATATTACCAGCTGTTCCAGTGCCCTGAGAATCGGAACTATTGCTGCCTGAGCCATTTGAACCGGAACCATTGGAACCCGAGCTGTTGGAGCCGGAACCATTAGAACCTGAGCCGTTTGAGCCCGAGCCGTTTGAGCCCGAGCCGTTTGAGCCGGAGCCATTTGAACCAGAACCATTGCTGCCGGAGCCGTTGCTGCCGGAGCCGTTTGAGCCGGAGCCGTTGGAGCCAGAACCATTGCTGCCGGAACCATTGCTACCTGAGCCGTTGGAGCCGGAACCATTGCTACCTGAGCCATTCGAGCCAGAGCCATTAGAACCTGAGCCGTTGGAGCCTGAGCCGTTGGAGCCTGAGCCATTGCTACCTGAGCCATTGCTACCGGAGCCGTTGGAGCCGGAACCATTCGAGCCGGAGCCGTTGCTGCCTGAGCCGTTTGATCCAGAACCATTGGAGCCGGAGCCGTTGGAGCCGGAACCATTGGAACCTGAGCCGTTTGAGCCGGAGCCATTAGAACCTGAACCATTGCTGCCGGAGCCGTTGGAGCCGGAGCCATTGCTACCGGAGCCATTGCTACCGGAGCCATTGCTACCGGAGCCGTTGCTGCCTGAGCCGTTTGAACCTGAACCGTTGGAGTCAGAGCCATTGGAGTCAGAACCGTTGGAGCCTGAGCCATTTGATCCTGAACCATTGCTGCCTGAGCCATTTGAGCCTGAACCATTCGAGCCTGAGCCATTGGAGTCAGAACCGTTGGAGCCTGAACCATTTGAGTCAGAGCCATTGCTGCCGGAACCGTTAGAGCCAGAACCATTGCTACCGGAGCCGTTGCTGCCTGAGCCGTTTGAGCCGGAACCATTGCTACCTGAGCCATTCGAGCCAGAGCCGTTTGAACCTGAACCATTAGAACCTGAGCTGTTGGAGCCTGAGCCATTGCTACCGGAGCCGTTGCTGCCTGAGCCGTTGGAGCCTGAGCCATTGCTACCGGAGCCATTGCTACCGGAGCCGTTGCTGCCTGAGCCGTTTGAACCTGAACCATTTGAACCGGAGCCGTTGGAGCCTGAGCCATTAGAACCTGAGCCATTAGAGCCAGAACCATTGCTGCCGGAGCCATTGCTACCTGAGCCGTTGCTGCCGGAGCCATTTGATCCGGAGCCATTGCTGCCTGAGCCATTTGAACCGGAACCGTTGCTACCTGAGCCGTTCGAGCCGGAACCATTTGATCCAGAACCATTTGAGCCTGAGCCGTTTGATCCGGAGCCGTTGCTACCTGAGCCGTTTGAGCCTGAGCCATTTGAGCCGGAGCCATTGCTGCCGGAGCCGTTCGAGCCGGAACCGTTGCTGCCGGAGCCATTGGAGCCTGAGCCATTCGAGCCAGAACCGTTGGATCCGGAGCCGTTCGAGCCAGAACCGTTGGATCCGGAGCCGTTCGAGCCGGAACCGTTGGAGCCAGAACCATTAGAACCTGAGCCGTTCGAGCCGGAACCGTTGGAGCCAGAACCATTAGAACCTGAGCCGTTCGAGCCGGAACCATTTGATCCAGAGCCATTCGAGCCTGAGCCGTTGCTGCCAGAACCATTGCTGCCGGAGCCATTGCTGCCGGAGCCGTTTGAACCGGAACCATTGCTGCCTGAGCCGTTCGAGCCGGAACCATTGGAGCCTGAGCCGTTCGAGCCGGAGCCGTTCGAGCCGGAACCGTTGCTGCCGGAGCCATTGGAGCCGGAGCCGTTGCTGCCGGAGCCGTTTGATCCAGAACCATTGGAGCCTGAGCCATTGCTACCAGAGCCATTGCTACCGGAGCCGTTGCTGCCTGAGCCGTTTGAACCTGAACCATTTGAACCGGAGCCGTTTGATCCGGAGCCATTCGAGCCAGAACCATTGGAGCCGGAGCCGTTGCTGCCTGAACCATTTGAGCCGGAGCCGTTGGAGTCTGAACCATTTGAACCGGAACCATTGCTGCCGGAACCGTTGGAGTCTGATCCATTTGATCCTGAGCCATTGCTGCCGGAACCGTTGGAGTCTGAACCATTTGAGCCTGAACCGTTGGAGCCTGAGCCATTTGAACCAGAACCGTTGGAGCCTGAGCCATTGGAGTCAGAACCATTGCTGCCGGAGCCGTTCGAGCCGGAACCGTTGCTGCCGGAGCCATTGGAGCCTGAACCGTTGCTGCCGGAGCCATTAGAGCCAGAACCGTTGGAGCCGGAACCGTTGGAGCCAGAACCATTTGAACCAGAGCCGTTCGAGCCGGAGCCATTTGATCCAGAGCCGTTGCTGCCAGAACCATTGCTGCCTGAGCCGTTTGAGCCGGAACCATTTGAACCTGAGCCGTTGCTGCCTGAACCATTTGATCCAGAGCCATTGCTGCCTGAACCATTTGATCCAGAGCCATTGCTGCCTGAACCATTGCTGCCTGAACCATTAGAGCCTGAGCCATTTGAGCCGGAACCATTTGAGCCCGAGCCGTTGCTGCCGGAACCATTGCTGCCTGAGCCATTTGAGCCAGAACCATTGCTGCCAGAACCGTTTGAACCGGAGCCGTTGCTACCGGAACCGTTTGAACCGGAACCATTGCTGCCTGAACCGTTGGAGTCTGAACCATTTGAACCGGAACCATTTGAGCCGGAGCCGTTGCTGCCGGAACCATTGCTGCCTGAGCCATTTGAGCCCGAGCCGTTGCTGCCTGAACCATTGCTGCCTGAGCCATTGCTGCCGGAACCATTTGATCCAGAGCCGTTACTGCCGGAACCATTGGATCCTGAGCCATTTGAGCCAGAACCGTTGCTGCCGGAACCATTTGAGCCGGAACCATTTGAGCCAGAACCGTTGCTGCCGGAACCATTTGAGCCAGAACCATTGCTGCCTGAACCATTAGAGCCTGAGCCATTTGATCCTGAACCGTTAGAGCCGGAGCCATTTGAGCCTGAACCGTTAGAGCCGGAACCATTGCTGCCTGAACCATTTGAACCTGAGCCGTTACTGCCTGAACCATTTGAGCCAGAGCCGTTGCTGCCTGAACCATTTGATCCTGAACCGTTTGATCCTGAACCGTTTGAGCCGGAACCATTGGAGTCGGAACCGTTAGAGCCGGAGCCATTGGAATCTGAACCATTGCTGCCGGAGCCATTTGATCCTGAACCATTTGATCCTGAACCATTTGAGTCAGAACCGTTTGAACCAGAACCGTTGCTGCCTGAACCATTTGAGTCAGAACCGTTTGATCCGGAGCCATTGCTGCCTGAACCGTTTGAACCAGAACCGTTGCTGCCTGAACCGTTTGAACCAGAACCGTTGCTGCCTGAACCATTCGAGCCTGAACCGTTTGAGTCAGAACCATTGCTGCCGGAGCCACTTGTTTCAGGAACAAATGAATGAATGATTTCTTGGGACTCATCAATTATATCTAAGATCTCGTCTCCATCATTAGCTTTGTCAACTTTAGCCTGTTCATCTTTAACTGCTTGATCAACTTTAGCTTTTGCGGCTTGCTTTTCACTATCACTTACAGAAGCACGATCAATATCTTTCTTAGCGTCAATACCTTCATCATTAATAATCTTCTTGGCGCGATCCTTTTTCTTCTGAATATTAACTTTACTCTGTACCTGGGTTATATTCGCAGTTCCTTCAGCCTCTGCTTTTTCAACTTCATCAATATTTGTTGCTTGATCAATATTATTTTTAGCATCATCTGCTAGACTATCAATCTCTTTATTAGCAGTAGCTTTTTCATCATTAGTTAATCCTGGATCTTGAGAAATCTTATTCTTGGCCTTATTAGCAGCATCATCAATTGCATCTTTTGCTGTTTTCTTTTGATCAGCAAGAGTAATGACTGGTTTTTGTGCAGCTTCAATTTTTGCAATACCATCTACCTTGGCTTTATTAACACCTTCAGCTCCTTTTGCTCTATTAATTGCATCTTTTGCTTCTGCTGCAGCATCAGCAATCGCTTTCTTTTCTTTATCTTTCTCGTTAGCTGACTTCGAGTCATCTTTGTCAACCTTATTTGCAGCTTCAGTGGCAACACTAGTGATTTCTTTAATAGCATCAGTCTTTTGATCAGCAAGTGGCTTACCAGATACGTATTGCGCATCAATTGCATTTACACCAGTATCACGTTGCTTAATTACATCTGCAACGTTATCAGCACGATCAATTGCATTTTTGGCTTTGCCTGCTTCAAGATCAACATTTGCAGATTGGCTAAGTCTTTCTGACCTAGATAAGTTGGCATCACTATTAATTCTCTTTTTAATTACTGCCGCTTCAGCATCAATAGCATCTTTGGCATCTTTCTTTTTAGAAGTCAAGTCCTTGGCGCTATTTGCCTTTGTAACAGCATCATTGATTGCATCCTTACCGTCAGAAACAGCCTTATTAACTTCGTCCACACTAGTAGCTGCATCAACATCTTTTTTAGCTGTAGTTGTAGCATCATCGATTGCTTGGTTGGCTTCAGCTTTTTCAGTGTCTGTAAGATTATTAGATTGTGCGATCTTGTCTTTAGCTTCTTTGGCAGCAGTATCTAGATCACTATTGCCCTTACGCTTAGCCGCCTGGATTTGTGCATCAATTAAAGCTTGATTTATTGCATCAATTCCCTTTTGTTTCAAATCATTGATTTGATCATCAGTAGCGCCACTAATTGCTGCTACGGCTTCATCATGAGCTTTTTGAGCTTGTTCTTTAAACTTAGTTATTTCATCAGCTGTTAAGCCGGTTTTACCAGTATCATCTTCAAGAGCATCAATCTTGTCTAGTACTCCAGAAATGCCAGCATCTTTATCACCTTTAAGGACCTTATCAAGTTCTTTGATGGCATCGTCGCGATCTTTTCTAATTTGATCTGCATTTGTTGCCTTAGCATTAGTGACAATGTTATTAATGCCCTTAATCGTATTATCTCTGATTGTTGAAACGGTTTCTGCATTAGTTTCTGCATCAATATCTGAATTACCAAGTTTTTGAACTTCGTCTAAGGCACTCTGATCACTTAGATTAATTTCATTATTCTTGTCCTTAAGTTCAGCTTTAGCTTCATCCACCGCTTTTTGAATGTCTTGCTTAGCTTGAGCCTTAATTATTGCCAAGGAAGCTGTTGACTCTTCATTTAAAATGCTGGAGTTTCCATCAGTTATTACCTTGTTTAATTCATCTTTATTTTTAGCTGAATCAACTTTTGCTTTTGCAGCAGCACAAGCCTGATCGATTGTACCACCATCCTTAGTAGCATCCTCATAAGCTTGGGTTGCTTTATCATAATCAGCTTTTGCTGTTGCTTTTTGATCATCAGTTAACTTTTGATAGTCAGTAGTTAACTTATCATAAATATTCTTAAGATCAGTCTTAGCATTTGCAGCTGTAGTATCCAAAGCACTCTTGGCTGAATTCTTATTAGTATCAAGGTTTACTGTTGCCGCAACATCAATTGCATTCTCAGCAGCTTTTTCTGCTGTCTCAACGTTTGCAGAAGTTGTAGCTGCATCAATATCAGTTATGCCCTTATCGCGAGCATCGTTAATTGCTTGTTCTATTTTTGTCTTATCATCAGCCGTTAAATCCGTATTGGCATCAATGCGATCGATTGCCTTTTCGGCATATTTGGCAAGTTTCCGTTTGTTTGCTGCTTTGGCAACATTAAGATCACTAACCACGTTGTTGATGTTTGTCACGCCTTCTTGAGCGTTCTTATTAACTTGGTCTGCTGTTGCTGGATCAGGACTTTCAATCTTGTCTTTAGCGGCATCATAAGCATCATTTATTTCACTATTTAGCTGATTCTTGGTATCTTCATCAACATTAGTTAATTTCTTAACTTGGTCAAGAGCGTCCTTCTTAGCTTGTTGGATGTTATTTAAGCCTAGATCTTTAGCAGATTGAAGTGATGCATCATTTTCAACTTTGGTTATGTCTTCTTTACCCGCAGCCTCATTCTTTGTAACTTCATCTATATTTGTAGCAGCGTTGATCTCATTCTTAGCATTAGCTAAAGCTTGATCAACTCGATCTGTATAGCCATCTTTTTCAAGTTGGGTTAAGTTCTTATCATTGGTAATCTCATTCTTAACTTGATCAGCTAATCCCGCTAATTCATTAATCGCCTTATTTTTCGCAGATCTTAAATCTTGTGCATCCTGATCGCCATCAATGCCATTTGCAATCTTATCCATGGCACTGATAGCGTCATTTTTATCCGTACCGACTGTAGTAACATCATCATCGTTCGTAATTTTCTTAACGGCAGCATCATAAATACTATTTATATCATTTACTGCATCTTTCCAATTTGGATCGTCAACTGAACCCTTATCATGAGCAGCATTTACAGTATCAAGATCTTTATTCTTAGCAGCAGTTAATTCAGTTAATGCACTGGCTTTTTCTGCAGCAAGCGAGGCGTCTTGGTAGATATTGTTAATATCGTTAATACCTCTTGTTTGTTCAGAAGTAATTGCAGTTGCGGTTGTAGCGGCATCAATAGCTGTTTCTGCGGCTTTCTTGGCAGCTTCAATTTTATCTTCATATTTCTTCTTGCTGACAGCATCAAGAGATTTATTGTTATCAATGTCACTCTTGGCCTTTGTTGCTGCATCTTCAACTGCTTGTTTTGCAGCAGTCTTATTGGTATCAAGGCTTACTGTTGCCGCAACATCAATGTTTTCCTCAGCTTCTTTTTCTGCTGCCTCAACATCAGCTGCCGTGGTTGTAACTGCATCAATATCAGTTATGCCCTTATCACGAGCATCGTTAATTGCTTGTTCTATTTTTGTCTTATCGTCAGCCGCTAAGTCCGTATTGGCATCAATGCGGTCAATTGCCTTTTCGGCATATTTGGCAAGTTTCCGTTTGTTTGCTGCTTTGGCAACATTAAGATCACTAACCACGTTGTTGATGTTTGTCACGCCTTCTTGAGCGTTCTTATTAACTTGGTCTGCTGTTGCTGGATCAGGATTTTCAATCTTGTCTTTAGCGGCATCATAAGCATCATTTATTTCACTATTTAGCTGATTCTTGGTATCGTCATCAACATTAGTTAATTTCTTAACTTGGTCAAGAGCGTCCTTCTTGGCCTTCTGAATATCTGCTAAGCCTAAATCTTTAGCGGATTGAAGTGATGCATCATTTTCAACTTGGGTTATATTTGCTTTACCCGCATCTTCATTCTTTGTAACTTCATCTGTAGTTGTGGCAGCGTTGATTTTATTCTTAGCATCAGCTAAAGCTTGATCAACTTGATCTGTATAGCCATCTTTTTCGACTTGGGATAAGTTCTTATCATTGGCAATCTCAGTCTTAACTTTATCAGCCGATTCCGTTAGATCATCAATTGCATTCTTTTTCGCTTTTCTTAAATCTTGTTCTGCCTGACTGCCATTGATGTTTTCTGCAATCTTATCCATGTCATCGATGGCTTTGGTTTTATCCGTACCGATTGTAGTAATATCATCATCGTTCGTAATTTTCTTAACGGCAGCATCATAAATACTATTTATCTCATTTACTGCATCTTTCCAATTTGAATCGTCAACTGAACCCCTATCATGAGCAGCATTTACAGTATCAAGATCTTTATTCTTAGCAGTAACTAATTCAGTTAATGCACTGGCTTTTTCTGCAGCAAGTGAGACATCACTAATATTATTAATACCGGTGTTTTGTGCAGAGGTAATTGCGTTTGCGGTTGTAGCGGCATCGATAGCTGTTTCTGCGGCTTTCTGAGCAGCCTCAATTTTATCTTCATATTTCGTCTTGCTGTCAGCATCAAGAAATTTATTGTTTTCAATGGCATTCTTGGCCTTTGTTGCTGCATCTTCAACTGCTTGTTTTGCTGTATTACGTTGAGTATTTAATAAATTGTCTCCAGCTGTTGCCGCAACATCAATGTTTTCCTCAGCTTCTTTTTCTGCTGCCTCAACATCAGCTACCGTGGTTGTAACTGCATCAATATTAGTTATGCCCTTATCGCGAGCATCGTTAATTGCTTGTTCTATTTTTGTCTTATCATCAGCAGTTAAATCCGTATTGGCATCAATGCGATCAATTGCCTTTTCGGCATATTTGGCAAGTTTCCGTTTATTTGCCGCTTTGGCAACATTAAGATCACTAACCACGTTGTTGATGTTTGTCACGCCTTCTTGAGCGTTCTTATTAACTTGGTCTGCTGTTGCTGGGTCGGGACTTTCAATCTTGTCTTTAGCTGCATCATAAGCATCATTTATTTCATTATTTAACTGATTCTTGGTATCGTCATCAACATTAGTTAATTTCTTAACTTGATCAAGAGCGTCCTTCTTGGCCTTCTGAATATCTGCTAAGCCTAGATCTTTAGCAGATTGAAGTGATGCATCATTTTCAACTTGGGTTATATTTGCTTTACCCGCAGCTTCATTCTTTGTAACTTCATCTGTAGTTGTGGCAGCGTTGATTTTATTCTTAGCATCAGCTAAAGCTTGATCAACTTGATCTGTATAGCCATCTTTTTCGACTTGGGATAAGTTCTTATCAGCGGCAATCTCAGTCTTAACTTTATCAGCTAATCCCGCTAGTTCATCAATTGCAGTCTTTTTTGCTTTTCTTACATCTTGTTCTTCTTGACTACCCTTGATGTTTTCTGCAATCTTATCCATGTCATCGATGGCTTTGTTTTTATCATCATCGACTGTCTTGATATCATTATCCTTGGTTGTGATTTTAACAACTGCTTGCGTATAAATACTATTTATATTAGCTTTTGCATTTTGTGCTGTTTCATCATCAATGGAGCCATCCTTAAGGTCAGCGTCTATAAGACCAAGATCTTTATCCTTAGCAGCAGCTAAATCAGTTAATGCGCTAGCTTTTTCTTTGGCAAGTAAGGCGTCTTGGTAGATATCGTTAATATCGTTTATACCTTTTGTTTGTTCAGAAGTAATTGCGTCTGAAGTTGTAGCGGCATCAATAGCTGATGTTGCGGCATTTTCAGCATCTGTAATTTGCTTGTTGTATTTAGTCTTTGTTGCTGGATCAAGTAAATCATCAGAAATTGCAGAAATAGCATCACTTGCCTTTTTAGCTGCAGCTTCAACTGCTTCTTTGGCAGTATTACGTTGAGCATCTAATAAATCGCTTCCAGCCGTTTTCGGAACATTATTAATTTGATCAATATATTCCTGTGCTGTAGTATCAATATCTGCACTTTTAGCATTCTTAACAGCTTGCGTTCCTTCGCTAACTAAAGTACTAATATCACCTTCATATTTAGTTTTTTGCGCAGCAGTTAAGTCGTTATTCTGATCAATCTGTGCTTTTGCATTAGTTGCAGCGTCATTAATACGGCCAATAGCCTTTGCTTTAGTTTCCAGTTCATTTAGCGCTGCTATTCCATCATTTAAGTGACCTTTGATATCAGCAGCAGTTGGATCTTGATCAATTAAATCTGCATAGCCAGTTTTTTTATCGTTTGTAACTAGCTCATCTGCTTGAGCTTTATAATCGGCTTTCTCTTTTTCAGACAGACCATCAATTTTACCAATAGCACCTTGCACAGAAGTATTACTATTAGATAGCTGATCCTTAGCAGCGGCTTTAACGGCATCTAAAATATTAGTTTTACCATCATTTTCACTGTTGTTTACTTCTGTTGTGTTATCACTAGCAGGCACAGCACTATCAGATATGTTATCAATAGCAGTAATTGCAGCTGTCTTAGCATCTTCAACACCCTTATTATTTGTTGAGTCTAAGCCTAATGTTGTTTCACAGTCTTTGGCAAAACCGTCAAGTTCACCTTTGGCAGCTTCCTTGTTAAAAATGTTAGTAGCTTTAGTCTCTTTATTCTTAACGTCATCAACGTTGTCACTGCCATAAATCGACTTCGCAGGATCGAAATTAGCGTCATCTTTCGTTGCTAAAGCTTCATCCTTGGCCTTTTCAATTGCATCAATATATGTTTGTTGCTCATCATTAGTAAGGCTGGTACTACGTACTCTATTCTCAGCTTCTTTTGCAGCATTCGTAATCGCTGTCTTAGAAGCTTTTACCTGGTCACTTAAAGCTTGCGACTCCTTCTGGGCCGTCTCATAAGCTGTTTGTAAATCACTTAAAGCATCTTTCTTTCTCTTTTCTACTTCTGGAATATTATCAGCACCATAAACTGATTTGCCAGAATCATAGTTGCTTGAATCTGACTTAGCAGCAACCTGTTTTGCATTGGCAATAGCATCGTCTAAATCTTTATTATGTTTTATTGATTGATCATTATTAATCTTTTGTAACTCATCATTGATTTCCTGGGCTGCTGTATCTTGAGCCGCTGCTAAAACGTCAACAGCAATTGGTCTGTGGTTTGAATCTGATTCAGGCAATTTAGTTGCCAGTGGATTATATTCGATAAAATTAGCATTAGGATATAATTCGATTTTATCGCCTTTTTTCAGGGCTTTGGTTGTTTCAGCTGGAATGTTAAAACTAAATTCGTAACGGCCAGTTTGTTCATTATACTTAGCCATAGCAGTAAAGTCATGAGACAAAGTCTTACCGGAATCTGCTGTTTGATTATAAGGATCATCTATTCCGCTGTTAGCCTTAATAGCTGTTTCTTTACCAGATGAATCTTTGACATAAGCTCTTACATAAGCATTGGTTCCACCTGGAAGAATCTTACTAAATAGGCCGTCACTGTTCACACCATCTGTTGCCTCTGTATAATTCAAAATTGCTCCAGTGATAGTGCTAGTGCCATCTTCGTTATACGATACTTTAACATTAGCAGGATCAATATCCAAAAAGCCACTTGGGTTGGCTGGAATAAAGCTAATATCGTTATAGCCTATGTTTGAAGGATCGCTAAAGGCGTAATTGATAATTCCACTAAAGACATCATCATATGTGGCACTGCCACTACCGGCAAGCTGCTTTAATTCACTTAGAATATTATCTGGTAAATTTTTAAATATAGGGCCTAAGTCTTTATCATCCTGGATTTTTTGAAGAGTAGCTGTATCAAAAACTTGCTGACCGTTTAATACTTCAATACCATTTGGAGCAACTTGGATATTTCCATTACTGTCCTTATTAACCTTTAACAGGTGATATGGTGGCAATGTTAGATCTTTGAGACTAGGAACAATACTAGAAAGATTTAACTTTTGCCGTACGTTGGTAATGGTAACCTGGTTATTGCCGATGAGACTGGTAGCGGGATTCTTGTTAAGATGTGCATCTAGAACTAAGGATTCGGGGTTATTAACTGTCAAATTACCAGTCGCATCAATTAGTGTAATGGCTCCATTACCTGCATTAGTCGATCCACCATTTTTCAAGCGAATTTCAAAAGTACCATTTTCAATGTCTGCACTGCTGGCAATTGCAACTAATGTACCGCTATAGTCGCCCATATCTTCCCCGGTTATTTTCAAAGAACCATTGGGATTAATAATGAAATTACCGCCGTCGAAAATTAAGCTGGTATTAGTATTATTAGAAATATTACCGTTAGTAGTAATGTTAACACTGCCGCCGGATCCAATATTAAACGATGAATTAGCATCATAAAGTCCAATAGCCTTTGCTTGCACAGCATTTCGTGTTCCATTATAAATAGCCTGAGGGGCATTAGATTTGCTCTTGCCGACGTTAATGTTTAAAGCACCTTCAACGTCTATCTTTCCTGAACCAGCTAGGTAAATGCCATATGTAGTACCAGTAGTTTCACCAGGATTGTTACCTAAAGAACCATCTGCATTACCTAATGGATTTAATGTAACAGTGGCACCTTGTTCAATATGGATATTGCCGTTGCCTTGTGACATCTGGATAACATTACCGCCATAAGTTGTACCTGTGAAAGTACAGCCTTTATCGAAATAGATATTATTATAGTCAGAAGTAAATTCAAATAGTTGTTGTTTATTATCTTTACCACCTGCTGTGCCGCCATCTACAGGACTGGTATAACTATAATTAATTGTTTCTGCAGTAATGTTATTCTTCAAGTGAATTTCGTTATGGCTACCAACATATAACATTTGGGAACCATGGAAATCAATATCATCCAGTGTAATAATCGCTGTATTTTGCTTAGCCGCATCATAATTGTATTCGTAGGTTCTAATTATACCGTACCAATCTGAACACCAAACTGTTAAGTTACGATAAGTTATCTGGAGTTTTTCGCTACCAGTTAAATTAGGATGTGAACCCTTAAAATCAATAATATGCCTAGTATTACCACCTGATGTAATTAATAGTGTTCTTCCGGGAATGTTAAAACCTGTTTCTTGATCGTTACCATTAGGGTTAGCAATATCTTTCATAATATCAATTTCTGAAATATTGACATCTTGAAATGCTTTTTTAAAATCATCCCAGTTATAAACTTGCGCTGTTGATGCATTAACCTTAGTCTGAACTTTTTGCTCTTGATTAGAGGAGGCGAGACTTTGATTGTCACTTGTAATTAATTCATCAGTTTTTTCATGATCAGCAGTAGAAGAATCCTGGCTGCTTGTTGGCTCATCAGAAGTACTATTAGCTTTATTCTGCTCAGTCTCAGTTACAGTCTTATTATCAGCATTTTTCACAGTTACCTTATCAGTACCTTTAAAAAATGAAGTTAAGCCAGTAAAAGTAGACAGCTTGGAGTCATTTTCTTTTGTAGCGTCAGATTGAGTGTCCTGGGTTTCAGTTTTTTTACCAGAACTAGTCGAAGAGGATTGAACTGACTTTGTGTTTACATTTTCACTAACTTCCTGTTTTGGATCAACAGTATCAGCTTTTGCCGTTTGACTATTTAACCCAAAGAAAGTAAATCCGAGTAACACAGAGGCAGCTCCAATACTTAATTTACGTATTGAAAAATGGTCTTGCTTAGATTGCATTTCCATCCTTTTCAACCGCTCTTTGTAATTATTCTTTCCTAACATACAAACATCCTTTCCTATTGACAAATACTATACAAAAATAAGATAGTCCCAAATTATACTAATGTCAATATTTAATTTATTTTTTATGTGCTTTTATAAAAAACTTCAATCAGAATTTTTTTAAATGTTTTTGTTAGTCTTTAATAATTTTTTCCCCGTAAACCCCTAAAGGTTTTGGCTTAAATAAAATAACACATTAGATGGATTTTTCTTTAACCATTAAACTAAACCAAATACAATTATTTTTAATTAATCCCTATAAGCTTCCTACATTATTTAAAACTATTTTATTTTAGTCATGCTAGAAGCCTTCGAAATCTTTTAGTTAAATAATTTGTAATTTAAAGGTAAATCAATTTAGTAAATATCAATTATATAACAGTAAACGCTTTAAGATATTATTATAGATATACATATTAATAGCATTTTTATACATACATGATTAATGAAGACCATAACCAAAATAAAAAAGCACCACTTCAGTTCTGTATTGCTATGCAATAACCTAGTGATACTTTAGCTGGTATGAGTTGAATTGCTAATACTTACAATTTTGACTAGAACAAAGTATTAGTTGCTAGTCTTTAGCAAAAAATAGATGCTCAAGTTAATAAGTTCAATTCATTAATGCAGTAGAAAAATCATTTTTCTTTTAAAAAATAAATACTTCACAAGCGTTAATTACAATTACTTAAGTACTTATTTAATTTATTCACTAAAGCTGATAATTTGATTCTTATAAGGAACAAGGTGGCATTAATATCAAAAATAAAAATTGGTAATTCCATGTACTAATAAATTTCGTAATAATAATATTTGCCACTATTATCTTTTGCTTTATAAATAATATGACTTTGATTATAATTGATTCAATCAACTTATGTTAATCTAATATAGTATTAAAATGCGTATTAGATACGTCTCTTCTAGCTTTTGCTAATTTTTAAATCCTTGACAAACATTATGTCATTGAGTAGTATTATAGATGATCTGAGTCGGACTAATGGCTTAATTATTTATAGTTGACCGGTCAAACATAAGACATGCGAGATTGTAAATAACTTTCGAATCGGAATACTATCTTTTGATAGGATCCATATTCGTTGCGATACGTCTCATTTTTTTGAACACTGCGGGTTCAACAAGCATTGTTTTGCTACTTTAGCAGACTCAGATTTCTTTAGAATATTACGAAACGGTCTGTTGACCGTTTTTTTATTTGGAGAAATTAATGATTCTTAAATTTGTTATAGCTGTATACCTTGTAATTATATTGGCGACTGCTCTTTACTTATGGAGTAATCGTAAACGGCACTTTTTAATTTATAGTCAAAAAAGTAATACTGGTTTTACACAAATCATGTCTTGGACTGCAATCATCCTTACAATAGAATGTATTCTTGGCTGCTATCTGTTATTTCAGTCAAATAAGTATTTAAACCTGGTAACGTTGATCCTCAGTTCTGTCACCATTTTAATTTTTAGCCTTTTAATTAATCAAAAGAATGATTAATCTGACAAAAATTTGTTAAAATGGATGTAAGAGAGGTGTTTTATATGATGAAACAATATCACCGTATTCAGGTGGCCGTTGATGGGTCAAAAGAAGCGGATTTAGCTTTTAAAAAGTCTGTTGCTGCAGCTAAGCGTAACGAAGCTGTACTTGAAATTTTACATGTCATTGACACGCGTTCATTTCAAAATGTTTCGAGTTTTGATTCGGAAATGGTCGAACAGGTATCAAATGACGCTAAAGACAAACTGCAAAAATATTACGACGAAGCTAAGGAAGCTGGCGTTGAAGAAGTACACTTTTCAATTGAATTTGGCTCTCCAAAATCAATCATCGCTCACGAATTTCCAAAGAAGCATCAAATTGATCTAATCATCGTTGGTGCTACTGGCTTAAATGCAGTCGAACGAATTTTAATTGGTAGTGTTACCGAATATGTTACTAGAACTGCTGACTGTGATGTTCTTGTTTGCCGTTCAAAAGAGAATCAAGATTTAATTTAAACTAAAAAAGCACTTCAAAAAATTTTGAAGTGTTTTTTTATGCAATAAACAAATTAATTAAAAGTCACCAGCCTGGCTGAACATGTAATCCTTATTATGAAATTTCATTGAAAGAATCATTCCAATTCCAATCATGTTGCCAATTAAGGCTGATCCTCCCTGCGAAATAAATGGTAAAGGTATACCGGTTAAGGGCAGTAAATCAATGCTCATCCCAATGTTCTCAAAGACGTGAAATAAGATCATCATAATCACCCCTGTAGAAACATAAGAATAAAAAGCATTTTTAGTATCAAAAGTAATGCGAACCATTTGAATAATCAAATATAAGTATAATAATATAACTGCAACACTACCTACAAAGCCAAGGGATTCACCAATAACAGAATAAACCATATCGGAGCCGCGAACTGGAACATATACGCTTAAATTGCCAAAGCCATTGCCAAAAATCTGTCCAGAACCAATTGCCTGCATGCTCTGCCACAACTGATAGGCTGCTTTTGAAGTATCAGTAGAAGGATTAAGCCAAGACATAATCCGCCTAAACTGATACGGCTGAAAGAAATGGCTAAGAAAAGACTGTCCCCCAGCAGTAGTAACCATAAAAATAGTTACTGCTCCTAAGATAAAGACGGCTACAAACATGGGCGTGATAATTTTCCACGATATTCCTGAAACGAGTATAACGCCACCAACAATAGCAATAAATACTAACATAGTTCCAAAGTCATTTTGTAATTTTAGCAAAATTGCAATTGGAAAAAGCCAGGCAATCATTTTACCAATGAGTAGCCAATCGTTTTTTATTGTATGTGCCATCTTTTGGTTATGCTCATGAACAACTCGTGCCAACATTAAGATAAATGCTGGCTTCATAACCTCCGAAGGCTGAAAAGAAATTGGTCCGAGCTTAAACCAGCTCTTTGCCCCCGCATCAGCCGCGATACTACGGTTATAAAAGAATAAAACTGCAATGAGAAGTATTATCCCAAAGCCATACACGTATGGTGCAATTCTAAACAATTGCTCTGCGTCAAACTGAATCACAAAGACAACAATTACTAACGAGATAACATACCATAATCCCTGCATTAATACGGCCTTTAGTGGACTACCCATATGACTAGGATCATCAACTGCAGCAAAATAGATAGAATAAAGTCCAATTGCGGCAAGAATTAAAACTGGAATCACAATGTTCCATGCTATCTGATCAAAAAGATCTGTTTTATTTTGTACTTTTACCATTAATTATCACTGTCCGATACTGCTAACTATTTTTCGTGTAAAGCAAAGTAAGAAAGCAGATCATTGATACTACTTTCTAAGCTCTTGGAATACAAGACACTGTTAGTTTTTCCAGTTGTGGCGCGATAGCGACCAGAAATTTTTTCAATCAAGCCAATCGCCTTTTTATTAGGAATTACGACTTCCCAAGTTGGATTTTCCTTTCCTTTTAACTCGTTTATTTCTACGTTTATATTCTCTGGTTTTCTTGACATAACTTCTCCTACTTCACATACGGATGAAATTTTTTAGCAATAATTTCATCCTCATATTTTTCTGGATGAGGATTACGAAAAATAGTAAATTTATCTGGCACGGGATCTACACCACCTCGTACAAATGGATTGCAACGAAAAATTCGGCAAATTCCCATGACTAACCCTAAAACCGGGCCAAATTTCTTTAGTGCATCGATCATATAGGTTGAACATGTTGGATAATATCGACAACTGCTAGGTAAAGCCGGTGATATAACCCTTTGATAAATTTTAACTAGAAAAATCAGTAACTTACGCAAGTCAACCTCCTACTTCTGCTAATGACGTTGATGCTTTTCAATATTTTTAAGTAAAATACCAGTTCCCAATGCCACAGCTTCTAACGGATGATCAGCAGTTAATACGGGAACTTTAAGGTAATACGATATAAGCTTATCAATATTTTTAAGTAGCGCTCCACCACCAGTAAGCATTATGCCACGGTCAATAATATCAGCCGATAGTTCTGGTGGTGTTTTCTCTAAAACATCTTTTGTAGCTGCAATAATAGTCATTAAACCATCATGAAGAGCCTCTTGAATTTCAGGAGCTGAAACAGTAGCTTGTTTTGGTAAACCATCAACAACATCTCTACCACGAACTGTAATCGTTTCTTCTTTATCCGGTTCAAAAGCACTACCAATTTCAATTTTAATTTGTTCAGCTGTACGTGAACCAATCAAAAGATTGTGCTTATTTTTAATATAAGAGACAACTGCTTGATTCATATGATCGCCGGCATAGCGTAGAGACTGGCTAGTCACAATTTCACCCATCGACAAAACAGCAATATCAGTAGTTCCACCACCAATATCAATCACAATGTTTCCTTGCGGCTTAAAAATATCAAGGCCAGCACCTACAGCAGCAACCTTAGGTTCAAAGTCTAAATAGACCTTACCGCCACCGGATTTTTCTGCTGCTTGAATTATCGCCTTTTGCTCAATTGACGTAACTCCTGTTGGCGCACAAATTAGTATGTTAGGCTTTGACATAAAGCCTTTGACATTTAACTTTTCAATAAAGTAAGACAGCATCGCCTCTGTAATATCAAAATCGGCAATGACACCATTTTTTAATGGTCGAATTACCCGAATATTACCAGGTGTCCGTCCAACCATTTTATAAGCTTCTGTACCAACGGCTACAACTTTATTCGTACTTGTATTAACGGCGACAACTGAAGGCTCATTCAAAACTATTCCTTTACCAGAAACATTGATAAGCACATTGGCTGTCCCTAAATCTATTCCTATATCTCGTGCCACAATAATCCTCCATAAATATTCATTGTACATTTTACCATAAAGATAACAAGTTTGCTGTTAGCTTCATTCGTTTAAGTAAGTCTTAAAAGAAATTACTCAATTGCAAAGATGTATCAATTAGAGTAATGAAAAAGTTGCCAACTAGGAAGCCTAAAGCAATTGCAGCAAAAATCAGCAAAAGCTGAGCCTCAAAAATTTTGTTTTTTCTAATAATTTTCTCTACTTGAACGCTTTTCATAATTTGAAACGATAAGCCTATTGTAATCAAGTAAATTACAATACTAATTAGGGCGTGAACACCAAGTTGAAACATACTTCTTCTCACATTTCTTCAATTAAATAAAAACGGATGCACAAAATTGTGCGTCCGTTAAAACTTTAATACTATTTACTTGAATTGTAAACACTAATTCTGTTTACAGCCCTTCTTAATGCAACTTGGGCTCTTTCTAATGATCGTTGATCATGCGCAGCCTTAGCTTCTTTCATCGCATTTTGCGCACGTTTCCGTGCCGCTTCAGCACGCGAAACATCAATGTTATTAGAACGCTCTGCACTATCTGCAATAATGGTTGCGACGTTATTCGAAAATTCAAAGTAACCGCCGCTAACAGCAATATGATTGACAGCATTATTCATCTGCCGACTACGTTTCACTTTGATTTCGCCAATTGCAAGAGGCGTTAAAATCGGTAAGTGATTGTACATAATTGAGCGCTGACCATCTATTGCTCGCATTTCCACAATACTGCAATGATGTGAAAAAATTAGCCCATCTGGAGTTACAACATTAACCTTAAAAAGCTTTTCTGGATCTGCCATGTGACATCACCCTACTTTTCTAACAATGCTTTAGCTTCAGGATCACTAGCTGTTACACCCATATCTTTTGCTTTTTGCAAAACATCTTCGATTGGGCCTACACTACGAAATGCATCTTCAGGAAGATCATCCAAATGACCATCTAGAATCATCTTAAAGCCTTTAATTGTTTCTTTAATTGGAACATATGAACCGGGAACCCCAGTAAATTGTTCAGCAACGAAGAAGTTTTGTGACAAGAAGAACTGAATCTTACGAGCACGACTAACAATTACTTTTTCTTCATCAGATAATTCATCCATACCTAAAACAGAAATAATATCTTGCAGTTCATGGTAACGTTGCAAAATATGTTGTACACGAGTTGCAACATCATAATGCTCCTCACCAACTACTTCAGGATCCAAAGCGCTTGATGTTGACTCTAAGGGGTCAACTGCTGGATAGATACCTTGCTCAACCAGGCTACGCTCCAAATTAGTAGTCGCATCCAAGTGAGCAAAAGTAGTAGCAGGTGCTGGGTCAGTATAGTCATCAGCAGGCACATAAACGGCTTGAATTGAAGTAATTGAACCCTTCTTTGTCGAAGTAATTCTTTCCTGCAATTGGCCCATTTCAGTTGCCAAAGTTGGCTGATAACCAACGGCACTTGGCATTCGACCAAGTAAAGCTGAAACCTCAGAACCAGCTTGGGTAAACCGGAAGATGTTATCGATAAAGAGCAACACATCTTGCCCTTCAACATCTCTAAAGTATTCTGCCAAGGTTAATCCAGTTAATGCAACTCGCATTCTGGCACCAGGCGGCTCATTCATTTGTCCGAAAACCATGGCAGTTTTACTCAAAACGCCAGATGCTTTCATTTCAAAATAAAGGTCGTTACCTTCACGAGTTCTTTCACCAACACCAGTGAAAACGGAAATGCCACCGTGTTCTTGCGCAATGTTATGGATTAGCTCTTGAATAATAGTTGTTTTACCAACACCGGCACCGCCGAATAGCCCAACTTTACCACCACGAACATATGGCTCTAGCAGGTCAATAACCTTAATTCCAGTTTCAAGTATTTCTTGACTAGTTGTTAATTCATCATACTTTGGTGCATTACGGTGAATACTATTACGAGCATGATCCTTATCAAATTTTGGACCATTATCGATTGGTTCACCGAGAACATTAAACACACGTCCTAAAGTATCGTTACCAACAGGAACGGATATTGGACCGCCGGTATCTTCGACTTTCATTCCGCGACGGAGACCATTGGTAGATTCCATGGCGATTGTTCTTAAAACGCCATCCCCAAGCTCTAGCGTGACTTCAAGGACAATAGTTTCATCCTCTGATTTAACTACACGCAAAGCATTGTCAATATCAGGTAGGTTTTTATCAAGTGGAAATTTAACATCGACAACGGGGCCGATTACTTGAACAACTTCACCTTCACTCAAAACATCTACCTCCTTTTCTCAATTTATTTCAAAGCATTAGCACCACTGACAATTTCAGTGATTTCAGTGGTAATTTCTGCTTGTCTTGCACGGTTTAATTTAGTTGTCAGACTTGAAACCAAGTCATTAACATTGTCTGTCGCACTCTGCATAGCAGTCATTGAGCTTGCATGCTCTGCTGTTTTTGCGTCCAAAATAGCTCCGTAAATAGTTGAACGAGCATATTGTGGAATTAAAGTGGTTAAAACTGCGTTAACATCTGGTTCAATATCATATTCTAAATCTCTGTGTGCTTCAGCTTCTTTGATTCCAATATCAATATCGACAACCGGTAACATTTTTTCAACTCTAAATGCAGAAGACAAAGAGTTAATGTGGTGCGTATAACAAACATACAGTTCATCATAAACACCGTTTAAATACATTTTAATCGCTGTTGAGACGATTGGTAAAACCTCATCAAATGTTGGGACATCAGAAATAGCAGCATTTTCATACACAACATTTAAATTGTTCTTTTTAAAAAAGTCCGCTCCTACAGAACCTACTGCTAAAATTTTAATATCTTTATTTTCAGCTTTGGAATCTTCAACAAGACCCATCATATTTTTAATGACGGCACTATTATATGAGCCAACAAGACCACGGTCACCAGTTACAACTAAATAACCAGTTGATTTGACCTTCTTTCTTGCTTGAACCATATCAGAAACGATTCCTAAGCCAAAAACATTTTCATAATCGATTTTTCCAATACTATCTTCGTCAACAGTAACATTTTCTTTTTGTAAATGTCGAACGACTTCTGCACTCATCAAGCGAGACAAAGTTTGTCTTACATGATCGTTATAAATCGTGTAGCCCTCATCACGCTTTTCAGTTTGATTAAGTTTTGAAGCAGAAACCATTCTCATGGCTTCTGTGATTTTACCGGTTTGCTTAACTGAAGCAATTTTTTTCTTCAACTCAAGTAAAGATGCAGGCATAAGCTACCTCCTATTTATTACTTGGTGAAAAACTATCAGCAAATTGTGAAATTGCAGATTTCAACTCAGTTTCATCTGGCAGTTCTCCAGTCTCACGAATATGATCTAAGAGATCTGCATGATTACTGTCAAAATTATCGTAAAGTTCTTTTTCAAACCGTGCGATATCTTCAACAGGAACAGAATCAATATAGCCGTGAGTTAATGAATACAATAAAATAACTTGCTTTTCGACTGGAATTGGGTCGTGCAAAGGTTGCTTCAATACTTCAACAACTCTGCGTCCACGGTTTAACTTAGCCTGGGTTGCCTGATCCAAATCACTGCCAAATTGAGCGAAACTTTCCAATTCATGGTAGGCTGCCAAATCTGTACGCAATGTACCAGCAACCTTCTTCATAGCCTTTATCTGGGCACTACCACCAACACGAGAAACTGAGTTACCAGCATCAATAGCTGGCCGAGTTCCCGCAAAGAACAAATCACTTTGTAAGAAAATCTGACCATCTGTAATAGAAATTACGTTGGTTGGAATATAAGCCGAAATATCGCCAGCTTCAGTTTGGATAAATGGAATGGCAGTCATCGAACCGCCACCAAGATCATCACTCAACTTTGCACTACGCTCCAACAGACGTGAATGCAAATAGAAAACATCACCAGGATAAGCTTCACGACCAGGCGGACGACGAAGTAGCAAAGAAAGTTCACGGTAAGCAACAGCTTGCTTGGATAGATCATCAAAGATCACCAGAACGTCCTTGCCATTGTACATAAATTCTTCACCCATAGCTGTACCAGCATATGGTGCAATATATAGCATTGGTGCTGGTTCACTTGGTCCTGCTTCAACAACAATGGTATAGTCCATTGCGCCAAAACGTTTTAATGTTTCTACTTGTGTTCTAACAGTTGACTCCTTTTGACCAATGAAGACATAAATACAAATTACGTCTTGTCCCTTTTGGTTCAAAATTGTATCAACTGCCAGACTAGTTTTACCGGTTTTACGGTCACCAATGATTAACTCACGCTGACCACGACCGATAGGAACTAAAGCATCAATCGCTTTAATACCAGTTTGCAGTGGTTGATTAACTGATTGTCGCTGCATAACACCCGGTGCTGAAGCCTCGATTGGACGAGTCTTTGAGGTCTTAATGTCGCCTAAGCCATCAACTGGCTGACCCAATGGGTTTACGACCCGACCAATTAACTCATCACCAACCGGCACTCTCATAATTTCACCGGTTCTTTTGACTTGGTCACCTTCACGAATATCATCAAAGTTACCCAAAATAATGATACCAACATCATTAGATTCAAGGTTTTGGGCAATACCATAAGAACCATTGTCAAATTCCAATAGTTCGTTAGCAAGAACATTATTCAATCCGTGAGCCCGGGCGATACCATCACCTATGTAAGTTACAACCCCAACTTCGTTGATGTCGAGTTTGTCATCATAGTGTTCAAGCTGTTGCTTGATTAAAGAGCTAATCTCTTCTGCTTTAATGCTCAATGGTTTCACCTCTTTTAATTTTTACTAATTAACTGCGCACGAATTTTTTTCAGTTTGTTTTTAACTGAGCCATCAATAACGCAATCGCCAACTTTAAGAATTACGCCTCCGATTATACTCTTATCAACCTCGTTTTTTAGATTAACACTAGTTAAATCGTACTTTTTTGCGTAACTTTGTCCTAAAGCTTTTAATTGTGCATCATCAAGCTCAACAGCAGTAACTGCCGTACCAACCATAATTTTCTTGTTGTCATTATATAGCTCATTAAAGCAATCAATAATGTCAACTAATTGTAAAAAATGGTTATAATCTAACAGCAAATTCAAAAAAGTCTGAACTTCTTTAGTAAAGCCCTCTTCAATTATTGATAATGACTTTTTCTTTTCAGTGCTATTAAAAATTGGATCACTAAAAACACTTAAAATCTTTGGATTTGCAGAAACTGCTTGACGCAATTCCTGTAAGTCTGCATGAACTTCCTCTAAAGCGTTCATATCCTGCGCATAATCAAATAGTGCAGTACCATAACGTGCAGCAATTTCTTCTCTAGTCAAGGCCATTATTCATTCAGCCCCTTAATAAATTGATCGACTAAATCTTTTTGGTCATCTGCAGACAAGTTCTTTGCAATTACTTTTTCAGCAATTGTTACTGAAATATCTGCGACCTGTGCGCGGGCTTCATTTAAAGCGTCAGCTTTAGCTTGAACAGCATCGGCTTTAGCTTTCTCATGAATAGAAGCAGCATCATCATTTGCTTCAGCAACAATTTGACTGCTAGTTTTCTGAGCATTTGCCTTTGCATCAGAGAGAATTTGCGTTGCCTCTTGTCTTGAATTCTTCAAGGCAGCTTCACGTTCATTAGCCAAAACCTCAGCTTTTTTACGGTTGTCAGCAGCCGAATCCAAATCATTAATCACCTTTTGCCGTCTTTTTTCCATCATGTCGGAGACTGGTCCCCAAGCATAATGTTTTACTAAAACAAGCAAAATCGCAAAAACAATTAAATACCAAATGGTATTACCGAGATAAATATGACCTGCAGAGGCTGCAAATAAAGTTTGAAATGTCATTTACTGCCCTTCTCTCTTTTTAACCTAAATACTTAATAGTAAAAATTAAAGGAAGAGAATCAGGAAAGCAACAACAATCGCCAAAATAGGAACGGCTTCGATCAAACCAACACCGATAAACATTGTTGATCTCAAGTTGCCGGCACTTTCAGGTTGACGAGCCATGCTTTCGACCGTCTTTGTGATAACTTTACCATTACCCCAAGAAGCAGCTAAAGCAGCAATACCAGCTACAATCGCCGCAGAAATATATTTAAATGCTTGTGACATATTTAAACCTCCGAAAAATTATTCTTTTGTAACCTTTTTACCAATATATACCATTGATAAAGTTACGAAAACATATGCCTGGATAGAGCCAATGAAGACAGAGAAACCTTGCCATATCATAGCAAGTGGTGCTGCTAAGACTAATGTAGTAATACCAAAGCTAGGAGCTAAACTATTACCAATTAATGTTAATAAAACTTCACCTGCATAAATATTACCATATAGACGCAAAGATAGAGTTAAAAAGTTAGTTACTTCCTCAATCATATTAATCGGGAATAGGAAACTAACAGGTTCGGCGTAATTACGCCAATAACCAGAAGTACCGAATTTTTGCATTCCAAATGTAAATGATAGAAGCAAGGTCATCATTGCAAACGACATTGTCGTTACTGGATCAGCCGTTGGGGACTTAACGAAAACGCTATCGCCAGCCTTGACTTCCAAGAAAAGACCTAATTGGTTCATGCAAAAGATAAATAGAAATAAAACAAAAGCATACAAAGAAAGGTGCTTACGTGCATCAGAATCACTGACATTGTCTTTAACAATTCCATCAGTAAAATCAAGTAGGTACTCAATCACATTTTGCTTTTTGTTAGGCTTCATTTCAACTTTTTGCGAAAGCCAGATGCAGACAAATAGAACTACAGCTGCCATTAAAGTTGAACCAATCATCCCTGAAAGATCAAAGTTTAAACCCAAAAACTTAAAAACAAATGGTCTCTCCATTACTTCGTGACCTCCCTTCTCGTGCTCAAAATTATAGAACACTCATACAATATTAACACCAATCAAGAATTTTGTGAAAATTTGTAAGCGAATTCCACCGATTTATTTGCTTAAAGACGCTTATTTTGTACCAAATAAACGATCACCAGCATCACCTAAACCTGGTGTGATGTAACCGTTTGGCAGTAGTTTTTCGTCTTCAGCAGCCGCATAGATGTCAACGTCAGGATTTTCTTCTTGAATTGCTTTAACACCTTCAGGAGCAGCAACTAAAACTGCTAGCTTAATTGTTTTAACGCCACGCTTTTTCAAAGCACCAATGGCCATGTTAGCAGAACCACCAGTTGCCAGCATTGGGTCAACAACTAGGCATTCACGTTCAGCAATATCCTTTGGCATTTTGCAAAAGTACTCATGTGGCTTTAATGTTTCTTCGTCACGGTACATTCCAATTACGCCAACTTTGGCTGACGGAATCATTTCCATCACACCATTGAGCATCCCGATTCCTGCACGTAAGATTGGGACAATAGTCATCTTTTTGCCAGCAATCTCTTTTTGCGTGGTTTTGCCAATAGGTGTTTCAATTTCAACATCTTTTAACGGTAAATCGCGAGTAATTTCATAAGTCATTAGTCCCCCAATTTCACCAACAATTTGTCGAAATTCGTTGGAACTTGTTTCCTTACGGCGAATAATTGTTAACTTATGTTGAATTAACGGATGATCTAAAACCGTAAATTTGCCCATCTTTTTTTCCTCCTACAAAATAAATAATACTTCTCGCTTATTTTAATCAAAAAAGCAAAGGGTTTAAAGTCCTTTGCTGTCGTTTTTTTATTTTGTCATATAGTGATGCCCCGCAGCGGCTTTGTCTAACCGATTCATGTAAGCAAGCGAAGACTCACTTCCGCTAAATCCCTGGACAAAAATTTGTTTAATTTGTGGTTTATCATCAAAATAACGCAAGCCACCAAACAAATTATGATCAGCTTCTTGTAAGGAATTACCTAAATTAAACTTGTTTTCTTCTGGTAATTTAATCTTTGCGAGTATATCTTCTACTGCCATAACCCCAATCGTATCATTGAAATCAATTTGCAAAAAATCCTCAGAGTGATCAACCACAATGACGGGAGCACTTGGTGCATAATGCCGATACTTCATTCCAGGAGCTTTGGGTACACCCTTTTCAGCTACCTTACCTGAATTAATCAGTACTTTTTCACCTAAAACTTGGCTTAATTCTTCAGGAGTTATTTCACCAGGACGTAAAACAACTGGTGTTTTAACAGATAAATCAATAATTGTTGACTCAAGACCGACCTTTGTTGGTCCGCCATCAATAATTCCAGCAATTTTGCCATTTAAATCATGGTAAACATGTTGGGCAGTCGTTGGACTCGGCTTGGTCGAAGTATTTGCCGACGGACCCACAATTGGCTCTCCCAGTTTAGCAATAAGTTCATGGGTCAATTTATCATCAGGACAACGAAACGCAACTGTTTCCAAACCGCCAGTCACAGCGGACGGTAAACTGCCCGGTTTGACAAAAAGCAAAATAGTCAATGGACCCGGCCAAAAATGTTTAATCAGTTTCTGGGCTCTTTCTGGAATTTCCCTAGCATATTTAGCCATCATTTTTTCATCAGAAACTGTGACAATTAATGGATTATCGCTAGGGCGACCTTTGGCAGCATAAACATTCTTCACAGCTGTTTCATTAGTTGCCAAAGCGCCTAAGCCATAAACCGTTTCGGTCGGAAAAGCTACCAGTTCCCCAGCAGCTAAAAGTTCAACTGCATCATTGATTTTTTCTTGATCAAAAATCTTTGTTTCCATCACTTATTCCACTTTCCACTTACCATACGGGGCTTATTAGCCAAATCATTTTTAAATTCAATCGTAAAGTCAGGCAATTCTTTAGCAAACAATTCTTCAAGCTGCTTTTTTTCACTAAAGCCAAACTCTAAGAAGAATCTTCCACCAGGATTTAAATGCTGCCGAACTTGCTTGACAAATTTTTGATAAAAAACAATTCCGTCTTTACCACCAAACAGCGCTTCTTTTGGCTCATTTTGCAGGACATTTTGATCCATGACATCTTTTTCTGTTTCCTTAATATAAGGAGGATTAGAAACAATCACATCAAATTTTTCTAATCCAATTAAAATATTAGCCTTTCTTACGGTTACATCGATGTCATGAAGTAAAAAGTTTTCCTCACTAATTCTAAGGGCAGCATCAGTAACATCTGAAGCATAAAAATTCAGGTTACTAATCCCCTTTTCTTCCGCTTGTTTAGCCAAAGCAACCGTAATACAGCCTGAACCAGTGCCCAAATCAAGAATTGTTTGCTCATTTGCTAAATGCGCCAAAGCCCAACTTACTAGTTCTTCAGTTTCAAAGCGCGGAATTAGCACTCCCCGCTGAACCATTATTTTATAGCCGTAAAACCAAGAGTAACCCAAGATATATTGCGGTGATATACCTTTGGCCAGTTTAGTAATATCTTTTTTTGCTTGGGCTATCTGCTCAGTAGTTAATTGCAAATCCTGTTTTAATTGAAATTCACTGGGGCTCAATCCTAGCCGCTCGGCCAATAGAAAAGCAATATCTTCTGGGCGCTCATCAGGCGCTGTTTCAGAAGACCAGATTCGTAAATCACTTAAAGTGACAATCTTAGACATTTTGCTCAGCCAGCTCCTCTAACTGCTTAGTTTGATTATATAAAATCAGTGCATCAATAATTTCATCAAGTTCACCGTTCATAATTCGGTCTAATTTATTTAAGGTTAGACCAATGCGATGATCTGTCACCCGATTTTGCGGATAGTTATATGTCCTAATTCTTTCGGAACGATCACCTGTCCCAACAGCGCTTTTTCTTTTGGCATCATATTGATCCCTGTTTTGACTTTCGTAATAGTCATAGACACGAGAAGTTAGAATTTGCATTGCCTTTTCCCGGTTTTGCTGCTGGCTACGCTGATCTTGCATCGCAACTACGATTCCAGTTGGCAAGTGCGTCATCCGAACAGCACTGGACGTCTTGTTAATGTGCTGACCACCGGCACCACTTGAACGGTAAACGTCAACGCGAATATCCTTTGGATCAAGTTCGAAATCAACTTGTTCATATTCGGGCATTACGGCCACAGTGGCAGTTGACGTATGAACACGACCTTGGGACTCAGTAACTGGAATTCTTTGTACCCGATGAGCACCATTTTCGTATTTAAGCTTAGAGTAAACCTTATCACCAGTAATCATAACTGCGACGCGCTTATAACCGCCCACTTCAGTCGCTTCACTATCAACAATTGAAACTTGCCAGTTTTGCCGCTCAGCATACTTTTCATACATTCTAAGTAAGTCACCGGCGAATAAAGAAGCTTCATCTCCACCAGCAGCGCCCCGAATTTCCATAATGATATCTTTATCATCGTTAGGATCTTTGGGCAGCATCAAAATTTTAATCTGGTCTTCCAAATCCGAGATTTCTTTTTCTAAGTCGCTGTTTTCCTCTTTAGCCATTTCAACTAAGTCAGAATCACTTTCATTGGAGATAATTTCCTTATTTTCAGCAATTTCTTTTTTATCTGCTTTATATTTACGATACTTTTCGACTACTTCGCGCAAGTCAGATTCTTCTTTAGATATCTCCATGTAGCGCTTAGTATCATTGATAACTTCTGGATCGGCCATCATTTCCTGCAACTCATCATAGTGAGCCACAAGCCCTTCAAGCTGTGCCATAATCTTATCCATGTTTTCTCAATCCCTCTCTATCTTTGCTTATCTGGGTGAAAATAATGAAAACGACAAACCGGGTAATAGCTTTCATCTCCACCAATTTGGACCTGCTCACCTTCATAAACAGGCTTGCCATTATGAATCCGTAGATTCATTGTAGCCTTACGGCCACAATAGTGGCAAATTGTTTTAATCTCATTAATTTTATCAGCTACAATCAATAAGTTCTTAGTGCCTTCAAACAAATTATTCTGAAAGTCATTTTTTAACCCAAAAGTCATCACCGGAATGCCTAATTCATCAACAATTTTGGCGCATTCAAAAACATGATGCCGCTCTAAGAACTGCGCTTCATCAATGAAAACACAGGCAATCGGGCCATCACCACGTTTTTCTTCTTGGACATTAATCTTTTTAATATAAGCAAAAACATCCATTTCACGTTCAATTGGAACTGCCTCGCGGTGCAGTCCGATTCGCGAAGCAATTACTCCAACCCCACTACGATTATCAATTCCGCTTGTCATCAGCACAATTTTGCGCCCCTGGGCTTCATAATTATGTGCATCCTTGAGAATTTCAAGTGTTTTGCCACTACTCATTGTCCCGTAGTGAAAAAATAATTGTGCCATTTTTGCTCCTTTGTCTAATTAAATTCACCTAACTCATCTAGTATAGATGAAAAATAAATTCTATGCATTTAAATCGTTGTCAAAAACTCGTTTTCATTTGCTCCCTATGCTATAGTTGATAATGATTTTAAAGCGAGGGATAAACATGAACGTAAAATCTGGAATTGCAAAATTTGCCGGAAAATCAAGCTACTGGTTTCTGCACAATGTTTTAAAAGGCGGGACCAGCTTTCCAGGTAAGCTGGCTATGAATCTTGATCCAGAAATTTTGAACACGTTAGCTAAGGATTACGAAACAGTAATTGTAACGGGAACAAACGGTAAAACCATGACCACAGCTCTCATTGTTGAAGCACTGCGGGAAAAATATGGTGATGTCCTTACCAACCCATCCGGCTCTAATATGCAGCAAGGAATTGTTACCGCCTTTTTAGCTCATAAAAATAAAAAAGCACGCCGGAAAATCGCAGTTCTTGAGGTTGATGAAGCTAACGTTAAAATGGTTACACAACTGGTTCATCCAAGTGTATTTGTTTTGACCAATATTTTTCGTGACCAAATGGATCGTTACGGTGAAATTTATACTACTTACGAAAAAATTATTGCTGGAATCAAGCTTGCGCCCCAAGCAACTATTATCGCTAATGGTGATGCAAGTATCTTCTCATCCGTTGACTTACCAAATCCGAAGATTTTTTATGGCTTCAAGCTTGCCAGTGACCAAGCAAAAAACGATGTAAAAGCGCCGGTCAACACTGATGGTGTTCTTTGCCCGAAATGTGATCATATTTTACATTACCACGAACGGATTTACGCTAATTTAGGTGATTTTTTCTGCCCCAACTGCGACTATCATCGTCCAGAACTAACTTATTCCGTTAACAAGATCGTTGCACAAAGCCCAAATCATTTAGAATTTAAAATGGGCTCTAAAAATTATAGCATCAATGTTGGTGGAACCTATAATATTTACAATGCGTTGACCGCCTATTCGGTTGCCAGACATTTTGGCTTGAGTGATGATGAAGTAGCTAATGCTTTTGCTAAAAACAAACGCGTCTTTGGCCGCCAAGAACTGATTGATTACGCCGGAAAAAAGATTAACTTAATTTTGGTAAAAAATCCGGTCGGACTTGATGAAGTATTACACATGCTAAATACTGAAAAAGATGATTACTCACTTGTTACTCTTCTTAACGCCAACCATGCTGACGGAATCGATACCTCTTGGATATGGGATGGTCAGTTTGAGGATCTTAATCATGAGCAAATTAAAAAGATTTTAGTTGGGGGCGAGCGCTGGCACGATATGGGCTTTCGTCTTAATGTTGCCGGTTTTGACCCAAGTATCATGACTACCTGCCCTGACAATGAGTCTGTCATCAATGAAATCGCTAAATTGCCAACAGAAAAAGTTTATATTTTATCAACTTATACCGCACTGCTTTCTTTGCGTAAAACAATGGCTGAACAAAAAATCATTAAAGCTGGCATGTAACTTGTACCTAATAAGAAATGCGAGCTTAATTAGCAATTTTAAAGCACCAAGACTGTTAATCCTTGGTGCTTTTTTAATTCTGCTGCACTAAAAGACTAATTTTAGTAATATCAATTGAGGAAATTTTTTATTGCAGTAATCATTTTTAGCTTTTATAAATAAATTTTACAGTTTTATATCAATAATTACCCTTAAACGAGGCCATTCCTGAAGTATTGTTTGGCTCTTGCTAATTTTTTTGTTCCGATATTTATCAAGAATCTTTTGGATAGCGCTTGCATAAATAGACCTAATCTGTTATTCTTATAATCGTTAATGATAGCGCATGTTACTGGTAATGCAGGCAAGACTACACTAATAGCTAACTTGTTGTTTTTTCAATTTAGTTATTTATGTTGCTCTACCTGCATTTTTTATGTAGTAATCCAAAAATTAATTAGAAAAGTGCCAAATGTTAGCAGTCGACTCCAAACTTTTAGAGCACGTCCTGACCATTTATCTCGACACAAGTAAACCAGTAATATTTAATTAGTTATATTTTTAGAAGGAGAATTTCATGAGAAGTAATAAAGAAGTTACGGACATGATAATTAAGAATGTTGGCTGTGCCGCTAATATTATTAGTTTTTATCATTGCGCAACTCGTATCCGTTTTACCCTCAAAGATAAAAGTAAATTTAATGCTGAATTTTTAAAACAGCAACCGGAAATATTGGGTGCTGTTCAAGCCGGAGATGAATCCCAAGTAATTATTGGCGCCAAGGTCGGTGAATACTTTAACCAAATTGAAAAAGATTACGATATTGCAGCAAATAATACTGAAAGTCCCACTCCTAATGACGACCACGTTGGTATAATTCGCAAATTCATCAATATTATCGTTGCAATTATGGCACCGATTATTACGCCATTAATTGCTGGTGGGATGTTCAAAGTCGTTATTTCACTTTTAACAACTTTCAATCTCATATCCGTTAAATCGCAAAATTACGCAATCCTGAGCTTTATGACCGATGCGGTCTTTTACTTCTTACCGATGATGTTGGCCGTAAGCGCTGCTGAACACTTTAAGACTAATAAGTTTCTTGCAATTGCAACTGCCGGTGT
This sequence comes from Lactobacillus panisapium, assembly GCF_019469265.1. NCBI lineage: Bacteria > Bacillati > Bacillota > Bacilli > Lactobacillales > Lactobacillaceae > Lactobacillus > Lactobacillus panisapium. The sequence goes on along the minus strand of NZ_CP048268.1, from coordinate 880,588 downwards.
CCTCCTTCATCCTAATTGGGCAGCAATGGTTTTAGCTGGTAAGCCAGTCGCACTATTTGGCGTTCCGATCACACTAGCATCATATAGCAGTACTGTCATTCCCATTATTCTTTGTGTCTGGATTCAATCCTACGTTGAAAAATTTGCCGAAAAAGTTTCGCCAAACGTCATTAAAACGATGCTGAAGCCACTACTTATCTTTATTATCATGGCTCCGTTGGCCCTACTATTGATTGGACCAATCGGTTCATGGCTTGGTGACCTGCTCGCCCTTTTAATTAATTCACTTAATAAAGTTGCACCATGGCTAGTTCCAACGATCATGGGCGCTTGTTCGCCATTATTAGTTATGGTCGGCATGCACGTTGCTTTAACTCCAATTGCATCACTCGGTTTTGCTAGCCCAGCTAGAAGCGAAAACATTCTTGGCCCCGGAATGTTAGCTTCAAATATAGCCCAATCTGGTTGTGCATTTGCCATTTCTTTAAAAGAAAAAAGACCACAAAATCGCCAGATTGCGGTTTCTGCAGGTGTAACTGCCCTATCTGGAATTACTGAACCTGCACTTTATGGTGTTACGCTGAAATATCAACGTGCCCTTTACGCTGTAATGGCAGCTGGTGGTATTGCTGGTTTTTATGCTGGGATTACGCAAGTTGTTCGTTATTCTTTTGGTTCGCCTGGTATCTTTACAATCGTTAACTTTATCGGAAAACCCGGCAACTTTATGAATGCAATTATTACCGCTATCATTGCATTTATCCTTGGTTTCGTTTTCACTTTTTTAATTGTTAAAACTGACCAACCAGAAAAGCAAATTGCAAAAACATTAGATGGCGATAAAGATGCCAATCATACTGCTACAACAGAAATTGTTTATGCGCCGGTAGACGGCCAGGTTATTCCCCTGGATCAAGTTAATGATGAGGTTTTTGCGTCAAAATCGCTTGGATCAGGTATCGGAATTAATCCTGCAACTGATTTAATTACATCACCCATTACTGGTAAAATAACCATGACATACAAAACTGGCCACGCTATCGGTCTTACTTCACCTTCAGGCACTGAATATTTAATTCATATTGGTATCGATACAGTTAACATGAAAGGTAACGGCTTTGAGGTCATGATTTCTAAAGGACAGGATGTTCAAAAAGGTGATCCACTAGTTCAGGTAGATTTTGCCAAAATCAAAGCAGCGGGTTATGATCCAACTGTTCTTTTAATATCATTAAATACAGCTGACGATGCTTTAACATTTACCACCAAACAAAAAGTAACTATTGATGATCCGGTATTTTCATTGGCTGACATGAGAAAAAGCAATTAACTTTTCTATTGATTTTCTTTTGGGGGATGCATTCGGCTAACACAAGAAAAATGGCTAAAAATATGGTTTTATCCCCGTTATCAAAAATGATGATAGAACTACTACTTTGACACTGTCGCTCAAAATCATTTAATTGATCCAAAAATATTATTGCTAATAACGTAATTAAGAAATTAAAATTAAAAACCAGTTAGTCTGCACAATCAAACAGATTAACTGGTTTTGCTAACTCAAAAAAGAGCCGTTAGTTAAATTGATAAAAAAAGCTAGTTCTGCATTCATAACAGAACTAGCCCAATAGGAAAAATTTGGTCTTTACATAAATTTTATATTATTTCAACTATAAGTCAAGTCTTATTAAGCACAAATAATTAATTTTGCTTTTTCTGAATACCAACCATTCCTAAGAAAGAAATTAATAGTGCAGTAGCACCAGACAAAATCATACCTAATGAAGCATTTTTAGCAGAACCAGTTTGTGGTAACTGACCTTTACCATTAGGGTCTGCTACATTAGTCTTTCCTTGCTCAGTCTTGCTTGAAGCAACTTGAGCTTGTTTATCTATTTTACCAGTATTATTTTGTTTATTATCACCTGGCTTTTCGGCATTTTGACTATCGCCAGCTGGTGCTTCGGGTTGGTTATTATCCGCACCAGTTTGTTCACCATTATTAACTACAGGAGTCTGCTCATTATTTACCGCAACATTACCCTTAGAGTAAATATAAGTTACTTCTTCTGTTGGTTGGTCTTGGAAGTAGCCTTCTGTTGGACCTTGCCAGTCCTTTAATGTATAGCCATCAATAGCTTTCCGCATTGTACCGTAGCCAACACCTGTCCGACCATCAATTACTTGGTCTTCCGCAAGTTTATTACCATTTTCATCTTGGTAGTGAGCAATCACAGTTGACCTACCCAAGGTTGTAGCGGCAGTGGTAGTTGTATCAGTATCAGCCTTAACTACATTAGACGTGTTAGCATAGCCGAATGTTAATGCTGCAAATGAAATACCAGTGACTAATAACGCCTTAATCTTTTTATTTGCAATTTGTGTTCTTTTCATAATTTCATCTCCAAGTTTTTACTTCAAATTATTACATCTCTTCAACAAACCTTTTCTTCTTTGCTTACCATGAAATATCAAAAATCATTACTAACCAGAAAAAGAAAAATGAACTTTTTAAGGAAATGCTTAACCTTAATCTGTTGTTGATATTATAGCACTTTTTGCTTGTAATCTATATGAAATTCGGAAATTTCTGATTAAGATAATAATAAAAAACTATGAATTTATTATTATCTATATTGGAGGAATAAAAACCAAGCTAAATAAATTAGCATACCCATATAAATATTATTTTTATTAAATTTTTTACAAATTAAATTATGAACATACAACTTTGCGCTTTTATTTTACTATGAATTTTAATTCAATGACGTAAATCTTGCATTATTTTAGAAATAACTTTATTGACATTTATTTAAAAAAATCTAGAATACAATGTGGACAAAAAGTTAAAGATAGTCATTAATATACAATTTACTAACCAAGAAAATTACTCATTTATTTTATGTCTTAAACTATCAAACAAATAATACAAGTTAAATTTCTTTAAAGACTTTAATTTACTGTTTTTAATTAGACAGTCAAAATATTAAAAAACAAACTTTTATAATGTGTCCATCACACCAGTGACAATAAACCTAAGGTGAAATATGATTTAAAAAAAGGGGAGAATTTTGTGAAAATAAATCTTAGAAATGATGATACTGGAGTTATAAAACAAGTTAAAATTGGACCTAGTTGGACTGCTTTATTTTTTGGCTTTTTTGTTCCACTTTTCAGAGCTGATTGGAAATTTTTTATTATATTTTTTATATTTTTCGTAATCGGCTGCATGACTTTCGGAATAGTTGGATTAATTATTGATATCATAGGCTGTGTAAAATATAATGATTGGTACATTTCTGATCTACTTTCACAACATTATCGACCAGCCGATGATGTTGCTGCAGAAGCTTTAAAGCAACGTGGTTTATATTTTAAAAACTAGACTATGTTTATTTATACACTCATACATAATAAAAGACTAACTTCGGATATTTTGAAGATGTTAGTCTTTTGTTTTCTAATTACTTATCCTATTGTTTACAATAGATTTTAAGGATTACCGCTTATGCTTTATTTATCCGATAATTACAACAAATATTCCAATATTTTAGAAATTGTTTTCTTTACGCTTCTTATTATTGTTTTAAGATTAGATATAATTTTTTTATTTCTTAATCCTAGAATTTATTTGCCATAGTGTTAACTCAGAAAATCTTATTTTAAAGTAACTATATAAGTTAAAATATACTTTCTTTAACCTTAATAGAATAATCTAAGAAAATAAAAATGCCTTAGTATCAACGTTTTAAGCTAGTTGAAACTAAGACAAATCACAATTATTGGGATATCCGGGCTCGAACCGAAACATGCAGGAACCAGAAACCTGTGCCTTACCATTTGGCTATATCCCAGTGTTAAATCACCCGTACGAGAATTGAACTCGTAACTCCACCTTGAGAGGGTGGCGTCTTAACCATTTGACCAACGGGCAAAATCAACATTAATTATTATGCTTGAAGGCGAGGCTAATGTCAAGAGATTTTCTCGTATAAAGTATGATTTTTAATTTTAATATGTCATTTCTTAAAATTCTCCCCATTCCCTGACCAATCTCAAAATGCGCAATAAAATAAGCAGCTTATTTTGGAGTGAAACAATAAAACTAATCGCCTTAATGACCCGCCAAAATTAAACTACTGTTCGTTTATCTCTTCAGCAACAATTTTGTGCAAATGAATTAACAAATAAATTTTTTCTTGCTTGGTAATTTGCAGATGATAATTTTGCGCAATAAAACTAGCAATATGATTAATAATTTCAACTTCTAACGGCATTTTATTAGCAAGGTCTTGGTACAAATTTTCTCGATCTTCGTCAGGAAATAATTTATGATCATAAACTCGCTCGGCAAAATAATTAAGATGAGTCAAAAAGCGTGTGTAAGTAATTGTGTCAGTGTCAATCGGTCTACCAATTGACCTTTTAACTATTTTTTCTAAATTGGACACTAGTTGAGCAACGTTATTATTTTTATTGGACTTTGAAATAGTTATTTCGGCATCAATAAAATGCAGCCCAATAACTGTCGCCTCGCTTTTAGGTAATTCAATTTTTAGTCTCTTTTTGATTAAGCTTAAAGCAAACTTGCCAATTTCATACTCTTCTGGATGGTGTACCATTACATCTGGATAATCAAAATTTGGCCCACTTTTACCTGCTTTTACCCGCTTAACGACAAACGATAGATGATCTGCTAGTGACAAATAGAGGTAATCACGCACTTTGATCTGATATTGACTGGCGGCAAAATCAATGATTTCCTTAACTAAAGTCAAATACTGATCAGGAATATTATTTGCCAACTGAACAAATTCTTTTAACTTCTTATTATCAGTAAGAACAAAAACTTTTTGAATTTCCTTTTTTTGAATAGGACAACCGATGGCCTTATGATAACCTATTCCTTTTCCCATTAAGATACATTCATTACCTGACCGGTCGAGCGCCAAAATAAGTGAATTATTCAGGACTTTCAATACTTGCATTAACCTTGCGCCTTATCTTTTTTAGTCTGTTAAACCATTATTCTTGATAACATTTTGGTACCAATAAAAACTGTCTTTAGGAATGCGCTGCATGTCTTTTAAGTTATCATCAGTCCGATTGACATAAATAAAGCCATAACGCTTCTTAAATCCTTGATGTGAGCTTAATAAATCCATCACTGACCACGGACAATACCCAACTAGCTCTACGCCATCTTGAATAGCATCGTAACAAGCAGCAATATGATCTCGTAAATATGCGATCCGATATTGATCATGAATTTTGCCATCAGCACTTAAATGATCGCCTGTACCCAAACCATTTTCAGTAATAATTAGTGGCAATCGAAACTGATGATAATATTCGTTTAAAACCATTCTCAGCCCTAATGGATCAATTTGTGCGCCATATTCAGTTGATTTAAGATTAGGATTCTGCTCAGTTTTAAAATAGCCCACTAAATCAAAGTCAACATCATGTTTGCGACTGCCTAAGGGATGCTTTTCGTCAGCTGGAAAATAGCGTGTAGCTAATGTACGATAATAATTTACTGCAATAAAATCTGGCTTGGCTTCTTCCAAAAGTGCCAGATCCCCAGCTTCAAAGTCCGGTAAAATGTCTAGTTTACTTAAGTATTCTAAATAATATCCAGGATAGCGGCCAAAGCAGTACATTTCCAAAGCATAATTAGTTTTGAAATTATCATTCATTTTGGCAGCCCATACATCCTTGGGCTTGCTGGAAATCGGATATGTCATGGTAGCCGAAACAGCTGGACCTACTTGGCTATTTGGGATGATTGCATGACAATCATTAACCGCATATGCATTTGCTAAAAACATATGATAATCCATTTGCGCCCTAATCCGTTCCCTATCTTTAACCGGAACATGATCCATGTTCATGCGCTCGTCAACCCTAATCATTAAATTCTGCTCGTTGATTACCTGCCAATTTTTTACTCGGTCCCCAAAAGCATTGAAGCAAATCTGGGCATACCGTCTAAATGCGGCAACACACGCCCTATCTTGCCAGCCATTATACTTTAAAACTAACGCATAGGGCAAATCAAAGTGGTATAGCGTAACAAAAGGTGTAATACCATTTTCTAGTAAACAATCGATCACTTGATTATAAAAGTTAATTCCTTCTGGGTTCACTTCGCCATCACCATCAGGAATGATTCTTGACCAGGAAATAGAAAAACGATAAACATTTAATCCTAATTCCTTCATTAATTTAATGTCTTCACGATAGTGATGGTAAAAATCACTAGCAATTTTAGTATCTGCTTGTTCTGTTGAGTGTTTAAAAGAGTTAAAGTCGGCAATCGATTCACCTTTACCCGCTTCATTCCAGGCACCTTCAATTTGAAAGGCAGAAGATGATGCGCCCCATAAAAAATCCTTCGCAAATTTTTTCATTCGTTTCTCCTTTTTAAAATTAAAACCTGTAGCATGTTAATCATTAGTTAAGAGATAGAGCAAAGGACTATCTTCTTTTAAGTAATCCTTTTTCGTTGCTCCTATTGCAGCGTATTTTTTGGAATTAGTAATGATGATTGATGTTGTTAAATCATATCCTTCGCGTTCCATTGCTTTTTGATCGAAAGTAATAATTACTTGGCCTTTCTCGACATGGTCACCCACTTCAGCATGCTTATTAAAATACTTACCTTGCAGCTTAACCGTATCAATTCCAATATGAATTAACATTTCAACACCATTATCTAGCATCAACCCTAATGCATGCATTGTCGGATATAAAACACTAATAGTTGCGGCCGCGGGGGCAACTATTTCTCCTTTATCAGGGTACACCGCAATCCCTTTCCCCATAACGCCGGAAGCAAATACTTCGTCAGCTACTTGGGCAAGCGGAATTGCTTTTCCTTGGACCGGTGAAGTAATCTTTAAATCGCAATCTTGTAAAACGAGCTGTTGATCAATAGTTGTTAACTTCTCTTGTTTCGTTGCTGTGGCCTCCTCATGATTATTTATTGCCTGTTTACCTGTGTTTCCAGGATCTTTTTCCGGTAAATCATTAAAGCCAAAAATAACGGTCATTAAACATGCTCCACCAAACGCAATTAAACAACCTAAAACGTAACAAATGAAAGCTTTAGTCCCAGCTGCGGCATAGACAGGAATGGTTAAAATTCCTTGGTTGGCAAAAGCATTGCCGTATGAGCCACCCCAGCCCATTAGAGCGCCGCCTAGCGCGCCGCTAATAACAGCATAAACCATTGGCTTTTTCAAACGTAAATTAGCCCCATAAATAGCTGGTTCCGTGATGCCAAACAAAGCCGTGACTGTGGCTGAAGCTGCTACAGTTTTCAGATTTTTATTTTTAGTTTTTAAAAACACGCCCAGTGCTGCTCCAGCTTGCGAAAAATTAGCTGCTCCTGCAAAGGCTAAAAGATTCTGGCGACCAGTTTTGGCAACATCGTTAATCCCAATCGGGATAATAGCTCGGTGTGCGCCAAAAATGACCAAGATGCACCAAATACCACCAATAAATGCACCAAGTAAGATTGGACTCAAATTCATAATGCAATGGTATGCCCAATTAATGAAGTCACCAAAGTAAATCCCAATCGGACCAAAAAGCATTAAAGTTGCCGGTACCATGATTACAAGTGACAACGTTGGGACCATAATCACTTTTAAAACATCCGGCATAATTTTTTTAATAAATTTTTCGACATATGATAAGACAAAAACGGCGATAATTATGGGAACAACAGACGAAACATAATTGGCCTTGGTAATGCCAATGCCAAAAAGAGTCACATTGGTTTTACCAGTCATTAAAGCTACAATCGTTGGATAGCAAAGTGTAGCACCTAAAGTCATCGCAATATAATCGTTTGTCTTAAATACTTTAGCAGCTGAACGAGCCAAAATAATTGGCATAAAGTAGAAAAGTGCATCTGAAGCAGCGTTTAAGATAATATAGGTATTAAAATTTTTGATATCGGTATGATATACATTTAAACCAATTAAAGCTGCAACTGCTAGAATACCTTTAAGCATCCCTGAAGCCGCAATGGCTGGCACTGTCGGGGTGAAAATCGCGGTGACCACGTTGAGAATTTTGGTGCCCCAACCAACTTTTGGCGAAGATTGATCGTCATTGACATGTTCAGCTAATAAAGGCATTAATTGGTCATAAACTTGTTCGACTTTATTACCCAAAACAACTTGAAGCTGTCCTCCTGCCTCGACAACCTGGATTACCCCTTCAATCTGACTAAGCGCATCTTTATTCGCTTTTTTCTGGTCCTTTAACACAAATCTCAGCCGAGTAAAACAGTGCGTTAGTCCAGACACATTATTTTTGCCACCAACTTCACTTAGGATTTGTTCAGCAACCTGATGCTCATTCATATTAACCCTTCTTTTTTCTAATAAAAAAGATCAAACGTACGTAAAATAACACCATCAATGATGGTTATCTTTCGTACATTTGATCTCGCCTGCTCTACCAGTAACGCGTCAAAATCACGTGTTTCTTTTATTAAAGCTAATATAGCATCATCAATAAGCAGCTGCAAGCGCTTTTATCAAAAACACCATAAAACAATTTTTTTAACATATATAAGTTAAGGTTAATCTTACTAACAAATTAGCAACTTAAGACAAATATAAGTCTTAACCTTTTTGCCTAGATTTAATAACTTTAAACCATAAAATAGCCTTGTAATTGTATATAATAGAATGAGAAACATTTTACCGAAGGACAAATTTTATGATTGATTATTCAACCACTCAAAGCTTAATTGAATCGATGGTCACGGAGCGAATTGTTCCTGGCGTCAACTATGCTTTTATTAAAAACAAGCAAGTATTTACCTCAACCATTGGTTTTGCTAGTACATATCCCAAAGTGACCCAACTTAGTCCCTTTGCCCAATACGATTTAGCCAGCCTCACAAAAGTTTTGATTACTGAAAACATCTTATTAAAACTATATCAAAATGGAAAACTTAATTTTACCGAGCCATTGACTGATTTTATTCCCGAATTTAAGGATCCAAGAGTTAGGCTCTTTCACCTCTTAACACATACTAGCGGCATTCGCGGTTGGATTGATCACCGCGATCAGCTAAATCATGACGAGCTGCTCAATGCAATCATTCATCTTCCAGTGACAAACGAATTTGAACATAAGATGCGCTATGCGGATACCAATTTTATTTTGTTAGGCTTGGTCGTTAAAAAAATCTACGGTCGCCCAGTCCAAGATGTGGGGATGTCAGAAATTATTGCGCCAATGGATTTGCCAGATACGACTTTTTCCCCTGTTAAAAATAACTGTGTGCCAACCGTCTGGCTCAATGATCAATTGCTTCAAGGCGTACCTCATGATCCCAAAGCCCGCCAGTTAGGCAGTGATTGCGGTTCTGCGGGACTTTTTTCATCAATGCTTGACTTAATCAAAATTTGTCAGGGCTACTTGGGAATCGAGCGAGACGTCTTACCGCTTAATCAAGAAGTTATTGCCCAGCTCTTTGATAATAAAAATCCTGCAGGACTTCAGCCCCGTTCTTGGGGCTGGGACCTTCGTTTTGATCCTGAATTGCACTATCCTTTGATTTTGCACACTGGCTTTACAGGCGTCTTGCTTTTGCTTGATCGCGTGCGCAAATCCGGGTTGATTTTATTGACTAATAGAATTCATCCCACCGGTCATAATCAAATTTTTCTGACTATGCGAGAAAAAATCATCCAAAGTTTTTTAAAAGAAAATGACCAATAAAAAAAGACAGTCTTCTGACTGTCTTTTTTAGCATTTGCGTTGCTTTGGCCAAAAATGATAAACAAGATCAACAACAGCTTGAGCAAACATGCCTCCAGCCATCCAGTACATTGCCATCATCATCTGGTTAGTAAATGTAAAGTAAGCGGTAATGCCGTAAACTATTACCCAAACAATCTTAAAAAACAAATTATCACACATCATTGGTAAAAAAGCTCCCTTCGTTTCTCTGCCAATTATACCGTTTTTTAAGCCAAAAATGGGGCTTTTTCAAGTTATTTAATTGCAAAAATAAGCTTTTTTAAAATCCAATGTGAAATTTTGTTATTATTCCAAAATGTTTACAATCGTAAGCATTAACAAACTTTTTTGTAAAAGCAATCGGCTACATTTGTCGATTTTAATCAATTTTATCGTTATGTAATTTAATTACCGCCAATACTGAATAAAAAATCGTTATTTACCCATCAATTGGTATGCTTGAGCAAGAACTTTGGCACCATCCATTAAGCCATACGCTTGCATGTCAATCACGGCTAAACCAATATTTTTCCCTTCTACTTTTTGCTTGAATTCATTTTCCATATAACGAACTTGCGGTCCGAGCAAAATGCAATTAATATTGCCCTGCGCAATTTTGTCATCTGCTTCAGCTGCTGGAACAGCAAAGATTTCAACATCTTTACCTTGTTCTTCTGCAGCTTTTTTCATTTTGGTTACTAATAAACTTGTACTCATTCCTGCGGAACAGCACAGCATAATGGTTTTTTCAGCCATTTTTAAATCTCCTCTTTATCTTCATCAATGTTTAACTTCACAACATTTTGGGCATTAGTTGCAATTACCTTTTGGTAAAAATAATAACTATCTTTCGGGTAACGTACCAAATCTTTTTCGGCATAATTATCGCGGTTAACGAAAACTAAGCCATAGCGCTTGTCCATACCATCATTCACACTTAATAAATCTAAAAATGACCACGGATTAAAGGAAATGACGTTGACGCCATCTTTAATTGCTTCACGCAATTCATAAATATGACCATTTAAATATTTAATTCGCTTGGTATCGTGAACCTTGCCCTCTTCTAATTCTTCCCGTTCCGGCCAACCACATTCAGTAATAATAATTGGAATATTAGGATAACGGTCGTTAACTTTTTGCAAAGCAAAACGTAATCCAACTGGATCATACGAAAAGTCCCATTCAGAATTCATCAGGCGATCATCCCTAACTTTTTCAACATTTGAAATGACCCCATCAAGCATTTTAGGACTTTGTTCTTGGCTCAATTTAAAGACTGAAGTTGAATACCAATTCAAGCCTAAAAAGTTAGCCTTACCATTTTGTAAAATCTGCTCGTCGCCATCCTGCACGTCAAGCTCAATATTACTATCCAGCAAATAGCGTTTGTAATATGACGGCAATTCGCCTCGTAGTGCGACATCCATATCAATAAAAGAAATCATATCTTCCATTGATTTACTTTTTAATGCGTTGGCAGACGTATGATCATAAGGAAAATTAGTCATATAAGAAACAGCAGGGCCAATTTTACTTTCAGGATATAATTTATGACATAACGCATAAACTTTAGCCTGAGCCAAAAACATGTAATAATTGGAATTTTCCCCTTTTTGCCGAAGCTGATGCTTATCTGAATCCGTTATACCATTCATCGCTGGCACATTAGCAATCAGAGACTGCTCATTAATCGTCAGCCAGTATTTAACACGGTCCCCAAATAATTCTAGAACTGTTTTAGCATAACGATAATAATCAGAAATTGCCTGTCTATTGGACCAGCCACCATACTCCTTAATTATGCCAACCGGACAATCAAAATGAAATAAGGTAACTATTGGTTCAATCTTATTCTCAACCAAAAGGTTAATTAACTTATTGTAAAAAGCAATCCCCTTTTGATTAGGCTCTTGATCATTGCCATTAGGAAAAATTCGGGCCCACGAAATGGAAAACCGGTAGCTCTTAAGACCGAGTTTTGCCATTAGTGCCACATCTTCTTCAATGTGATGATAATGATCCACACCGACTGAAGTATCCAAATACTTGCTTTTTTGTGAACGAAGATCGGCAACTGTTAGTCCCTTGCCATCCTCATTAGCAGCTCCTTCTACTTGAAAAGCAGATGTGCTGGCACCCCACAAAAAATCTTGCGGAAAATCTTCTTTTAGATGAAACTGATTAGTCATTCTTGCTATTTTCCTCCTCTAAAGCCTGCTTGTCGGCTACTCTAAAGAATGGGAGGTAAATGACAAACATTAAGGCAAAATTGATTAGCCAAACGACAGCACCTTGCCAACCCATAATCATTGCGTCCGCAATTAACTTAGGCATTGTCCAAGGCATTCCCATTCCAAGGCTAGGATTATAGTTGGTAATAAAGCCAATTTTAACAGCTAATAATGCCACTCCACTAGAAACAAAGCTTGATAAAATAAATGGAATAAACATTAATGGGTTTAAAACAATTGGCATCCCAAAAATAATTGGTTCGTTAATATTAAAGATGTTTGGTAAAGCTGAAACTTTGAAGAACTCTTTATAACGCTTGGATTTACCAAAGATTAGGGCAATTAACACTAAACTCAAAGTAGCACCAGCCGCATCATTATTTGAAAAGGCAAACACAACTAAGTTACTCAAAAATGGAATTGTTTTTCCTGCTTGATAGGCAGGAGTGCTGCTGACCATCATTGAGATCACAATCGGAATAATGACGGATTGAATAGCTGCTGGGTGAATACCAAAAGTAAACAGTACATTTGATAAAACCATAATTAAAATTAGGGTAATTGGTGAACCACCCACGTTCATCAATGGCGTCGTAATTAATTTATTGATAAAGTCAAAAACATTGCCAAATTGTGAGTAGTCAAAGATTGCTCTAACAACAAATACAACGGTAAAAATAATGATACCAACAATCAGCGGCTCAATCGATGAGCTAACCATGCTTGGAACTGAGTCAGGTAATTTAATTATTAACTTTTTATTTCTACTCAATTTAACGTAGAATACACCAATTAAAATTGACAATAGAATTGCAACAATAATTCCTTCACTACCTAAGTAGTTAATTTGGAAGGCGTTAACTGGCTTTTTCCCAGGAATAGATTGCGGCATTAAAATAAAGAAACTTGCCAAACTGAATAATCCAGCAACTACCCCATTAGCTTTACATTTTTGTGCATAATTATACGCAATTGTAAATGCAATGAAAACAGCCAAGATATTCATTGTTCCGTTAACAATCGCCGTCATTGAAGGCGTGATGCCAACTTGATTGAACCAATCCGCTACTGGTTTAATTGGAAAACTAGCGAAGATTGAAAACACAGAGGCTCCAATCGTCACTGGCAGAGTCATCACCATCCCAGAAGAGATACTCTGCAGAACCTTATTCTGGCCCAGTTTATTTGAAAATGGAACGAGATATTTCTCTAACCACTTTTGAAAATTTTTCATTTTCTATACTCCTTAAATCGCTTAATCGCTTTCATTTCTTACCAAGTATATTAGCAATTTAGTAATATAACCATAGCCAAAAGCCAGAGAAACTATGGCGGTTTCACAGATTCTTTTTTTATTAATAATTAAATGCACCAAAAAAGCCAGACTAGGTAAATTTCGTCTGACCTTCTCTTTTACTCTTAATTAAAATAATTATTAACAGTGACAAATGCACATGAATGTGGCGGCATTTCCAGTTCCAGTCGTCCATCTGAAATAGTCAGCTGTTCATTTTGCAATAGCGCTGCTTGCTTAAGCTGTTCTACTTCATCCTGCTTAAGATATTCCGGACTTCCCATCTTAACCCATTCTTTAATTGGATTGGCATTATCATCATCAATTCTCTGCACTAAACAAGTGTCCGAATGGCTAGAAGCAAGATCAATTGCTACTTTTTCAGTTTGAATCTTCCCGCTTGGAACATTGTGGTTATAGACTACGAGTTGCAAGTCGTTAGCCTTTCTAGTAGCCAATACTTCTGCTGTTTTTTCCTGATTGGCAGTAATTTTAACCCGGCTTGTTCCTAATTGGTGAAAGATTTCAAAAATGCGATAGACAGGTTTTTCGATTCCATCAACAGTTTGAAGACCGAAGCCACCGTGAAATTCTCCCGGCTTTTGCGATTGCTCTTCAAAAATATCACTAAAAGTCCAAAATGAATAACCATCAACTAAACCATCATTATCTGCTAAGGTTTTGGCGACCATTGCAGCCGCATAAGGCTCATCGTGAATATGATCACCCAGCATGGCTGAAACATTCCATTCAGTATAATACAGCGGATATTTTCCCGCCTGCTTCTTAGTCCTACTCGTCATTTCTTTTAAAATGCCCCGGTGATAGTCTGTCTTTTTACCGCCAGTCTTCTTAAAGAATTCCTCAATATCCATTCCGCTTTGCCATAGTGGATCATCTGTTGGATAATGATGCGTTGAAATGAAGTCAAGAGGCACATTATTTTGTTCACAAAAAGCAATCATTTCTGGTACCCAAGAATTATATGAAGTTGCTGGGCCACCGAATTGTAGTTTTTCATCAATTTGCTTAGCTGTTTTAACTGTTATTTCATAAAGGTGAAAATAATCCTTTTGAGTGCCGGCAAAGAATAGAGGCAGATTTGGTTCGTTCCAAACTTCAAAAAACCAAGATTCAACTTCTTCCCTACCATAGCGGGCAATGATGTGAGTAATAAACTTCTCAATTAATTCTTCCCACGCTTGATCAGATTTAGGCATAGTATTATTGCCGCCATAGGCAAAAATTTTATTTTCGCCGGAAGCCAGACATGTTGGCATAAAACCTAATTCGAGAAATGGCTTCATACCAATGCGCAACAAAAAGTCGATAATATTATCAATATTACCAAAATTATAGGTAATGCCTTGGGATTGACCATTAAAGTCAAAATTTTCAATGCAAACACTCATCTCATCATCAAACAGACCATGAAAACGGACATATTTGAACCCTAATTCTTGATGAGCCTTGGTTAATTGTTGCCGGTAATCTTCACGCAGAGCTGTATAAGCGTGACAACTACCTACACAAACTTCCCAATAATGCGGAAATGGAGTTTGAATACTTTTCTCTATTTTAAAGTTCAGCATACTTTTGCCCTTTCTAATTTTGTCAAAATAATTGAATTACGTGCGATTAGTAGCCTTTGCCAAGTAAAATTCACTTTGCTGTTTTCGTTCCAAAGATTGAATTACTTAGTAAAAAAGATGCAAGTTATCTTTATCGCACCGATTAATACGCTTACATCAATAATTTAAGTATATGAGTTAAATTTTTTCTCTGCTATAGCGAAAAACCAGAAAAAGTATGTCGATTTCACAGGTTTTCTGACCAACATTTTTCCGTTATTTTTGCAAGCAATTCTAACAGTAAACAAATGAGTCCGAGAAGAAACTAATTTTTTTAACAAAAAAAAGCAAGTAAAGCCCCAGAAATGATGTTTTACTTGCTTTTTCTTCTTACCTCACCAAATTGACTATTAAGTCAGAATCCTTATCACTCTTTACAAATTCAAGGTTATAAGCTTCTTTTTTAGATTATTTTCGACTTTTGCATGCTTCCTTAACCGTATTTTCGCATGCTAAAAAGCGTTGAACCATCAAGTTCAACGCTTTTTGTTAATCAAAGAGAATAGTTTTTTCTCCAGACTCTTTTTATTCTATATTAATTCTGCTGACATAACACTGCTGCCAAAGGAAATATTTCCCTTGGTATATTCAAAATCTATTTTTTTGATTTTATCTTTTGAATTAGTAATTACAAAAATAACGGTTGGATCCTTTCCGTCTTTTTCTATTTGTTTAATGTCCATTAATGCAATTTTTTGACCAGCTGCAACATGATCACCTTTATGGACAAATAATTGAAAAGGTTCCCCTTTTAATTCAACCGTATCAATTCCCAAGTGTAGAAGAACTTCCACCCCTTCACTTGTTGTAATACCAATTCCATGTTTTGTTACTGCAAGCATAGTAACTTTTCCTGAAACTGGAGAATAAATTTCATCAGAAGTAGGCTTAATAGCAAAGCCCTCACCCATTGTTTTCTTAGAAAAAACTGGATCATTAACATCTTCAAGTGACACGATCATACCTGAAGTAGGTGAAACAATTTCAACGCGACTCTTACTTGCAGATTTTGCTTTATTTTCTTTGTCAACTTTACCACCTAAAATTAATGCTACTAGTGCGCTTACCAAAAAAGAAGCTACTAAACAAACAATCATCAATAAGACATTTGCGAATCCTTGACCAGCTTTTACATAAACCGGTAAAGAAGTAATACCAGGCATAACAAAAGCATAACATTTGGCCCCTAATAGGACTGTTAACATGCCTCCAAAACCTGAACCACACATTGCTGCTATCATTGATGTCTTATGGACAACATTCACTGTGTATAAGGCCGGTTCTGAAATACCAATAAACGCAGAAAAACTAGTAGACAGTCCAGCTGCCCTTAACTCCTTGTCCTTCATTCTTAAAGAAGTTCCTAATGCTGCTCCAGACTCAGCCATATTATGCACGAAAGAAACAGGTAATAAGTAATCATAGCCTAGAGTTGCAATATTTTGTATCTGAATTGGTGAAGTTGATTGGTGCATGCCTGTTAAAACGATCAGTGGCATAAAAAAACCTAATAGGAATCCAGCCAATAACCCAGCTTTATTAAACAGCCATACTATACCCTTTGCTAAATATAGACCACCATAAGCACCTAATGGTGCTAAAATCCACATTGCAAGCGGAACAGCTATAATTAAAGTGATAGCAGGAACAACAACTAGCTTTAAGACATCAGGAATGAAGCGATCAATAAAATGATATATTACGGCCATAAGCCCGACACCTAAAATTACTGGAAAAACCGATGTAGCATAATTAAAAACTGGAATTTTTAACCCAAATAGTGTTAATCCGGAGTTTCCGCTAGCTATCTTAGCTACAAATGTTGGATAAAGTAGTGCCCCCGCCATACAAATACCTAAAAATTCATTTAGTTTGAACTTCCTTGATGAAGAAATTGCCAGTAGAAAAGGTAAAAAGTAAAAAGGAACATCAGCAATTAAGTTAAATAATGCCATTGTGGTATTTTTTTCAAGGCTTGGAGAGATAGCTAAAACAATTGCTAAAATTCCTTTTAACATACCACCGGCCACTAATGCGGGCAGAATAGGTTGAAAGACGCCAGAAATAACATCCAAAATCAACTTTCCACTAATTTTATGCGAAGTTTCTTTTTTAGAATCGTTATCCTCATTTTTACTAACACCTAAAATTTGCTCTATTGCTGAGAATAGTGTATCCACGCCGGGACCGATAACAACTTGATATTGATTATTTTTAATTGTTGTTCCCAAAACTCCAGGTAATTTTTCAATTTCAGATAGTTGTGCTTTCTCATCATTATTGATTGTAAATCTTAATCTGGTAACACAATGCCAATAATTATTAATATTTTCTGGCCCACCAAGAAAATCAATAATTTTTTCTGCTAGCTCCCTTTTTTCCATATTAGTACCTCCATTGCTCTTTTTTACTTATTAAAATTTGTTTTCTTGTGTTGCTTAATTCTATTTTTATACCAATAAAAAGAGTCTTTCTTGTAACGCTTTCCAGTTCCATTACCGGCATTGTCTAAGTCTACGTATATAACACCATAACGTTTGTCCATTGTTAAAGGCCCACATGAGACTATGTCAATAATCCCCCACATTGTGTAAGCAATTAAATCCACGCCATCTTTAACAGCCTCGTCAAGCTGATCTATGTGTGCTTTCAAATAGGCAATTCTGTAATCATCATGAACTTTATGGTCTTCAGTTAGTACATCATGAGCACCTAAACCATTTTCAGCAACAATAATTGGTAAGTGATATCGATCATAAATTTGATTTAAGGTGAAGCGCAAGCCGATTGGATCTATTTGCCAGCCCCATTCTGATTCCTTTAAATAAGGGTTTTTCTTTGTCATAATTAAATTACCGGCTGTTTTTTCCCAATTTGCTTCATTTGTAGATACTTGTGAAAAATAATAAGAAAAGGAAACAAATCCCACGGTTCCGCTTTTTAATAGTTCGGCATCACCAGATTCGAAATGAATGTGAACATTAATCTTATCAAAATACCGTTTCATGTATTCTGGATAGTAACCGCGTGCAAGTACATCTAGATAAAACCAGTTCGAATATTGATCATCTTGTATTGCTTGTAAGTTATCTTCTGGCTTTGATGTAGCTGGGTACGTTGTAAAGCGAGCAATCATTGCACCAACTGGTTTTCCGGGAACCAGTTTCCTGCCTAACTGAACAGCTCTTGCACTACATAAAAATTGGTGATGCAGACACTGAAAAATTTTTTGATCCATATTTTCCTCTTCTCCTGGTATAAGACAGACGCCATCCCAAGGAGAAAATTTAGCTGCATTAATTTCATTAAATGGAAGCCAGAAATCGACTAAATCACCGAGACGTTTGTATAAAACAGTTACATATCTTTCAAAGAATTTGATAATCTTTCTGTTTTTCCAACCACCATATTTTTCAACTAAATTAACCGGAATATCATAATGAACCATTGTTGCAAATACTTTAATACCATATTTGTGGCATTCTGAAAACATGTCACGGTAATACTCGATACCTTCTTCATTAGGCACAGCATCGTCTCCATTTGGAAATATTCGTGACCAACTAATTGAAGTTCTAAAAATTTGTAGACCTAGTTCAGCAAAAAGTTTGATGTCTTCTTTATAATGATGGTAGAAATCAATTCCCCGTCTGAATGGATAATATTTTGTGCCATCGCTTTTTAAAGCAGTATCATATTCCTTTTTTGAAAACGGGTCTTTTTGGTGCTTTTCTTCAATTTGCTCTGGAGTCCATGCTGGATTTAAATACCGTAAATCTTGGGTGGAGATTCCTTTACCTCCTTCTCGAAATCCTCCATCAGCCTGAGAGCATGCAATTGCACCACCTAGTAAATATCTTTTATCATAATCTCTTTTTATCATATATTTTTCCCTTCCTATATCCATTGTATATAACGCTTACAATGCTATAATATAAGCAGTAAATATCTTTTTAAATATCATAATTGCTTAAGAGTCTTATCATATTCAATAAAAGAATTATGAACAGAATACTAAATAAACAAATTTATCAAACTACTGATAGTGAAAAATGGCATTTACAGAATAAAAATAAGCTAAGTCCCTTTTATAAATCATTGAAAACTAAAAATTATAATGGTAAAAAAGTGTATTTTTTTGATTTTATTAATACACTAAAAGGTTGTAATGTTGGTATGATCAGAGAAACAAGATATACTATCATTCCTCCTCATCTACATAAAGATATGGAAATGAATTATGTATATTCAGGCAAATGCACATTTTTAATTAATGGTAAGAGGATAACCTTAAAAAAAGGCGATATTTGCATTTTAGATACTGACGTTGTGAACAGTGCGGAATATAAAAGCAAGGACGATATTGTTTTCAATATTATTTTTAAAAAGGAATTTTTCTCGTCAGTATTTCTATCGCAATTTAATGGTTCGAATGTATTAAGTGAGTTTTTATTAAATGCAGTTATAGGAAAACGGTGCTTTGACAATTTCTTAATCTTTCATACTTCTAAAATGCCGGAATTTGCTGTTGTATTTGACATGATTTTGAGAGAGCATTATTTTCCAAAGGCAAACAGTATCCATGTAATTGAAAGCTACTGTTCAGTATTGCTTTTTTATTTAAGTCGTTTGGTTAGCGATGTTAGCCAGAATTTAATAATTGACGATAATGACAAGAACGTTCTAATGATACTTCAGGAAATTGAGTATTGTGATGGCAACTGCTCTCTAAATGAACTAGCAGATAAATTTCACTTTTCAACCAGTACAATTTATAAATTATTGATGAATACAACTGGTAAAAACTTTACACAAATTAAAATTAGTGCACAGTTAGAAAAAGCAAAGTTACTTTTAAAAGAAACATCAATGTCAATTACAGATATTATGTTAAATGTAGGTATAAAGAATACTACTTTCTTCTATAATAAATTTTATAAAGAATTTGGTGAAACACCTAAGCAGTTCAGGCAAAAGAATAAATCAATTGAAATATAGTTTTTATAGATCTTATTTTTTAA
The DNA here is from genome assembly GCF_019469265.1 of Lactobacillus panisapium. Lineage (NCBI taxonomy): Bacteria > Bacillati > Bacillota > Bacilli > Lactobacillales > Lactobacillaceae > Lactobacillus > Lactobacillus panisapium. The sequence goes on along the minus strand of NZ_CP048268.1, from coordinate 860,637 downwards.
GTAATGAATCATCATTAAATCTTTCATTTATATGAGACAGAATGAGTCCGAGAAGAAACTAATTCTTTTAACGAAAAAAGCAAGTAAAGCCCCAGAAATGATGTTTTACCTGCCTTTTTCTTCTTACCTCACCAAATTGACTATTAAGTCTGGCTCTTTATCACTCTTTACAAATTCAAGGTTATAAGCTTCTTTTTTAGATTATTTTCGACTTTTGCATGCTTCCTTAACCGTATTTTCGCATGCTAAAAAGCGTTGAACCATCAAGTTCAACACTTTTTGTTAATCAAAGAGAATAGTTTTTTCTCCAGACTCTTTTTATGGTTATTCAAAATAATCAGGAATAGTAATCAATGCGCATGATTGTGGCATTAGTTCTAGGTTAATCTTGCCATTTTGTATTTTTATACTTTCAGGTTTTAGCTGCGAAGCGACACGCAAATCTTTAACTTGGTCTTGACTAACATAAGTTGGTTCTCCCATTTTCTGCCACAATTTCTTAGGATTAGCATGATCTTCATCAATTCTTTCTATTTCACATATACCACTTATCGTTTTATCTAGATCTATTTCCAATTGTTCTGTTTTAATTGGTTCTTTTGGTACATTATGGTTATACGCCACGATTTGTAAGTTATTTTCCTTTTGGACAGCTAAGATTTCAGCAGTAGCATTATTATTATCTTCAACATTTATTCTTTGATTACCGAGATTGTGGAATATTTCAAACAACCTATAAACCGGCTTTTCGATTCCATCAACTGTTTGCATGCCGAAACCACCATGAAATACTCCCGGCTTTTGAGATTCTTCTTCAAAGATATCTGAAAATGCCCAATAATCATATCCTTCAACTAGTCCATCATTGTCAGCTAAAGTTTTAGCCACCATCGCTGCTCCATAAGGAGTATCATGAGCGGAATCGCCAACCATCGCTGAAACACTCCACTCTGTGTAAAATAGTGGGTAGTTTTTGGCTTCATCTCTTGTCTTAGAAGTCATAACTTTGAGTATTCCTCGAGGATAATCTTGTGGAACGCCATTAGTCTTTTTAAAAAATTCATCAATATCCATGCCACTTTCCCACAAAGGATCATCTGTTGGATAATGATGTGTCGAAACAAAGTCCAGAGGCAAATTATTTTTCTGACAAAAGTCAATCATATCAGGTATCCATGAATTGTAAGATGTGGCTGGTCCGCCAAAGCGCAGTTTTTCATCAATCTTCTTAGCCGTTCTTACTGTTATTTCATACAAGTGGAAGTAATCCTCTTTTGTACCTGAGAAAAAGCGGGATAAATTTGGCTCATTCCATACTTCAAAGTACCATGATTCAACCTCATCCTTACCATAACGCTCAAGGATATGCTCTATAAATTTGGCAATTAACTTTTCCCATGACTCATCAGATTTAGGCATCGAATTATTGCCACCATACGGAAAGATTTTATTTTTTTCAGAAGCTAAACAGCTTGGCATAAAACTTAATTCTACAAATGGCTTCATCCCAATTCTGATTAAAAAATCATAAATTTTATCAATATTAACGAAATTATAGGTGATGCCTTCTGACTTACCTGTAAAATCAAAGTTTTCGACGCAGACACTCATTTCATCGTCAAATAAGCCGTGAAAACGGACGTATTTTATACCCATATCTTGGTGTACCTTGGTTAATTGTTCTTGGTAATCTGCTCTTAACGCAGTATAAGCGTGACTACTGCCAACACACATTTCCCAATAATGTGAAAACGATTTTTTTGAATTTGAATTTATTTTAAAATTTAACATTTTGTTTCTCTCCTACAATAAATCAATTATTATCTTCTGCCCTCTTTTTTACTCTTGATCCGAACCTAGTCAGTAATAAAACTAACGCTGTAATTACTGAAACAGCTATTCCTGCTAAAAAAGAATCGCGGCCCGGTGCTATTTTTACAGCTGCCAGTAACACTGGCACAAACATCCCTGCCAATGAACCAATTAAGGTGTTAATAGAGACTGCTAGTGGAAATTGTTTTTGATCAGTTAAAATTGACATTTCATATGGCGCAGTTGCGTTAACTAACACGATTCCCATGCCTGAAAAGGCGTTACCGATAATATGCAAAATAACGTTAGATGAGAATATTATGCAGATGAAAGATAATGCGAATGCAATGAAACCCCAGGCAATCGTATCATCCCTAGTAAGCTTTCTAATATAAGTTAAAAATGCTGCAGTGATGATACCGCCAATATTACCTAGCGCCGTAACCATTGCTACATAAGCAGTACCCTTATTTTGTCCTGCTAAAACAATAGATTGATTGGATAAAAAAGTCATCATTGCTATTGAAAGCATAAAATTAACCAAATACAAAACATAAACATAGCCACTAAGATGTTTTAATAAAGACCAAAAGCCCATTTTTTTAGCATCATTACTTTCATTCTGATTAGTGCTGGCAAGTTTTTGATCTTGTGGAATTAAGAACAATGCAAGAGCAAAAACTACCAAGCCTAAACCATAAATCCAGAACAGATTGCGCCAATTGCTGTTACCTAAAATGCCACCCAATGCGGTAAAGATCATCATGCCAACATTCGTAACACCGGTAGCCCACCCCATGGTAGTGGCACGTGCTTCTCCTGTAAAATTCTCCTGCAATAAAACTGGTACAACATTAGTAATAGTCCCTGTACCAAAGCCAACTAGGACCATGCAGGCCAAAATCAAGTTAAGACTGCTACTATAAATTGCCGGAATTAAGCCACCAATTGTTACAAATAAAATCGCCATTAAACCTAGATTTTTACGGGTCATTTTAAAAGTTAAATATGCAAAAAATATTGTAGAAATAATTTGACCAAGTTGCGGTATTGAACCTAACAGTTGTACTTTAGAAATGGGTTCTGTAGAAAATGACCTTGCTATTGCTGCAATTGCTGACGTGACAGCTGTACCCAACATTAACAGCAAGTTCATACTCAATATACCTATTGCCTTTAAAATTTGTCTTTTAGTCATCAAAGTTACCTTCATTTCTTAGTTAAATTCCACATAAACTTGCGGCAAAACATTTTCTTCATGTTTGACAATTACAACTGCTTTACCAGAAAAAAGTTTAATTTTGCTTAAGGAATATTCACTGATATCTGAAGGATTGCCGTTGACTAATCCGATGATCTGTCCATTTTCCGCTTTAATTTTTAACAAGTGATTATCATCAGGAACAAAGTTATTTTGTTTATCAATTGCTTTCAATTGAAATAAAGTACATTTTTTACCATGATACAAAACACTAGTATCTACTTTACTTATTTTGCCACTGGTTTCTTTTTTATCATCTAGCAAAACGTTATCTTTCACGTATCCCCTGGCTAAAAGCTCTCCCGGTTCATATTCAACTAGCCAATCACATTCATAGTTTTTAACGACTTTTTTACCTAAACTTTTATGGTTGATAAATAGTTCGACTTCATCAAGGTTTGAAAAAACTCTAACCCTAGTTTGACCATTTTCAATTGTTAAATCAGTCTTATTCCATGAAGGCATCAAATGAAGTACCGGCTGATGCTGCCACTGAGCCTGATAATAGTAAAAATAATCTTTAGGTAAGCCACCTAAATCCATAATTCCAAACTGAGAACTAATCCCCGGCCAGCCAAAAGGTGATGGTTCGCCATAATAATCAAAAGCAGTCCATAAAAATACCCCACTCATATATTCATGCTCATGTATATAAGACATCACAGTTTCAGGGCGTGCAGTGCCCCCTACTCCCGGATCACCAGGCTTTCTTTTACCGGGTAAAACCATTGAGTACAAAGAGCCAAAATTATTAGTGTGACAGTTTACAGCATCATCTTTGTAAATACCACGAGTTGAAAAGTATGACGCATTTTCAGTACACATCATAGGCAAGCCCGGATGACTTTGATGAATAAGTTCAGCTCCTTTGCCCATGACGCCGGCTTCAGGATAATTAACACCTAATATGTCAAAATACTTAAGATAATCGTCATTTACTTTTCCCTCAGGATTTAACAATTCTGCAGAAATTAATAAAGTATCCGGAGATAAACTACGAATAATTTCAGTAATCTTTTTTACTGAGCGGCAGCCATACTCTGTGTTGCCAATAATTTCTTCATTGGCAATTGACCAAAATGAGATAGATACATGGCAACGACTTTTCTTTATCATTTTGGTTAAATTATTTAATCGCCATGGCGTAGCTTCTAGAAGCCGGTTTTCATCAATTAAAACTATTCCTAGGCGGTCACATGCATTTAACAATTCTTCTGAAGCAAAATGGTGTGCGCTCCTAAGGGCATTAACCCCCATTTTCTTAAGCCTTTTGACCTTAAAATCAATAATGTCCTGATTCAAAGCAACTCCCACTCCACCGAAGTCCTGATGCTCACATACACCTTTCAATTGATAAAGACATCCATTTAAATGAAATCCGTTGACATCATAGCTGACTGTTTTAATACCAAAACTTCGTTCTAAAAAGTCATTTTCAATTTCCAATCTTGCTTGGTATAAATTGGGATGCTCAGGCGACCACAGTTTTGGCGCTTTAATCGCAAATATTTTATTAAACTGTCTTGCGGACCGTGATTGTAAAGTTACAGTTTCAAAATCAAGTTGAATCTTTTGATTAATTTTTATTTTTGGCCTGATAGAAACGGGATGATCCAGATCATTTTTGACAGCAAAGTTGACCATCATCTTGGCATTTTGCTCATTTATTTCCACTGTCCTAAAGTAAAACTCATCGCTTTCTAAATGGACTAAATCTCTAACTTCAAGCCAAACATTTTTATAAATTCCGGCTCCTTCATACCACCATCCTTCTGAACCAGTGGTAGTATCCGTGCGCACAAGAATAACATTGTCACCAGTACGCGCAAATTTGATTATTGCTGAAATATCATAATCGATTGCCACATAACCACTATCGTTATGTCCTAAATAACAACCATTAAACCAAACATCACTTGACCCCATAATGCCATCAAAGTGTAGCAAATACTCTTTTTCTTTTAGCGATTCTTTTGTTAGGTTAAACGTCTTACGGTAATACGCTATTCCGTTATTCTTAGACCCTGTCATCAAAGTACTTGAATCATTTTGATAGGGTTCCCGTCTCTTCCAATCATCAGGGATGTTTATTGCCTGCCAAGTTTTATCTAAAGATTTAACAAATTCCGTCCCAGCTAAATTTTGTAAGCCCTTATTAACATCGCCATTAGATATTAAGCTTAAGAAGTGATTGCCTCCGGGACCAATTGGTAGAATATTGCCAGTTTCATTTTCAAGTGGTGCCGTTAATCCTCCAAAAGCATAAGACTTTTTTGCCAATAATTTTGGCTTTTGGATTTCACCAAAATGAAATTTCCAGTTATAATTTAATGAAATAGATTCGTTCATATTTGCCTCCATTTTTACTTTCAAGCGTAATTATAAGCGCTTTCATAAACTAACCAGATATACTTTTTAGTGGTAAATTTAACAAAATTAGTGTTAGGAGAAAAAATGAATCGTCGAATTTATATGTCTTACGATGCAATTCAAAAGTACTTGTCTTTCTGTTTTTTAACAAAACATCAAAAAATTTCTTTGTTAGATGCAATTTTTCATTTATACCAAAAAAGCAATTATTCGTATAAATTGCCTAAAAATGTAAATTCATTAACCATGGCTCATGATAGTTTTTCACTCTATCAAGGCTTGCAAAATTTAACTGTTGATGTAACACCAATTATTCAAAAACCTCAACAGATATACAAAAATGTGTCAGAGTCTTATTTCATGTTTGCAGAAAAAGACGCCAAAATTTTACTACAATTTCAAAATGAATTAGTACACTTTCATGAACATGATTATTTTGAAATAGATCTTGTTTTAGAAGGAGAAACTAAGTTTTTTACTAATAATTCAGTCTGTAACCTACAAAAAGGCGGTTTAGTAATAATTTCCCCTGGTACTGCTCATAAAATAGAAGTCATTGAGAGAAGTATCGTTATCTGTATTGTGATGAAAAAAAGTACTTTTGATGATTCATTTTTTAATTTAATCAAAGCTGATAACATACTGGCGGATTTTTTTAATAAATGTCTTTATAGTTCCACCGAAAATTATTTAACCTTTAACGTTCAAATCACCAAAAAAATATTGCAAATAATTCAAAATATATTTGTTGAATCTTATTCTTCCTTACCACAATCAAATGAAATTTGTTGTAACCTTATTTCTATTTTATTATCCTATGCTCTCAGAAGTTTAAGCGAGACAAATAATTTTAAAACTTATAATGATGTCCATACTAATAACTTTTCCAAAATCATTAATACCATTAAGATGGACTGTGATACCGTCAAATTGAAGGAATTGGCTCGACGATATAACTATGATAAAGCCTACTTAGGAAAGTTAATTTCTAAAAAGACCGGTTATTCTTTTAATTATTTGCGCAATTATTACCGCATACAAAGAAGTTGTAATTTATTAAAATACACTGATGACAGTATTAGTAGCATCAGCGAACAGACAGGCTTTAGTTCAGTTAACAGTTTCGAAAGAAATTTTCGCCAATTATGCAAGCTCACTCCCAGTTCATATCGCAGAAAGTATGAACGTTTTTAATATATGACCCCAAATTTCTTATCGGTATTACAAAATTATATAAAAAACCAACTTTGACCTGCAGTTCAAAGTTGGTTTTATCTTATTAATCAGCCATTAATTTACGACGTTAATCCAATAGTGGACAAAATAATTCGAGATAGTGATGAACAAATATGGCTTTTTAGCATAGTTTTTCGCAGTGGCATCGAATTATTTTCGCAATCCGAAAAAATTCTATTTTTTATGACACTCACTAGCTAGTGGGAGCAATTTTCTTAATTTTTAGCGTTGCTTTCTTCTTTATCCTTCATTTCCTCAAAAGGACTCTTTGCGGGCAAGTCTAAGGCAAAGCGTTTTTCTAACCATTTTGTACATAGAGTTGTCCATTGGCCAACAATTGGTTCAATTTGTGACTTGGAATCAGCCACAGCTTGCGTTGCCAAGCTTAAGCCATGAGTTCCCTCTCCAAAAACGTGAATTTCATACGGAATTTTATTTTCTGCTAAGCAGGATGCCATATGTAATGAACTAAGTGGAGAAATTAATGGATCAGTTGCTGTTGTCCAAATAAAGAATGGTGGTGTTTCACTATCAACGTGATCAACTGGACTGATCTCACTTTCCAATTCTTTATCTGGAAACTCAACACCAGCATAAGCCACGTTAGAAGCTTTCATAAAGGCATATTCACCAGGTGAATCTTTCTTAGCACGCAATTGCTGGTCTAACAAATGATAATCAGTAAGAGCGTAGCCAATAATTGCAAATGCTGGTCGCAATTGTTCACTACTTGCATTCAAATAATCAGTTAAAACAGCCTCGTTATACCTGGTAGCATAGAGCGACGCAACATGACCACCAGCTGAAAAGCCACACACACCTATTTGATCAGGATTGACATGCCATTTTTCAGCATTTCTTTTAATCAAAAGCATTGCCTGGCCTAATTGTCGAATTTGCTTAGGATATATTGTCTCCTTTTTTAATGGCAAAGGCTTGGATAAGTCAGGCATTTCTAAGCCATGACTAAAGTAAGTTGTGTAGCGCAGTACAAAACTATGATAGCCCATTGATGCAAAATACATTGCGACGGGTTCTGCTTCACGATCAGTACAACTAAAGAAACCACCACCAGGACAAATAATAATTGCTGGTCTTGGCTTGCCCTTTAGTGTTTCTGGTGAATCATCCAAAACATAGGTAGTCAGAGTAACATTAGGGTTATCTTCATCTAAGTTATATTGTTCAACCTTCATAATACATCCCCGAATCTTTTATTCTCTACTAAAAATTATTTGTTTTTACCTTGTTCTTTTTCAACTCTAGAACCAAACCGAGTGATAAATAATAACGCAGCAGTTACTAAAGAAATAACTATTCCGGCAATATATGAATCACGTCCTGGTGCAATTTTAACAGCTGCTAATAACATTGGCACAATCATACCAGCAATCGAACCTAACAAAGTGTTGATTGAAATTGCTAATGGGAATTGCTTTTGGTCTGTTAAAAGTGACATTTCAAATGGTGCGGTGGCATTAACTAAGACGATTCCCATTCCTGAAAAGGCATTACCAATGATGTGCATCACAATATTTGATGAAAAGACAATACAAATAAATGAAAGTGCAAAGGCAATAAAGCCCCAAGCAATTGTATCTTTCTTAGTGAACTTTCTGATGTAAGTTAAGAATGTCGCAGTAATAATACCACCTACATTACCTAAAGCAGTTACCATAGCAACATAAGCAGTTCCTTTTCCTTGTGCAGCCAAAACAATTGATTGGTTAGACAAGAATGTCATCATTGCCAAAGAAAGCATGAAGTTAACTAGGTATAAAACATATACTAGGTTGTTCATTTGCTTTAACAGAGTCCAAAAGCTTTCTTTCTTGCCGCCATCTTTATTTTTATCAGTATTTTGCAGTTTGGTATCTTGTGGAATTAAGATAAATGCCAAGATGAAAACAACTAGAGCTAATGCATAAACCCAGAAAAGGTTTCTCCAGTTAGTGCTACCTAAAACACCACCTAAAGCAGTAAAAATCATCATTCCGATATTAGTTACACCGGTTGCCCAACCCATTGCTGTAGCTCTTGCTTCACCTTCAAAGTTTTCTTGCAATAATACAGGAACAACGTTAGTAATGGTACCAGTACCAAAACCAACTAGCACCATACAAGCTAGGATTAAGTTTAAGCTGCTACTATAGATTGCTGGTAAAACGCCGGCAATTCCGACAACAGCAACTGCTAAAAGTCCTAAATTTTTTCTGGTCATCTTAAAAGTTAAATATGCAAATAATGCCGTAGCAATAATCTGACCTAATTGTGGAATCGAGCCAATTAACT